>JAIQFL010000101.1 GCA_020073365.1 Terriglobia bacterium | reverse complement strand
TGGCGCGGTGTCCTGCCAACTCCCTCCGCCCCGCACTTTCTGCCATCGCCTGTTCAATTTCCGCATAATCCACCGCTTTGCCGCCACCGAGGCGGGACACCGTCCGCTGCAGGGCCGCCAGATGCTCGGCCATCGCCTTTCCCACTTCCGTAAACTCCTCCGGAACCTCAATCACCATCTTGGGCATCACACCTCCTGCATTAAGTCACAATCCGGCAGTCTGTTTTAGCACATTCATGGCGATTTGTCCAGTATGAGAGCCACACCCGCTGCTAGCGGACTTGGGGGATGGTGTAGTTGTGGATGGCGGTGGCGCCGATGGCCGCCGACGCTCCGAAGTTGATCACCGAAAGAGCTCGGTATAGCTTGCGGGTTGGATGGCCGCGAGTGACCAGGTACTCCAACCCTATGAGCCCACCTTGAAAGCCGAGTTTGATTAAGGCCCCTTCCTTTCCAAAATTGCCAGATGGCCCCGATAGTGTGGAATTGAGCTCGTGCTTTCCCCAGGAGGAATGCACGTCCATGACATTGGCGACGGCCAAGGCCGTAATGCTGGCCCGCCAGAGCTTCGGGGCGGGGGCCGGACCGTCGAGGGGCGGGACTTCCTGCGCGCTGAGCACCCCGGCGCAGATTCCCAGAGACAGTAAGATTTTGAGCATAGACACTACAGTTATGCGGGAGTTTTCCCTTAGTTGCTATCGGTACTTGTACCAGTACGAAGCGCAGGTTGTTAGGTACATCCTACCGTTTCCCGCTGTGCCGCAGGTAGGCCCGCCGGATTCGGAGAACATCCCGGAATGCGACCAGGAAGTCCATGGCCTTGAGTTTCGAGCCGCCGATATCCACCCAGCAGTGAAGCGGAAACTCATAAATCGCGGCCATCGCCGCTGCCCGGCCGACCTGACGCAAATACCGCGCGACGATCTCAACGTCGAAAACCCACCGGCTTAAGAAAGGGCGTTCGAAAAGCACTCGCGTATTCGGCCGGACCCGAAAAACCTTGGCGCCGCACTGGGTATCGTAGATGGGTAATCCGAGCATTGTCGAAACGAAAGTGGCGAAGACCCTACCGAGGTAGTGGCGCAAGGCTTTTCGCTCCACGTGGCGACCGAGCAGCTTCACGCGGGAGCCGAATACCATCTCGACTTCCGGCCGCTCCGCGAAAACTTCCATAAGTTTCGGGAACTGGTTCAGCGGGGTCGCCAGATCGGCATCCCAAAAGGCGACATACTCGAACTCCCGCTCTATCGCGAAGCAGATCCCGTGCCGGACGGCTTCGGCTTTGCCGCGGTTCTCGGCCTGAAGGATGAGTGTTACCCGATCCGGCCGTGCAGCTTTCAGAGACTCCAGTACGTCCCGAGTGTTGTCGCGGCTGCCGTCATCGACGAAAAAGAAATCGACCTCAGAGTTCTGCAGAAACTCTTCGAACTGCACGACCGGCAGGCGCCGGCCTTCGTTGTAGCACGGAACGACGATGGCGACTCTCAGGGTGTCCACTGCGCGATCATAACAACTTGCACCTGGAGTGACGACTCGGCCGACAGTGGCGGGTTGTCGCGACCATGGTCTCCTAACACAACTGCGGCTGGTCACAGCGCTCAACGCATGACCTCGACTTTGCGCAAAGCCGAACCGGCGGGAGCTGGTCGAGTGAGCGGGACGGCCCGGAACGCAAATTGTGGCGGACACCCCTCCGGCAGCCGGCTCGAAACCGGGTTTCCCTATCCGATGAGCTCGAATCGGCCATCGCGGTGCAGGTAGTAGTTGCGGCCCCGCCATGTGATCCGGTTCCCAAAGAAGCCGGCGACCCAGATCAAGAACGCCAGTATGTCCTGCAACGGCAGTGCCCAGAAGAGCCGGGCGCACAGTGAATCGCGAAGAACCCATCCGGCGATTGCCGCCACGGATAACGCCCGGAAGACTACGGTCACGACGAGCAGCGGCCAAGTGGCAGGCAAGACCAGCCACAGCGCCAGGGCCAGCGGCAAAGGATTCGTGAAGATCTCTCCTACATAACCTTTGGGGCGGGAGCGCCGCGTGCTTCGCACCCAGCGTATGCGATGCGCGAGGTTTGAGGCAATCCCCGAACTGCCGATATGGTGCTCGACCACGCAGGAAGACAGAATCACGCGATGGCCGGCTTCCGAGATCAACTTGCCAATGACGAAGTCTTCCGCCAGGAAGTCTTTGAGGCTGGTCCAACCCCCTATCCGCTCCAGCGCGCTTCTACGAACGATAAGCGATGGTCCGAGTGCGAATTTCATTCCTTCCAGCATGCGGGCAACCAGCACGCCGCCCAGAAACTGGGTGTTCATCAGCAGGGCTTCGAGCTTAGATGGCCAACTCCGGCCGGGGATCGCACGGTAAGGGCAAGTCACCAGGCCAACAGCCGCGTCCTGAAACTCGGCGGCCACGGTGCGCAGCATATTCCGCGGAGCGCGTATGTCGCTATCGTTCATTACCAGCAGATCGAATTGCGCCACGGCCGTCATACGCGCAAGACTGAATACCTTGGCATTGGCGCAGTCAGGCTCGCCGGCAACGATCAGGGTGGAGGGCACACGCGGGAATGCGGACATGACCCTGCGGGCCACTGGCACACTCGGATCGTCGGCCTGGCGAATAGCGAATACCACCTCGAATTCCGGGTAATCCTGTTGAAACGAGGAGCGCAGATTCTCCTCCAGCCCCAGGTCCACGCCCGCCAGAGGTGTCAGGATACTGATCGGGGGAAGAACCTTCGGCGGAGGCGTCGGCTGCGTTTTCAGGTAATTGCGCGCTGCCACCACGGTCAGCAGGGAATAGACCAGGGAACCCATAAGCAGAGCTGCCAGGGGCAATGCGAGAAGAGAGAGGGTGGTCACATGTGTGGGTGGCACTGACTCTGAATCATAACACCCGGCACTTTGGGCCAGCCCGCCTGGCGTGAGTCTGCGACTGAGTTGCGAAAGCGCGATTGACAACCACGTGGAATGGCGGGACCATACGGCTTCGTGCTCTCCGAACGCCACCCATGGCCTCAGTTCCGAGTTTCGATAGCGCGCCGACGCTACCGACCATTCGCGACATCTCTGCCTGCCTGGTTCATACTCCCTGCCGGGATGTAAACGACGACCGTCTGGAGCCGCCGCTGGGTCTTTTGTACGTGGCGGCGCTGGCGCGTGGGGCAGGGGCGCGCGTCGAAGTCGCCGACCTCTCGGCTCACGATCCGGAAGGCTTGGAGGCTGCCATCCCGCCGGGCTTCGATGTTTACGGCTTCTCCACTTACACCGTGAATTACGCTCTCACCCTGCAACTGGCGCAGGCTGTCAGACGGCGAAATCCGTCGGCGCTGCAGGTCGCCGGCGGGCCGCATGCCAGCGCTCTTCCGACAGATGTGGCGCGGGATCCTTTTGATTGCGTTGTTACCGGCGAAGGGGAACTGGCGTTCCTGGATATTCTGCGCGCGGCAGGCGACGGGCGGCATCTTCCACGAATCATGGAAGGCCCTGCGCCGGAGCCCCTGGATGACCTCCCCTTTCCGAGTTATGACATGGTGGTCCTGTCAACCTACAGCCGCGAACTGGACGGCCATCGCTCGATGAGTATCCTGTCGAGCCGCGGGTGCCCTTACCAGTGCAGCTTCTGCAACTCCAACATTATGGGCGCCGGCAGGCCCATGCGGTATCGATCTCCGGCCAATGTTATCGCGGAGATCCGCCAAATCAAGGAGACCTACGGCATCCGGCATTTTCGCTTCCAGGACGACATCTTCACCAGCAGTCCGAAACGGGTCGCCGAACTGGCGCCATACCTGGCCGCCGAGGAGATCGTCTACCGCTGCTTTGCGCGCATCAACACGTGCGCCCAGAGTCCGGCGGTGGCGCGCGACCTGAAAGCTGGCGGATGCATCCACGCCAGCTTTGGCGTCGAATCCGGGAGCCCCAAGCTGCTTTCGCGGCATGCCATGCACAAGGATCAGACGCCCGCACAGATTCGGACGGCGCTCACCAACGCACACGAGGCGGGCCTGCGCACACGCATTTTTCTGATGGTCGGATTTCCGGGTGAAACCGATGAAACGATCGAGGAGACTCTGGCCCTGGTCAAGAGCTGCCCCTGGGATGAATTCTCGGTCTATCCGCTAATCGCGTACCCGGGTACCCCGCTGCACGACCATCCGGAGCAGTTCGGAATTACCCATATCGACCGCAGCTATTCCGATTATCTGCAGATCGGGCGCAATAACCGCGCCGGCTTCACGATCCGCACGGCCGAGTTCGACGAGCACAAAGTGCGCCAGTGGCGTGACCGGGTTCGCGACGAACTATTGGCCGATGGCCGCATCTGGGCAGGCGCGTCGCAAGGCTTCAAATGAAGGGAGGGATGTCAATGACGACTCCACCAATTTCGGCCAGCGCACTGTTCGCGACGCCCGAGCACGAGAGGTTCCCGGTTTGCGTACAGGTGACCCTGAACCACGGAATTTGCGACAGCCACTGCATTTCGTGCCCGATTGGCCGGCTCAATCATGGAGACGCAAACGAATCGGTGAGAGCCGAGTTCCGATTGGGGTCCCGGCGCCACATGACGTTCGAAGTTTTTGCGAGGGTGGCCGACGAGGTGGGCCGGTATCCGCACGCGTGGCTGCGGCTGCACGCCCGAGGCGAGCCGCTGCTCCACCCCCGGTTCGCGGAACTGGTGGGATATGCGAAGGGCGCCGGCGTGAGGCTGGTGCAGGCATTTACGGATGCCATTTCGCTCCACGAAGAGAAGGCCCGCGCCATTCTGGAAGCCGGACTGGACGTGTTGGAATGCTCGATCCACGGGCACACCAAGACCTATGAGCCCCTGATGCGAAACGGACACTATCGACAGGCGCGCGAGAATGTGATCGCGTTCCGGCGCCTTCGCGACCAGCGGCATGCACCCACGAAACTCGTCGTCTCAGCCGTGGACCAGCCGCTATTTCAATCCGAGAAAGCGCAACACCGTGCTTTCTGGAGCGAGTACGCCGACGAGGTGATCTACCGTCCATACCATAGCTGGGGAAATCGGCTGGACGGCCTGTGCGGCTCCCTGCCGGAGGCGCGGCACGCCTGTTCCCAGCTCTGGAACCGGTGCACGATCGGTCCGGGCGGCAACGTGCTGGCCTGCTTCAACAGTTGGTCGGAGTGTGACGAGGAGGTGCTGGGAAACGTGACCGAGCCCGGGGCCACCATAGCCGGCATCTGGCAAACGGCGCGGTATGCGCGCATGCGCGAGGAGCACGTGGCGGGCAACTACTCGCTGCCGTGCTGTGCGGGCTGCCGGGATTGGGTGGGGAGCGCGTGGCACCAGAACAGCTACGAGCACTTGCTTCAGATCAAGCTGGGCTTGGGTGGCTCGTAATGAGTGGGCTCTTCCCCATCCTTCGGAATCCGCCTGTCGAGCCGTCGTGGTCGATAACTCCGGAGGTCGTGGGCATTGAGATTACGGGCCGTTGCCAGTTGAGCTGCCGGCACTGCTTCAACAGTTCGGGGCCGGACAACGTGGCGGAACTGCCGCTCGCCGTACTGGAACGAATCTTCGATCAGGCCGCTTCGTGGGGCGTCCGCTCAGTGCGCCTCAGCGGCGGCGAACCCACGATCCATCGGGACTTTCGAGCTGTCGTGGACGCGTGCGCGGGGTGTGGGCTGGGCATCGCTCTCAACACACACGGGGTTTACTCCCGCGACATCCTCGAATATCTGAAGACCGCGGCCATCGATCAATTCCTTGTGAGCGTGGACGGCCTGGAGGAAAACAACGACGCCATCCGCGGACACGGGTTGTTTCGTCGGGCGGTCGATTCCTGCCGCGAGCTGCATGCGGCCGGCAGGCCGGTGATGATGTCGTGCCATCTGGGGGAGTGCAACGCCGCCGACGCCTCGGGGCTCATCCGGCTCGCCGCGGAAATCGGGGTGGATGTGAAGTTCTCGCCCATACGGCCAATCGGCAGAGCCATCCGCAAACTTCCCGGCGTGATGATCCGCCCCGAGACATACCTGACCGTTGTCGAGCGGATCGCACGGTTGCGCAGCGTGCACTCCGCGACTAAGATCCTCATCGATTTTGACATCCTCGACGATGCAGTTCCCGACGGCGCCTGCCAGCGAGCATCGCAAATGAGCTCGTGCAAAGCCGGGCGCACCATGATCAACATTAACTACGATGGCGGTGTTTATCCGTGTCCGTTTTTCGTCACACCGGAGCAGGAGTTCAGCGCAGGCAACGTGCAACGCGACGACCTTCTGGACGTCTGGCGAAATTCGCCGGTCTTCGCGCCGTTCCGCAAGCATCGGAAATCCGAGCTCTGCCAGGATTGTAGTCATTATCGGCGGAGTTGCGCCGGCGGCTGTCCGGCCATCGCGTATTTCGCTACCGGTTACCTGGATGGACACGACCCCACCTGCTTTTGGGCGGCGATGGAAACCGGGAGGAATGCTGTGTGATAGACCACCTGATTCGGCAGGAGCGCGATGGCGGATACTGGCTGATCCGCGCCGAAGGACGCGCGATCGAGTTGAACGATGCCGGCTACCGGCTGATGGCGTGCCTCCATGAAACCCAGGGACTCCTGGAGGGGCCCGAACTGCGGAGGCTTGCCGGAGCCGACATGCTCCACAACGGCAGCGGCATCCTCTCCCAATTGAGAACTTATGGGCTTGACCGGCCTTCCGGATGGGCAGCCGTCCGGCACGTGCCCTGCGACGTTCCATCGGAGACGCTCCCCGCGAATGCAGTGGTGGCGCCGAAGCGCATCTACTTCGAGATCACGCGGAGTTGCAACCTTTCCTGCCGCAGTTGTTTCAACAATTCCCGCCATGCTTTACCCGGCGAGCTGACTCATCAGGAACTGTTGGATGTCAACCGGCAAGCCTACGAGCTAGGCGTGTTCGAAATCCGGTACACCGGCGGGGAATGCACCATCGTGCCGGGATTTCCGGACGTGGTGGCCGATGCACGCCGGCGCGGTTTCTATGTTTCGATTGGCACCAACGGTGTATACACCGATGAGCAACTCGAGTGGCTGCCGCATTGCGGGATCGATTGGTTCATCATCTCGCTGGATGGCGACCGCGACACCAACGATGCGGTTCGTGGCGCGGGCACCTACGATCGCGTCCTCAATACCTTGAAGGCGCTGGGAAACGGGCCTTCCACGCGCATCCGGTTGAACATGGTGGTGGCGCGCCACAACCTGGGCTCCATCGAAGCGGTTGCGCGCGTAGCAGCCGACAACCATGCCAGCAGCCTGAACCTGATTCCGCTCCGTCCTTACGGGCGCTCGGTCCATCAGATGACCTGGGATATGTTCAACCAGGAGGATTTCTACGAGTTCATTCGCGAAGTGAACCGGCTGCGTAAGATGTTCCGCGGAGTGACGTTCTCGACCACGATCGACCTGCTGGATCCCGAGGCCACCACGTCGCACGATCTGATCGTGCAGAAAAAGACGACCTGCGCGGCCGGCGTGGAGGCTTGCGTGGTCGGCCCGCTCGGACACGTCTATGGTTGTTCCTACAGCCCGGCATCATTTCCGGATTCCACCGACCTGGAGGGCAAGGCGGTCTTCATCGCCGGCAACCTCCGCGACGACGATCTGCGGACCATCTGGCGCGACAGCCGGCGCTGGTCGGTGTTCCGCGACCTATCGCATTACAAAAACGCGAAGTGCCATCCCTGCGGTCACTATCAGGTGCGCTGTTCGGGATCCTGCCAGATCATGTCCTGGTATGAATTGAAGCACCAGCGCAGCGTGGCGGTGGGCGAGGCCGATATCAAGGAGTTTCTCGACCCATACTGTTTCAGAGACCTGCTCGACGAGCGGGGCCGGACGGCGGACTTGTCGGCGCTCTTGGGTGGAGCCGGCATGGATGGGTTCCGATGACCGGCCTTTCCGAGCGTGAGTTCAATCCGCTGAAGGTGCTGCATCATATCGATCGGCTGCGGGCACTCGCCGACGGCGAGGATGTGGCACCGGTGACCGTCGAAATCGACCCGGTGGCGTACTGCAATCACGCCTGCGGCTGGTGTGTCGACCCGGTCCACGAACCTGTCCAGATGACGCCGGAAATGTACGAGTGTCTGATCTCGGAGTTGTCGGGTTTCGATGTCAATGGCTTCCGGGTGGAGGGCGTGGTTTTCAAGGGCGGCGGCGAACCCACGCTGCATCCGCAGTTTGGCGCCATGCTGGAGCGCGCAGCCGCGGCTGGTTTCGCCATCGGAGTGGTGACCAACGGATCGCGCCTGATGGATTGGGCGGACGTTTTGGCCGCCCACGCCGCGTACGTGCGGGTCAGCATCGATGGCCCCACCGCCGAAAGCCATGAACGCGTCCACCGCAGTAACGACTTCGCGGCGATACTGGCAGGGACTCAGCAGCTCGTGGAGAACCGCCGACGGACCCGCAGCCCCGTAGTCGGCCTGAGTTTCGCGATGGATATCCAAACGGTGGAACTTGGCGAGGAGGCCATCCGGCTGGGTGAGCGTTTAGGTGTCGACTATATTCTGCTGCGGCCGCCTTTCTTTGAGGAAGTGGGACGCGTGCCCACCATGACGGTCGCCGAAGCGCGGCACGTGCGAAGCCGATTGCAAGAGGTCGCCGCACGTTATGAAGGACCGATCGAGGTGCAAATCGGGAACTGGGTGGGCGATGCCGAGTCTTCCGGCCGCCGCGATGCCCGGGTGGCGCGGTCGCTGCCCATCGAGCACCGTACCGGCCGGTGTCTGGCTTCCCCGTTGCTGGCGGTAATCACGGCTGCGGGCGTCGTGTACGGATGCTGTAATCTGCGCGCGCTCGGTGGTTGGTCGTTCGGCCGGTTGAATTATGCGGCGGGCCAAAATCTTGCGGCCCTCTGGCGCGGCGAGCAAAGGCGGGAGATCCTGGAGCGTATGCACCGGACTGAGTGCATCGCCCACTGCACCCATCCCCTGTCGCGCTACAACGAGATGATCGAGGTGTTGAAGGATCGGGAGCGGCCGCATAGTCAGTTCGTTTGACGGCTGGCGAGGATTCCATGGTAAGGAGGTAATTGAGAACTTATGATATACGATGCCTTTCTTTGTTATAGCCATCTAGACAGCGAAACAGTCGAGAACGTGGCAAGACGCTTGAGAGATGAGGGCAATGTTCGGGTCTGGATCGATACAGTGATCCAGCCTGGGACGCATTGGTCTCCAGTCATCGAGAGGGCTCTTTCGGAATCGCGACGGGTGGTTGTATTCTGGTCCAAGCTCGCTGTCGAATCGGAATGGGTCGGCCGGTTCGAACCCCAGGCGTTCTATCACCGGGATCCACTGGGCAAGAAGCGCGAAGTCGCTATCGTCAATTTAGATGGAACCAAGATTCCAGGCTTTCTGGCTGAAGTGAAAGCTATCGACTGGAAGAAGGTGGGCGCGTACGAGACTCTGAAGGCGTTTTGCTCACAAAAATGGAACCCGGGTGGGGCCGGCATGACATTCTCAGTCAACGAGAAGCTCATCTTCTCCGGACCACGCCTATTTGAGGAGGTCGTTCCGGAGCTTCGCACTGATCTTGCCCGTGCGGGGAGAGTTTCGGTCCTGTCGCGGTCAGGGGTGAATCTGTGGCGTGACTTCAAGGGAGAAATTGGCTCATGCCCCGGCGTACAGAACTACATGGAAAATGGGGAGCAGCAATCCAGTGGTGGAGCACCAGTAAAATTCCTGGTGGTCGATCCTGAGGACGAAGATGCTTCCCTGATCTCGCTGCGGACGCAGTGGCTGCCGTTCTATCCGAACGAGGTGATCGCCCTGGCGGAGCGTCGAAAAGATACGAGGGAGTTCCTGAATGGCCTGAGTCATTGCAAGGGGTGGATCGAAGCCCGCACACTCAACTACGTTCCGCCCTGGACGATTCTCATTATCGATCCGCCCAATGATGAAGGCGAGGCGATTATTTACCTCGAGTTCATGAGACCTTGCGGGGGATCCAGGGATCGTCCGGTAGTCAAGCTGGGATCGAAGGTCCCGGCCTTTTCCGACATGCTTCGGTTTCAGTATTTCGATGAGATGTGGCGGGCCGCCAGCCCCTGGCCGCGCACGGAGCCCAAGGCCGATGGGGTTCTCATAAGATGAGCGACCTTCCGTCCAGAATCTGGAGGCCATCGCTCATTCGCTCGCGGCCCGCGCTGCGCCCACTTTCATCCTTTCTTCGAAACACGGCGCGAGGACCTGGCGCCGAACCACGCGCTGCGAATCGTCCTCGATGCATTGGTCCGGCAGTCCGCCGGACCGTGTCCCGCAGTGAACATCGCGGTGACGTTCCCTCCGCTATGGCCTGGCGACGTGACCACCGATCACCCGATTGTGATCCGCATTGTGGACCGCGGTTGGCCCTGGCTCGGAGTTACCGACTGGGCGACAATGGAGATGTTCGGAACACGGGTCGTCGCGGGAGATCCTTTTTTGTTGGCCGGTGAATTGCGGCGCGCGGTTTCGGCCCGGGCGTCCGTGTAATCCCCCGAGTCATCCGGATCGCTGACAGGATGGCGCTGGCGGCCAGAATAGTGTCCATATTTCCCCCACCTTGCGTGATTTACCCCAGGCCTGATTACCGAGATTCACGGCGAAATGTGGGAATTCACCACGGATTGCCGCTCCGCTCGGTTATTCAGGATATACAGACCGTTTGGTCTGTGTATTGCTCACTCTCTACCGAACTCTTTGGGTGGACGGCCTCGCCGCCTGCCAACCATAGCTGCAGATTTCCTGGAAAAGGGGGGTAATCTTGCGCCGTTTGTTTCATGACTGGGTCCATCTGGTTCAGCCGGCACTGGTGCTGCTGGCCGGCATCGGCCTCTTCCTTGTGGTTCGGGGTGCGGTGATCCCCAAGGCCTTCGGACAGTATGGCCACTATCGCCCGGGCGCCCTCGACGCCATCCGCCAACGGCCGATTGCCTTTGCCGGACAGGATACCTGCGTGATGTGCCATGACGACCAGGCCAAGGTCCGCATCGGCGGCAAGCACGCGCATGTGGCCTGCGAAGCCTGCCACGGTCCGCTGGCGAACCACGCCAACGACCCGGCGGCGAATGTTCCGAAACTGCCCGAGGTCGCCGACCTTTGCCGGCGCTGCCATGAGAAGGATGCGGCCAAGCCCAAGCAATTCCCGCAGGTGGCGACTGCCGAGCACTCCGACGGAATGGCCTGCAATTCCTGCCACAAGCCACACGATCCGCACATTTGAGGGGAGCGACAAAACATGGACATCAGCCGGCGAGACCTTTTCACCATCGGGGGCAAACTCCTGGTGATGGCGTCCGTGGGAGCCACGCTCGAGCAGATCACCGGAGCCGCTCCTCCCAGCGAGACCTACCGGATGGCGGAGCATTGGTGGGGGATGATCATCGACATCGATCGGTGCATCGGGTGCGGCAACTGCGTGCGCGCGTGCTCCAAAGAGAATGGCGTGCCCAAGGGATACTTCCGCACCTGGGTGGAGCGCTACGAAGTGGAAGAGGGCCAGCAGCCTCACGTGGAATCGCCCAACGGCGCCATGGACGGCTTCCCGCCTTCCACGCGCACGGACCTGAAGAGTTTCTTTGTACCCAAGCTCTGCAACCATTGCGCCGATTCGCCGTGCGTGCAGGTGTGCCCGGTGGGCGCGACGTTCGTCAGCCCGGATGGCGTGGTGCTGGTGGACGAGACCTACTGCCTGGGCTGCCGCTACTGCGTGCAGGCGTGCCCCTACGGCTGCCGCTACCTGCACCCCGAAACGGAAACGGTGGACAAGTGCATGCTGTGCTACCACCGCATCACCCAGGGGCTCACCACGGCCTGCTGCGAGAACTGTCCCACGGGCGCGCGGCAACTGGTGGACTTCAAGAACCCGCAAGATCCGGTGCACGAGATTCTGCGCAACAACAAAGTACAAGTTCTGAAGCCGTACATGGCAACCGGAGCGAAGGTCTACTACAAGGACCTCGACGGCTCAGTGCGGTAAGGGAGCGAGGCTATGATACCTGGCGTCGACGGATTCATGTACCCCAACGAGGTGGAGCTACAATGGAGCCTGCTGATTGTGCTCTACCCCTACATCACCGGCCTGGTGGCGGGTGCATTCATCCTGGCCTCGCTGGAGCGGGTCTTCAAGGTGGAGGCCGTGCGGCCCACGTACCGTCTGGCGCTGCTGACGGCGCTGGCGTTTCTGCTGGTGGCGCCGCTGCCCCTGCAACTGCACCTGGGGCATCCGGAGCGGTCCATGGAGATGTATCTTACGCCGCACGGCTCCTCGGCCATGGCGATGTTCGGCTTCGTTTACCTGTGGTACCTCACGGTGGTTCTGCTGCTCGAGATCTGGCTGGAATACCGCGCGGATATCGTGCGCCTGGCGCAGTCCACGACGGGAATCACGCGGCTGATTTATAAGGCGCTCACGCTGGGGTCGGAAAACGTCAGCACGGGGGCCCGCGCGATCGACGACAAGGTGGGCTACGCGGTGACGGTGATCGGCATTCCCTCGGCCTTCCTGCTGCACGGGTACGTGGGGTTCATCTTCGGCTCGATCAAGGCCAACCCCTGGTGGTCGACGCCGCTGATGCCGATCGTGTTTCTGTTTTCGGCGATGACGTCGGGAATCGCGGCGGTGCTGCTGCTGTATATGGTTACCACCAAGGTGAAGAAGATGGCGATCGACATGCGATGCCTGGATACCATCGCCCAGTACCTGTTCTACACGTTCGTCATCGATTTCACGCTGGAGATGCTGGACCTGATCCACCGCACCTACGAGGCCGACGAATCCTTCCGCAGCCTGGACTTCATGGTGCACACGCGGCTGTGGGGGTCGCAGGTGATTCTGCAGATCGGCCTGGGGACGCTGATTCCGCTGGCCCTGCTGGCGGCCAATCAGTTGTGGAAGTTTGCCGAGGCGAAGCGGCGGGCGATGTACGTGACGGCCTGCAGCCTGACTTTGGTGGGTATCTTCGCCATGCGGTGGAACGTGGTGATTGGCGGCCAACTGTTCTCGAAGAGTTTCCTGGGGTACACCACGTACAAGGTCGCGTTCGTGACGCGCGAGGGTCTGTTGCCGGCGATCGGGTTGATGCTATTGCCATTCGCCATCTTTGTGGTATTGGTGAAGCTACTGCCGCCGTGGCCGGAAAGCCAGGCTCGCCAAAGCGCGAGTGCTGACTAGAGCCTGAGGAGGTTGCCATGCCGCAACCGGACTGGGAAGGACTGGAGGGCGAGGTCCGCGCGCTGGCGCAGCGTATCGCCCGCATTGAGCGGGAGCTGGGGCTGGGGCGGGAACGCGGGAGCGTGGGAGCGCGGCCCGCAAACGGAGACCTCGATCTGCCCAAGCTGGAACAGGGCGAGGGGCTTCGAGAGCCGGGCGCTCACCCTACGCCAGCCGCACTGTTTCCTCTCTTAGGCCGCGCACTGCTTGGCTTGGCGGGCGCGTACCTGCTGCGCGCCATTACGGAATCGGGAACCGTTGGGCCTCAGCTCGGCGTCGCGATCGGGCTGATGTACGCCATCCTGTGGCTGGTCTGGGCGGCGCGCACACCCGCGGCGCTGCGCTTAGAGGCGGCGCTACACAGCCTGACCTCCGTGCTGGTGCTGGCGCCCTTGTTGTGGGAAGCCACGCTGCGGTTCCACGCGGTGTCCACCTGGACGGCCGGCGCCATCCTCCTGTTTTTCACCGTTTTCGGCCTGGCGGTCTCGTGGCGGAAGGACCTGCTGATTGTCGCCACCATCGCGACGCTGGCGGGATTGGGAACGGCCGCGGCCCTGCTGATGGCCACCCACGACGTGCTGCCTTTCACGCTGGTGTTTCTGGCGATAGCCGCCGCTGTGCAAGCCTCGGCCTGCCTGAACCATTGGCTGAGCGAACGGTGGCTGGCAGCTACAACCGCCGATCTTGCGATCGTGTTGGCGACTTGGTTGGTGACCAACGAGCGCGGGCTGCCACCGGCCTACGCTCCCATTCCCCACGCCTGGCTGCTTACGACGCAGGTGTCGCTGCTGGGGATTTACCTTTCGAGCACCATCATCCGGACGCTGTTCCGGGGCTTCACGTTTACGGGCTTCGAGACGGCGCAATGCGGCTTGGCGTTCCTGATCAGCGTGGGCGGCGGTTTGCGGCTGGCCAGCGCGGACCCGCGGTTGGGGCCCGACATGGCGGTCCTCACGCTGGCCTGTGCGGTGGCCTGCTACGTGGTTTCGTTCGCGCTGCTCGACCGCCGTGGCGCGCGCGGCCGAAACTTCTACACGTATTCCACGTTCGGTTTTCTCCTGGCGATCGTGGGAAGCCGCATTCTGCTGGTGGGCGCGACGGCGGACGCCGCATGGTCGGTGGCGGCGATCGCGTGCATGTGGGCCGGGGGCTTCTTCGGCCGGTTGACTCTGCAGGTACACGGCGGCTTGTACCTTCTGCTGGCATTGGTCTCTTCGGGGGCGATCACGCAGGCGACCGCGTTCCTGCTGGGCGACGGGACCTGGCAAGGGGAGAAAGACGTTGCGATCGCCGCCGGCGCGCTGGCTGCGGGGCTGTGCTACGCCCTGGCTGTGCACTATGACAGCGGCCGGCGCGAGTGGGGCTTTCAGGTATTCCGGCTGGCCGCCGCCGGCGCCTTTGCGTGGCTCCTGGCGGGGATCTCGGCAGGACTGCTTACCGCCCTGTACCACGGGGTTTTCGGCGAGATGGCCAGTCACGCATATTGCGCCACGCTGCGGACGGGCATTGTAGTGGGCTCCGCGCTGCTGCTGGCTTGGGCGGGGTCGCGCTGGGACTCCCTGGAACTGTCGCGACTGACCTATCCCGCGATGGTGGTGGGCGCCTATCGCCTGGTGATGGAGGATCTGCACCAGGAGCAGAAGGCCGCGCTGTTTCTTTCGCTGTTGATGTTCGGAGCGGCGTTGATGGCGCTGCCGCGGTTCAAGAAGGCGGGGGCGTAAGGGCCCCAGCGCGTCGAGTATCTGCAGGCCATTCAGGTGATTGGCGGACTGCACGTTTCGGAGCGCCGTACGGGAACCCATATCCATGCGGCGCTCCAGTTGAGGCGACGCGAGATCCAGCATCCAGTAGTGGATGCCGCCCTTGGCAGCGGACTCGGAAGCCAGCGCATCTACGGTCTCCGCCGGCAGGTAGCTGAGAAACCCTTCGGTAATCATCAGGCCGGGATTGTTGCCGGCGGCGGCGAACACCACCTCCCGCGCGGACGCCTCGTTCAGGTCCGCGGCCACACGCTCCAGCCTGCACTTCGGCTCCTGCGGGGCCATGACGGCGGCCTTGTAGTCGAGCATGGCCGGAAAATCGACCTCGATCCAGCGCAACGCCGCCGGAAAGTCCGGGCGCCAGGGGCGCGTGTCGAGCCCGCATCCGATGCTGACCACGGTCTCGATCGCCAGCGTCGTCACAGAATGAGTGACCAGATCATCCAGGAAACGACTGCGGACACCACGCCGAAGCACATTACCTCCCAGCCGGTAGCGCTCGTGCGATGGCCATCCCGCGCGCGCCGGCCAGGCGTCCGGCGAAAGGATCGCGGACCAGCCCATCCGGACGCACCGTTTCCATGGCGCGGCAGGCGGCGACCATCAGAGCTGTATCGCTGACGTGTACGATCTGTTCTTCGGTTGGGGACATGATCCATTATTGAAGATGGGGAACCGCTTCGCCAAGTCGCGTGGAGCGCCCTTGGCCCGCTCAGCGAGCCCTATAGCCGGCGGATCTTGATGTTCTTGAACCAGGCTACGTCGTCGTGGTTTTGCAGCGAGATCTGGCAGCGCTTGCGGGGCTGGTTTACGAGCAGGTGGTAGACCGGCGACGCTTCGCCCCATAGAGGGCGTGTCCGGGAAAAGACAGCTTGCCGAATCGCCACTCGGACCAGTCCACCTCAATCGCCGTAAGGCCCGATCAATTTTGCACGGAAACGTATAACGTCTGGGTCCCGCTCACGCCGCCCAACTTGAAGATCAATGGCATGGCATCGCTGGCGCTGACGTTCGGTACAACGACATTGAACTGGTACAGACCAACTGCGGTTGGTGCCAGCCCCGAATACGACAGTGATGCCGGTGTCTGTCCAAAAAAGACCTGGAGCGGCTGCGTCAATGTATTGCTTTGTTGCACGATCTGGCCTGCTGGAATATTCGGAGAGACCGAACCAAACCCGATGCCGTAAAAGCTGATGGTGTCACCGGGTTTTGCACGACGGTTAGGAACGCCGGGAACGGCTCCAGGAGGAAGGACATACGTTACGCCGTCAGAGAATAATGCGACAGCATATTGTCGTCCGTTCACAAGGAAAGATGACGGAGCAAGTAGTCCGGGCTGGCTGGAATTGATCGTCACGGTATATGGAGGGGTCGTTACGCCTCCGCTAGTTAGAGTCATTTGCACAGGCCCCGTGGTTACGTTGGACGGAACCTGTGCATTAACCTGATTGGGACTGATGTAGTCTATGAATGCCGCTTGACCACCAACCGTCACCCTCGTTCCGTCAAGAGAAGTCGGAGCATTGATCCCGCTGAAGTCAGCACCGGCCCAAAGACGAGAGCCGATTGCCAGACCTGACCCGTAGATTTCGATCCAGGACCCCGGCGCAATCGAAGTGAATTGCCCAAAAGCGCTGGCGCTGACGACCCCACCAATTTGAATATTTGGCTTCAACAATCGAATTCTTGAATTGTTGTTATCTGAAACATAAATGCTCCCATCTGTTTCTACTTCTAACCCTTCGGGCATAGACAGTTTAGCGCTGATTGCGAGACATCCATCGCCCACGGAATCGGTCTGGCCGCTACAGCCAGTGCCGCCACCTGCAATGGTGTTTATCTTTCCATCAAGCGTAACTTGGCGTATTCGGTCGCTGCCGCGGTCGGAGATGTAAAGATTGCCGACAGAATCCACAGCTACATGGTGAGAGAAACCAAGGCTGGCGAGGAGAGCCGGACCTCCATCGCCTGAGAACGAGCTTCCCCCATTGCCCGCCACCGTTGTGATAATGCCATTCGTTGATACCTTGCGAACGGTCCCGTTCCCGCAGCAAATGTATATGTTTCCGGAGACATCGAGCGCTACGCTTTCGGCACCACTAAGGTATGCGTTGATTGCTGGGCCTCCGTCGCCCACTGTGCAGCACTGACCGCTGCCAGCCACTGTCCTGATTATGCCATCCGAAGACACTTTCCGAATCCGTCCGTTGCCATAATCGGCGATGTAAAGGTTGCCAGCGGCATCCGTCTTTATTTCGCCGCCAATAATACTACTGAGTGTAGCGCTAGAAGCGGGGCATCCATCGCCTATTGAATTGGTCTGGCCGCTACAGCCCTTGCCGCCGCCTACGAATGTATCGATCATGCCATCAGTGGTGATCTTGCGTATCCGATTGTTCCCATAGTCAAACACATAAACGTTGCCAAGGGCGTCTACGGCCACGCTGGTAGGGCTGGCGAACTGAGCGAGGATGGCGGGGCCTTTGTCGCCTGAAAAGCCAAACCCGGAGCCAGCAAACGTGGTGATTATGCCAGTTGTTGATACTTTGCGAATTACATTATGACGTTGATCGGCGATGAAGAGGTTTCCGGCAAAATCCTTCGTCACGCCCATTGGACTGGCGAGGATGGCGTTGATCGCTGGTCCGTTGTCACCCCAAGTAGACGGGGAACCACAGTTATCACAGCCAGCAACTGAAGTAATCGTGAACCCTTGCGCTTGGGATGGGGTTGGCACAAGAAAGCAAAGGAGTCCTATCACGCAAGCGGTGAGGAAGGATCTGGCAATATTAACGAGTGCGCGAGTTGCAGTATTCCATCTGGCGCTACTGAAATGGCTTTCGTCGCCCGGGTGGATCTTTGAGATGGGGTTAAAACGTTCTGGATATCTGTTTGGCAAGGGGACTATGCTCCTAACACGCCAGATGGTATCACCTAGCACCGAATATAGCGATGTTTGGCTGCGTATTTCCAGCGGCCTGCTCCCGGATGCAGACCATGCTGTCTATCCTTAGTTTGGGCTCTTCCGATGTAGACCTCCATTGGAGTATTTATTAGACGTCATTGAAAACACGATGGTTATGTGGATACCATCACTTCACAATTGTCCCGCTCCGCAATCGGAACTGTAAGCGCCGTCGGGATAGGCCGCGCGATAAGCAAGCGCTCGATATGGAAGAAATAGATAACCGAAGATAACAGACTCTTATTAGATTATGGCGGTCAGATGGATGGTCAGAGTCTTCGCGAACGTTAAGAAAAAGAAATTATGGGTGTTTTACCTTAAACCCGTATTGTGTGGTATAGTACGTTGTGCTGAGTAGGTTGCCAGCGCAGGAAATCTGTTGGAGGAGAAAACAAAGACATGTTAAATGGAGCAATGGTATTGATGATACTCGCAGGCATCTTTGGCCTGCCAGCCGCCGCCTGTAGCAGTGCTTGTGCGGGATTAGGTCACAGCCTAGGAGCTCAGAACGATCCGAATGCCGCTGCCGGGCAGGCCATCATGGAGACCCTCAAGTGGCTGGCTATTCTCGCCAGCTTCGGATCAATCATCGTCGGAGCTTTGGTGAAGCGGGTTGGAAAGACAGTCGGAGGCGTTGCTAGCCTTCTCTTCTGCGGCATGTTCGCAGCACTGCTCATCCAGGCGAACCTCATGGCGATATTGCCAGCATTAATGCTGCTGGTTGCCGCGATCATGATATGGGTTGCGCCAGAGGAACAGTTCCGAAATATCGTTCGCGTCGAGGCGGCGAGATAGGCACGCGGATCTTAAAATCCGTGTTTTACACGCTCTCACCTTACAACGTCCTTAATGGGCTCGGATTGATCGCCGGATTGTTCCTGCTCGACCAAGCCCTTGAGCGACGAACTTCCGACAGCCGCGATCGGGCCTACGTTCTTTTCGTATTGTGCTCTGCGACCGGATGGCTTGCGGCTCACATGTTCGACGCCCTTGTTACACGGCAGCCTCTCGGCTACGCGGGGTTCACATACTATGGCGGATTCCTCGGCGGCGGGTCCGCCTTCCTTTTGCTCAGCCTGCGTTGGCTCTCTCCCGATCAGCTTCTGCGCTCTCTCAACTGCGCGGTTGTCCCGCTCTTGGTTGCTCACGGCATTGGTCGAGTCGGCTGCTTTTTCGCGGGCTGCTGCTACGGCCGGCTTCTCGGCGTGCATTTCCGGCACCCAACCCAACTTTACGAAGCTGCATTTTTGCTAGTTCTTGCCGCGGTGGTAGCCTGCATCCAGCGACGGCACTTCATGTCTGGTCTGCGCCTCTACCTGTTCGCATATCCCACATTCCGATTCTTTATCGAGTTTCTGCGAGCCGACGAGAGAGGTTCATTTTATGGCCTTAGCACATCCCAGTGGGTTTCATTCGGATTACTCATTCTCGCGTCCGTCTGGACGTACGTGTCTCGCGAGGCCACAAGCGCATCAGCTAGCAGGGCGATTCAGCCGCCGTCTACGTGCCTGGGGGAAGGCCAACGGTGTCCCGCCTGCCCTATAACCGGCGGATCTTGATGTTCTTGAACCAGGCTACGTCGTCGTGGTTTTGCAGCGAGATCTGGCAACGCTTGCGGGGCTGGTTCACGAGCAGGTTGTAGACCGGCGACGCTTCGCCCCATCGGTGAGCCACGCTCTGCGCTACTTCGGGGGCCTTCAGGCTGACTTCCACCACCTTCTCGCCGTTCAGCCAGTGCTCCACGTGGTTGCCCCTCACCAACAGGCGCGAATGATTGAATTCGCCTACCGGACGGGTCACGTCTTTGGACGCGGCGAACATGTCATAGAGAGCAGCAGCCTGGTGGCGCGCGCCATTGCGGCTGGCATCCGAGTTGGCGGAGTTGTCCGTGATCTGGTACTCGAAGCCAATCACATACTCCTGGCCCTTGCCCGGCCGATCGGTACGGGGGGTCTTCATGGCGGCGTTCACCTGGTCTTCGAACCTGGGCAGTTTCTCGTCGAGCAGAAATACGCGGTCCTGAATCCGATACTTCACGCCGCTGTTGCCTCCCGGTGAGATCTTCCAATCGAATTGCAGCTCGAAATCCGCGTAGCTGTTTTTCGTAAAGAGGTCCTCGACGATGCGCGGATGCGACGTGGATTTCAGACACCCATCTTCAATGGTGAACGAATCACCAGGAGGCGATTTCCGGGTGGGGTCTTCCCATCCGGCAAACGTCTTGCCATTGAACAGGAGGCGCCACCCGGAGGACTTTTCCGTCGCGGTCAATTGGTTGTCGGCTGCCCGCGCGCCGCCTGCGAATAGTACCGCACAGGCCAAGACGCCGTTGCGCATCAGTTTGGACATGCGATTATTGTGCCATGAGGCAGACGACCGGATGCGAACGACCCTTTTCCTGATGTGCGCGGCAGCATTCGCGCCGGGCTGGGCGCAGGCCGCAGCGCCGGGGGCTATATCAGGGGCTGTGCCTGGAGTTGCGTCGGTGGTTGGGGCGAGGGCTGTTTCGGGGGTTGTGTCTGGAGGTGCGTCAGGGGCGGCGGCGCCGGTGAGGATCGCGCCAAGCTCGCCCCAGCCTGCGGCGCAGCCCGCAGGGCCGGATACGCACGTGATTCTGCTGGGCACGGGCAATCCCAATCCCGATCCGCAGCGGATGGGACCGGCGGTGGCCATAGTATCGGGAGATCGCGTGTACCTGGTGGATTGCGGACCGGGTGTGGTGCTCCGCGCGGCACAGGCAGGGCTGAAGATGGAGCAGTTGACCCGCGTCTTCGTCACCCACCTGCACTCGGACCACACCGTGGGATACCCGGACCTGATCTTTACCCCCGCGGTGACGGGGCGGCTGGAACCGTTCGAGGCCTACGGCCCGCCCGGCCTGCGCGCCATGACGGCGCATGTCCTGAAAGCGTGGAGGCAGGACATGGATATCCGGCTGCACGGTCTGGAACCTTCCGTGCCGCGTGCCTATGTGGTGAAGGCGCACGACGTGAAGCCCGGCGAGATCTATCGCGATGGGGCCATGCGGGTGGTGGCCTTCGCGGTGAACCACGGCACATGGAAGCACGCCTACGGCTACCGTTTCGAAGCTCCGGACAAGGCGATCGTCATCTCGGGCGACACCACTTACAGTGAGGGCCTCATCCGGGCGGCGAAGGGCTGTGACATCCTCATCCACGAGGTGTATTCCGAGAAGGGGTTGACGCGGCGCACGGCGGACTGGCAGCGGTATCATGCGGCCTTCCACACGTCGGGACCGGGCGTGGGGCGCGTGGGGGCCCAGGTACGGCCCCGCAAGCTGGTGCTGTATCATCAACTACTCATGGGAGAGACGCCCGACGAGATCTTGCAGGAAGTCCGCGGGCGGTTCGACGGCGAAACGATTTACGGGACCGATCTGGAGGTGGTGCGGTGAGACTGGCGGTGCTTGGTCTGGGCTTCATGGGCAGTACGCATTTGAAGGCTATGCGCGGTGTCCGCGACGCCGAGCTGGTGGCGGTCTATAGCCAGGACGAGAAGAAGCTGGGGGGAGACCTCACCTCGGTCCACGGCAACCTGGGCGGCGGCGGCGAGAAGGTGGACCTCTCGGGCGTCACCCAACACCGGAATCTCGAGGCCGTGTTGGCCGACCCGGAGGTGGAGGCCATCGATATCTGTCTCCCAACCGATCTGCACGAAGCGGTGGCGGTGGAAGCGTTGCGGGCGGGCAAACATGTGCTGGTGGAGAAGCCCATGGCCCTCGATGGTTTCGCCGTGGACCACATGTTGGGCGCAGCTAGCCGGTCCCGGCGGATTCTCATGACGGCCCATGTTCTACGCTTCATGCCGGCCTACATCGCTTTACAGCAGGCGGTCGGGCGCCAGCAACTGGGGCCCGTGCGGTTCGGGATGTTCCGGCGGCGTTGCGCGGCGCCGGGCTGGAGCGGCTGGCTGCAGGATTCGGCCCGCAGCGGCGGGGGGGTTTTCGACCTGCTCATCCACGATGCGGATATGTGCCTGCACCTTTTCGGAATGCCCGAAGCCGTGTGCGCCACGGGATATAGCGAACCGGCTGCGGGGATCGACTGCATCGATGCCCAGCTCTTCTATGCGGACGGAGGGGTGGTGTCCATCACCGGCGGCTGGCACCATCCGGGGGCGTATCCGTTTTCGATGGAATACACGGTGACGCTGGAGGACGGGACCATCGACTACAGCTCGAACGGGCGAGCACCGACGCTCTACAGTCCGGACGGGTCCGAGAAGCCGCTCGACGGAGGCGAGCGCGACGGGTATGCCTCCGAGATCGAGTATTTCATCGAATGTTGCCGCAGCGGGCGGCCGCCCGAGTTGTGCCCGCCACGCGAATCGGCGGATGCAGTAAAACTGATGCTGCTGTTGCTGGAGGCGCGCAACCGCAGCGGGAGGAAGATAGTATGCCGGATTTAGAACCGCTCGAACCGGGGGTGATGTTTTGGGCGGGACGCGATACGCTGGCCGAAATCAAAGCGCTGGGGGTGCGCTGCGGGCAATTGGGAATTCCAGGCGGCCTGGATCTGACCGCCGCCGGCGAAGCCTGGAAGTCGGATCTGGACCGTGAAGCGTTCGCGCTGGTTACGGTCTTCGCGGCCTACGATGGCGAGAGCTACGCCGACAAGCCCGCCGTGGAGCGCACCGTGGGGTTCATTCCGCCAGCCACGCGCGATGAGCGCGAGCGGCGGACATATGAGGTGAGCGATTTTGCCTCTCGGCTGGGAGTGTGGAGCGTCGCGTGCCACATTGGCTTCGTGCCGGAGGACTCCACCGATGCCGATTACGTGGCTGTACGGGAGATGGTGCGCAGGGTGTGCGATCACGCCGCCCGGCACCAGCAGGTGTTTGCGCTGGAAACGGGGCAGGAGCCGGCGGCCGTGCTGCTGCGGTTCATCCGGGACGTGGGCCGGCCGAATCTACGAATCAACTTCGACCCGGCGAACATGATCCTGTATGGCACCGGCGATCCCATCGAAGCATGGCGAACACTGGCTCCGTGGGTGATCTCGGTGCACGCCAAGGATGGCGATTGGCCGCCGGGTTGGCCTGACAAAGCCGCGCCCGATGCCCTGGGCGTGGAGCGGCCGCTGGGCCAGGGGTCTGTGGGGGTGGAGCGGTTCGTGGGAGCGGTCGCGGCGTCCGGTTTTCGCGGCCCGTTGAATGTGGAACGGGAGGCCGAAGACCAGGCGGAGCGGCTGCGGGACATCCGGGAAGGGGTGGCGTTGATTCGGAGGCTGAGCGGTGGGGCAGACGATCGCCTTTCGTCGTCTGTCAGCCGGCGTTAGCCGGTCAACGGGACATCGCCGGTTTCTCTGGTAAGCCCTCTACCGATCGCGAGCCTGAGCCAAGCGTTCACGCAGGACCGGAGAGAGCCCGGCTTCCATCTCCGGCGTGATGAGTCCGGCTTCATCGAGGTCCTTCACGTGGGCTTCGTCTTTGGCCCGAAAGCTGGTCAGCTTCATGCGGACCAAATCGGCCAGCGGGATGACCCGAACCTCGCGAATGGTTCGACACACCCCCAGTTCCGGAGTGGCCTCCAGGTATTCCGGCCGCACCTTCTCGCCCGTGAAGATCAGGTGCACCGCTCTGCGGGCCGATGGCGCACCGGCCTGTACGAGCATATCGATGCCGGCCACGTGGCGGTATTGCAGTCCGTAGGGCTCGACCGCCTCCGCGATCTTGGGCAGATCCTCACGGCGGACCGCGATGTCGATGTCTTTGGTCAGGCGTCCGGCATCCGGCTCCGCCTCCTCCACATAAAGATATGCCGCCAATCCCCCGACTACACGGTAGTCGAGTCCCGCGGAGGAAAAGGCCTTCTCCACGCGGTCTGCCAGTTCAAAGAGCTGCTGCACGCGCTTCTCGAAGAATGTATTGACGAAGACTTCCACGACAGACCTGATCGAATTATCTCATGCCAAACTCACCGCGCGTTCAGGTTTTCCGACACGGGCGACACGGGCCTCCGGGTTTGCTGCGGGAATCCGCTGGGCGTGCCCGCGGCCATTGCGGCGATGGCCGGAAGCAGGGCGCCATTTCGGTCAGGTACAACGGCAGGCCCGCGCGGATCAGCCTTGCGGCCAGCGCGAGTTCGACGTCCTTGACCCTCAGTTTTCCCGACCCTATACTCGGAGCTGAGGTGAAGATCGCATGCGCACGAAGCTTGTTGCCGCGTTATTCTTCGTCGCCTCTTCGGCGATGTACGCACAGGTGGGCACCGTGGATGTTGCCTACCGGAAATTTGTCCTGAAGAATGGGCTGACCTTGATCGTACACGAAGACCACAAGGCACCCATTGTCGCTGTCAACATCTGGTACCACGTCGGATCGAAGAACGAGCGGCCCGGGAAGACCGGGTTTGCACATCTATTCGAGCATCTGATGTTCGGCGGGAGCGAACACCACCAGCAGCGGTACATCGAGGCCCTGGAGCCTATCGGAGCGACCGACCTGAACGGCACCACCAATTCCGATCGAACGAACTACTTTGAGAATGTGCCTGTTTCGGCTCTGGACTACACGCTCTGGCTGGAGTCGGATCGCATGGGACATCTGCTGGGGGCGATCGACCAGAAGACACTCGATCTTCAGAGAGGCGTTGTTCAGAACGAGAAGCGCCAGGGTGAAAACCAGCCCTATGGCCTGGCTTATGAGTTGATCACCAAGGCTACGTACCCGGCGGGCCATCCGTACTCGTGGACCGTGATCGGATCCATGGATGACCTGAGTGCAGCTTCGATGAGCGACGTCCAGGAGTGGTTCAGGACCTATTACGGACCGTCCAACGCGGTTCTCTCCGTTGCCGGCGACATTGACGCGGACACAGCACGACAAAAGGTAGAGAAGTACTTCGGCGATATTCCCGCCGGTCCGCCCATCGCCGCTAACCGTGTCTGGATTGCGAAGATGACCGGCGTTCACCGCCAGGCAGCTCAGGATCGCGTTCCACAAGCGCGAATCTACAAGGTCTGGAACGTTCCGCAAAACGGCTCGCCGGACGCCGATTACCTGAACCTGCTCGCCGGGGTGCTCACGCAGGGCAAGAGCTCCCGGCTTTATAAGCGACTGGTCTACGACGACCAGATCGCTACCGGCGTCAGCGCTTTCAATTCGGCCCAGGAGATTGGAGGCCAATTCCAGATTCAGTCAACGGCCCGTCCGGGCGACGATCTGACCAAGGTGGAGAAGGCGATCGACGAGGAACTGGCGCGTCTACTGGAGGGTGGACCGACTGCTCAGGAACTGGAACGCGTGAAGAATCAGAGACTGGCCGGGTTCTTGCGCGGCATCGAGCGGGTCGGTGGGTTCGGAGGAAAATCGGATTTGCTAGCCAGCAACCAGATCTACCGGGGCAGCCCCGACGCTTATAAGGACAGTCTCAAGCGTATCGAAAGCGCAACTCCGGAAGACCTTCGGTCCACCGGAAGACGCTGGCTGTCGGACGGAGTCTATGTTCTCGAAGTCCATCCGTACCCGAAATACGAGACCGCCAAGACCGGGGCGGATCGCTCGAAGACGCCCGAATTGGGCGCGTTTCCGGAATTGCGGCTGCCGAAGCTACAGCATTCCACGCTCGCCAACGGGATGAAGGTGGTGCTGGCGGAACGGCATGAAACTCCGATCGTGAATTTCTGGCTGGCGTTCGATGCGGGTTATGCCGCGGACCAATCCGTTTTGCCCGGAACCGGCCAGGCCACCGCGGCTCTGCTGACAGGCGGCACCAAGAGCCGTACGGCTCTCGAGATCAGCGACGAGCAGGGAACGCTCGGCGCGCAGTTAAGCGCGTTCTCGAATCTCGACGAGTCGACGGTCCGGCTCTCCGCTCTCAAGGCCAAACTGGATCCCTCCCTGGCGCTGTATGCCGATGTGATTCTTAACCCCTCTTTCCCGCAGGAGGACTTCGCGCGGCAACAGAAGCTGCAGATCGCCGCCATTCAGCGCGAGAAGGTCACTGGCATCCAGATGGCCCTCCGCGTGTTGCCGGCATTGCTATACGGAAAGGGACACTCTTACGGGAATTCCCTGACCGGCTCCGGAACGGAGGAGTCGGTAGCCAAGCTCACCCGCGAGGACCTGGTGAAGTTTCACCAGACCTGGTTCCGTCCCAATAACGGCACGCTCGTCGTGGTGGGGGACACAACCATGGCGGAGATTACGCCGAAACTCGAAAAGCTTTTTGCCGGCTGGGCAAGACGGGAGGTTCCGGGGAAGAACATCAGCCGCGTGCAATTTCCGGCCAAGCCCGTGGTGTACATCATGGATCGGCCCGGCGCGCTTCAGTCGGACATCCTGGTTGGCCAGGTAGCGCCACCGCGCAACAGCCCGGACGAGATCGCTCTCGAAACCCTGAACTCGATTTTCGGGTCCGATTTCAGCGCGCGCATCAACATGAACCTTCGCGAGGATAAACACTGGTCGTACGGGGCGGTAACTGTCTTGTTCGGCGCGCGCGGACAGCAGCCCTTCCTGGCATACGCTCCGGTGCAGTCGGACAAGACGAAAGAGTCTCTAGCCGAGTTGAACAAGGAGTTCCATGGCATCGCCAACGACCGCCCGCCGACAGCCGGGGAACTAAAGCGGGCGCAGAACACTATGACGCTGAGCCTTCCCGGGTCGCGCGAAACGGTCGACGCCGTGGGAGATTCGATTCTGGAACAGGTGCAGTTCGGGTTGCCGGACGATTACTACGAGACCTTTGCGCGGAAAGTCCGGTCACTGGATGTGCCGGCGGTGACCGATGCCGCGAAATCGACGATCCGCCCCGACAATCTGGTGTGGGTGGTGGTCGGAGATCGCGCCAAGATCGAGGCGCCGATCCGCCAACTCGGATTGGGAGAGGTGAAGTTCCTCGACGCCAACGGGAATCCGATATAGGCTGGAGAAAGCAAACTGGTCCCGCCCTGGGGTGGCGGGAGGCATCGGTAAAAGCGGACGTGTCCCACGATGCAGCCGTCGGCGACCATTTGTAGCCCTCGCGTTCGCGGCAGTTCGTGCGTTGCCGGGTGCATCGGCGTCCACATCCGATCCGCTCTGCTCCGATTCGGTTAAGTGACCGGCATGGAGTGCTCACTCCGGGTCAATTCGCGCTTCTCAAGGCGCGCGGCGACAGCGCTCCGGGTGCGGGCGCGGTCACACTGGCCCAGTCCTCGCCAGTGGGACTCGGCGGCAGCGCGGCAGCGGGCCGCCTCATCCGGGAGACCGGCTTTTTCGAGGCGCTCAGCGGTGGATTCGAGGAATCGCGCCTTGGCGGCGTGGCGCTTCTGCCCAAACCCGCAGCGCTTCCTCGAAGTAAGCGCCAACGGATTGCTTGGTTTGGCAGCCGATGAGGGCCAGGGTGATGCAAGTGGCAGCCCGCTCGGGATGGCCTATGGCGGTCAGGGCCTGATAAGCCTGGTGGGCCGTCGCCTCGGCCTCCGGCAGGCGCCCGGCATCCAGATATGCTTCCGCCAGGGCACTCTGGGCGAGGGCGATCGACAACTCATCGCCGGGCGTATCTTCGAGGGTGAGGCGCAGCGCTTCCGAAGCGTCCTCCAGAGCTTCCGCCCATCGCCCAGCTTTCTGCCGAATCGTTCCGCGCTGCCGGACATAGTCTTTTCGGAGATCGCGACTCACTCGTTCCAAATCAGGGACTACACACGCAGCCTCGGCGGGACGGCCTTCCGCACGAAGGATATCGGCCAGACACAGCCGGAATTGCGTGGCCAGACCCATGGCCCCGCGAAGCTCCAACAATCGAACGCAGTCGGTGACCAGGACGAGCGCCCGATCGTGGCAGCCGGATGTGGATCCAGATGAGCAGGAACAAGACCAGTATCGCGGTGTGGTCCGTGTCCAGCTTCGGCAAGCCGATCCGGCGCGAATATGATTCAAATACTATGATGCCGTGCCTCGCCACGGCCCAGCCGGGAATGGCGACGATGGCGAACCATATGGATGCCTTTGTGGATTCCAAAAATCGATTGGGCGGGTCCCGCTGTCGACAGGCTGCTTCCAGAGCAGGTACAGCCCCAGGGCGCCGAAGATGGTCAGCCAGGGATACCCAACGAGGAGGTACACGCAGGGAAACAGGCCGGTCCAGCGAGCCCACGCGGCTCTGCGCCTCAGTCCCCATCCCGTGATGAAGCAGAGGCCGGAGGCGGGAAGGAGCGCGAGGATCGCGATGCCCATGAAGCGGTACTGGCTGGCCAGGCTGTGCGGAAACAGGATCAGCGACCACCTTTCCACGTCCAGCAGATCATCGATAACCAGATGGTGCCAGCGAATCAGGAAGATGCCGAGACCGAAGAACAACCAGGGTGCGCATGTTTCTCTTCAGGGGAGCGAACTCATAAATAAGTGGCCTGAATCTAGCAGTATTCCGACGGTGATGCGATGAGAACGAAGGTTAACTGTGGGGGCGGCAGGGGCCGGGACACAGCCTGGACCAATGCGATGCGAGGGGATGCGGATGCGCTCGCCCTCCCGCCTTGCTCCCATCGGGCCCGGTCTGCCATGATGATGGCGTATGAAATGGGTTTACACGATATTCAGGTCCGATCAAGACCTTGACACCATTCAGAGCACGCTGGACTCTTTAGGCCAGGAGGGATGGGAGATGGTCTCAGTCAGCCATCAGCAGATGGTAGACGCCAATGACCAGGCATTCGATCAATACACGTTCTTCTTCAAGCAGCCGGCTGGGGCTTAGGTGCACGGTTTTCATAAATACGGTCTCGTATCCTGAGCGTGTTGATCCGTGTTTATCGGCGGCCATAATTCTCTCCCACGTTCTGACACTGACGGTCGTGGCTTCGATCGGAGCCGGCCGCGGGGCGGAAGCCAGCCATAAGCCGGCTGCAAGGATGAAATCCTGCCCCACGGACGGAGATGTTACCTGGGGAGAACACATTTTGGGACGGAACCGTACACTCCAGGTAATAGCACGGCGATTCATAACCTAAGTTAGCTTGTTGTTGGTACCACCAGGGTACAGAATCAAGCCATCCGGAGACAACCGGGGAGGTGCGCCAAATGCAGATGATACTCCGCTACCCGAGCGGCCGACTAGTCGATGGAATCCTACTGGCCGCAGGGCTTGAGCGCATGCGGATTGTGGTCAGAAGAGTGAATGAAACAATGGAGTTACGTCTGGAGAACGGCCACTGGGTATCGGAAAAGGGAGACCGCATCGAGGTGGAGTGCTGGCTGTCCGATGGCAGGCCCGGTACGGCCGAGTTTTGTTCCCGATTCGGCCTCCGCACCGCAACCGCCACGCGCTAAACAGCGCCGGTTCTGGCGGGTTGCCGTCGAGGCTATGTTGGGGGATTTCATATCGGTTTTCTTGTGATTTTTGGCGTTGTACCATAACGGTGGGAAGTACCAAAATACCCGCATCTTTCCCGGCTGTCACTGTCTCAAACCACTTGTAAGATTTCCCTGATGGACGCAAACTGGACTCGAAAGCAATTGGTGAATCTTCTTGTTTGCCACACTAATCAGGAGAGAGTCGCCGGTGGAATTGTCGGATCCGAAAACAATCGCTGAGCTCCTTTCGGCGCCGGACAGTGCAATGCGACCCGAGCCGGCAAATCCGACCGGATCAAATTCCCCGAAACGGCACCGCGGCGTGAAGCTCTCGCGGTGCAAGTGCGCCGCTTGCCCTCGTTGCCGGGAAAACGCGCGTTGGGAGCGGATTTTTCAGGAGAAATTCGCGGACCCCGATTATTACGCTCCTCGGCCCGTCCGCCACGGGTCTCCATTGTGGTAGTCACAGGCCATAAGGGGCTTGACGCCCGCCTGCCGGACGTGGAGACCGGCAGGATGCTCGCGCCGGGTGAGGTCCTGGTGCAAGGGGAGCGCATTGCCGAAGTCTCGGCTCATAATCTCGCCACCCAGCAAGTTTTGGCAACACATTCGCGTTGCACGGCCAACTCGCGCGGAACTCGGCCATTGTCTCTATGAGGCTTGTGAGGCACTCAGAGCGCTGGGCCGGCCTCTTGTTGGAAGGCGACCTCCACCAGACGCTGAACGTGCATCCGAATGTCAGGGGGCCAGTCGAGGATCAGCTCCTCAAGACGCGGGCGGTTGGCGGTGTAGAGCGCGCGGGTTGCCTCTTCGTAGTAGGGAAGGTTGCCCGCCATGGCCGACATAAACCGGCTGGCTGCGTCCACCGCCCGGAGCCGGCGCTGCTTGCCGGGCTCGCGTTTTCTGGCTTCCTCGACCAGCCTGCGCAACGCGGCCGAGGCGCCGTTAGGCTGGCGTTCGAGCCATTCCCAGTGCCGGGGAAGCAGCGAGACCTCGCGTGATATTACGCCGAGCTTCGGACGGCCCGGTCCGATCCGCGGCGTCGCCGGGAGCGCACGGGTCAGGACCTCCCCCAGCGTTCCCCGAAGGTCGAAGTCCACTTGACGGCCACTCTGATCCTCGAATATCAGCAGGGCAGCCGTCTCCCCTTGGTCGTAATCCGCTTTCACCCGAGGAAGCAGCGCCTGGAGTGGGCCCGAGGTGAGCAGCGTCTCGCCAACAAAGGCGGTATAGGTTGGTTCTTCTTCCATGCCTCTATTTTACCCGGATAATATTACGGGAATCAATATCATCCGGGTGAAATAAAGCCCCGCGCTTTGGAAGCTGAACCGACCACGTTAGGCCCTGGCGGAGACGCGCTGGCGGCGGAGGCCTCGATCTATGTGCCCCGCGCCTCGGTCCTCAGGAACGTCCCCTTCTCAAGCTCCTGGAACGCCTGCCGGAGCTGCTCCTGCGTGTTCATCACGATCGGGCCGTACCACGCCACGGGCTCCTCCAGGGGTTTTCCCGAGACCAGAAGGAAGCGGATCCCGTCGTCCCCAGCCTGTACCGTGACTTCGTCGCCGCGGTCAAACAGCACCAGCGAGCGGTTGTCGGCCGCCGTAGGAGGGGTGGTGTCTGCCCATCCGACCGCTTCGGTGGGCACCGCCAGGGGACCGGACGCGTTGCAGAACTTCCCGCTCCCTGCGAACACATACGCGAAGGCGTGGCGCGTGGTCTCCACAGGGAGGGACTTTCTCCGGCCTGGCGCCACCGACACATCGAGGTACATCGGGTCTGCGGCGATGCCGTCCACGGGACCGGCCTTCCCCCAGAAGTTTCCGCTGACCACGCGAACATGCGTGCCGTCGTCGTCGGTGATCTCGGGGATGTCGGCCGCTTTCACCTCCTGGTAACGCGGCGCCGTCATTTTGAGCGAGGAGGGAAGATTGGCCCACAGTTGGAAGCCATGCATCCGGCCGGCCTGGTCGCCTTTGGGCATTTCCTGGTGGATGATGCCGCTCCCCGCGGTCATCCACTGGACGTCGCCGGCGGCGATGGCACCGCGGTTCCCCATGCTATCGCCGTGTTCCACGGTTCCAGCGAGGACGTAGGTGATGGTCTCGATGCCGCGGTGCGGGTGCCAGGGGAAGCCCGCCAGGTAGTCCTCCGGGACGTCATTGCGGAAATCGTCGAGGAGCAGGAACGGATCGAAGTCGGACGTGTTGCCGAAGCCGAACGCGCGGCGCAGGTGCACGCCGGCCCCTTCGAGGGTCGGCTTGGCTTTGACGAGCCGTTTGATGGGTCGAATGGACATGTTGCCCTCCAGTACCACGAGTCTACCGTGTGGAGGGCAACGCCGCCAAACGCTCAGGTGCCGGTGGCGCGGCTAAACTCGGCCTGATTTACAACCTGACGCGCTAAAGAGCGCGCGCTTCCGCCGCGCCGGCTAGAGAGAAGGTTACGATAAACGCCGTGCAGCCGCTTCGGCACTTTAAAGAGGCGGCTGCGGCCATGATTGGCTGAGCCGGAAAAGACAGACGACGAAAAACGATCGTCTGTCCCACTGGGCTGATCGGCTGATCCACCTCACATGTCCTCGATCTTCAACTTCACATCCGCCTTGGCCCAACTCGCCTCAAATTCCTTCTGCACCCACTCGGCCGCCTCGGTCTTGTCCTGTGCCCGCAAGGTCTCCATCAATCCGAAGAGGATCCGTCCGTTCCGGGGCGACCGTTTCAATCCGTCCCGGAATACCGCTTCGGCCTCCGTGCTCTTCCCAGCGCGCAGCAGCGCGGCGCCCCAGGATTCCCGCACCGGATAATACCAGGCGGGCGGCTCATCATAGGTGAGCGCATCCTGCATCGCTACGGCGTGCTCCCAGTGGGGCAACGCTTCCGTCAGCGACGCCGCCACGCGCGCCGCCAGGACTTCAGCCGCCAGCGCCAGCACCGGGGCTGTTTTGTTGTTTCCCCACATGGCATCCGCCGGCGCCTTGGCCCGCGTCGTCTCGAAAGCTGCCTGCTCTCTCAGCGCCCCGGCACGGTCCCCGCTTCCCGCCAGGGCCAGGGCGCGTGCATAGCGGAAGGTAGCGGTACTTAGGGGCATGCGTTCGCTGGGCGGGCGGAGCTGCAGAATCCTGGGCCAATCCCCAAGACGCACGCGCCCCAAGACCGGTATCGCCATGAAGCCATCCACCATTTCCGGCATGGACTCCGCCATCGGCTGCAGAACCGCCGCCAGAGCGTCCGCGGCACGGATCCCATCCACGCCGCGGCCCTGCATCCAGCGCGCGTAGGCAATGAAATGCAGGTTGTGCGCGTAGTACATCCCGTACGACCCCGCGGTCACGTTGGTCGCCGCGAAATACTGCCGGTCCACCTCAGCGGCGCGTTCATTCACCGCGGCCGCCATCTCGTAATCGCCTACCGCCAGCCAGATATGCCCGGGCATGTGTACCATGTGCCCCGCCTGCGGAACCACTCCCATCAGGCGTTGCGCGCTAGGAATCCCCC
>JAIQFL010000100.1 GCA_020073365.1 Terriglobia bacterium | reverse complement strand
TGCTGGGACCAGATTCGCACCACGATCTGCTATTCGAATATGAACGTCAAAATCGCCGGCGCGCACGGCGGCATCTCCGTCGGGGCGGACGGAGCGACCCACCAGGCCTTGGAAGAGATCTCGTTGATGAACATCCTCCCCAACATGCACCTTCTCGTGCCCTGCGATTCGGTGGAGACCGAGCGCGCCACGCTGTTTGGCCTGCTGGAGCTCGTCGGGCCCACGTACATCCGCTTTGCGCGCGAGGCGACGCCCGTGGTGACGACGAAAGCGACTCCATTCAAGTTTGGCGTGGCGAACATCATCCGCTATCGAGGCGAGCAGCCACGCTTCATCGATGCTTTCGAGACTCGGCTGGCCAGCGACTACCCCGGCGAAGGTGAGGACGTTTCCATCGTGGCGTGCGGCCCCATGGTGCCGGAAGCTATGCGCGCCGCGTGGCTGCTCAAGGAGGAGCACGGCCTGGAAACGCGCGTTGTCAACGTGCACACCGTGAAGCCGCTCGACACGGCTGCCTTGGCGCGCGCCGCGGATGAGAGCGGACTGATGGTGACCGCCGAAGAGCACCAGGTCGGAGGCTTTGGAAATATCATCGCCGGCGCCGTTCTCCAGCAACGGCGGAACCCGGAACGTCCGCTGCTCTTTGATATGCTGGGAGTCGCCGACCGCTTCGGCCTTTCGGGAAAGCCCTGGGATCTGATGCGCGAGTTCGGGCTCTCGGCCGAACACATCGCCGAGCGCGTCCTGCGCCTGCACGCGCGCCGCGGGGAGCACAGCAAGGTCGCACCCGCCGCGTAGGGACCCCCGCACTGGGACACGATCAGTTCGCAGCGGGTATTTGACAAGGATGGAATCCTTGTTATAGTAAGGATCATGGCCAAGGTCACCAGCAAGCTCCAGCTTACGATCCCCAAGGCAGTTGCCGACCAATACCGCATCCGGGCGGGTGACGAAGCAAGCCGGCTGCCACCGCGCCGGTTCCCGGGCAGCCGATCTACCGCGGACCCATTCGCCCGGGCCAGGCACTGGTAGCCAAACAGGGCGTGCGTCCAGGACTTCCCAGCGCCGGACGTCCGGCCGTCGGAGGCCCGCGGCCGCAGCATCCCACATCCCGCGGCAGGATGGAACCCGGTCTCGCGCCGCCCCCCGTGGAAGCGCCTCGCGGGCGCCCCGGTGACAAGCGCACCACCCGCCCGCAACCGCGCGAGCGTGTGGAAGAAGAGAAGGTCCTACGGCCCACGCGGCGCCATGTGGAATCCGGGCCGCCGGCCATCAATCGCGAAATCACCATCTCGGAAGGCATCACGGTCAAGGAGCTTTCGGAAAAGCTGGACGTGAAGGCCAACCTGGTGATCAAGAAACTGCTGGACCGCGGGATCTTCGCCACTATCAACCAGACCCTCGATTCCAAGCTGGCCAACGAAGTCTCGCGCGAGTTCGGCGCCTCCACCGCCACCGTCACCTACGAAGTAGAGGCCATGCAGGCGGTGGAAGAAGCCGAGGATACCAAGGATCTGGTGAAGCGCGGCCCCGTGGTCACCATCATGGGCCATGTGGACCATGGTAAGACCTCCCTGCTCGACGCCATCCGCGTAGCCAACGTGGCGGGGCGCGAGGCGGGCGGCATTACGCAGCACATCGGCGCTTATCACGTGGAGATGAAGGGCCGCAAGATCGTATTCATCGACACCCCCGGCCACGAAGCCTTCACCCGTATGCGGGCGCGCGGCGCCAAGGTCACCGATATCGTGGTGCTGGTGGTGGCGGCCGAAGACGGCGTCATGCCCCAGACGCTCGAGGCCATCGACCACGCGCGTGCCGCCAAGGTGCCCATCATCGTCGCGATCAACAAAATCGATAAGCCCGATGCCCAGCCGGAGCGCATCAAGCAGCAGCTCTCCGACCGCGGCCTGCTCCCCGAAGACTGGGGCGGCGACACCGTGATGGTGCCGGTTTCGGCGAGGACCCATCAGAACCTGGACCTGTTGCTCGAAATGATTCTGCTGGTGGCCGACATGCAGGATCTGAAGGCCAACCCCAATCGGCCCGCCATGGGCACCGTGATCGAAGCGCAGTTGGACCGCGGGCGCGGCCCCGTGGCCACCGTTCTGGTGCGCAACGGCACGCTGCACGTGGGCGATTTCTTCATCTGCGGCGCGGTGTTCGGCAAGGTGCGCGCCATGCAGAACGACCGCGGCGCACAGGTTCGCAAAGCCGAGCCTTCCATGCCCGTGGAGGTGTTGGGCCTGGAATCGCTGCCCGAGGCGGGCGACGATTTCCAGGTGGTGACCGACACTGCCAAGGCCAAGCAGATCGTCAATTTCCGCGACCAGAAGGCCCGCGAAGCCGCCTTGGCGAAATCCAGCCGCCTGACCCTGGAGCAACTGCACAAGCAGATGCAGGCGGGCGAGGTCAAGGAGCTGCCCATCATCATCAAGACGGATGTGGGTGGTTCGGCCGAAGTGCTGAGCGAGACCTTGCAGAAGCTCTCCAACGAAAAGGTGAAGGTCCGCGTGATTCACTCCGGCGTGGGCGCCATCAACGAGTCCGACGTGCTGCTGGCGTCGGCCTCGAACGCGATCATCGTGGGCTTCAACGTGCGGCCCGAACGCAATGCAGCGGCGCTGGCAGAGCAGGAGAAGGTGGATATCCGCCTGCACACCATCATCTACAACCTGACGGACGAGATCAAGGCGGCCATGAGCGGGCTACTCGCGCCGGTATTCAAGGAAGTCTACAAAGGCAAGGCCGAGGTGCGCGAAACGTTCCGCATCCCCAAGGTCGGGAATGTGGCCGGCTGCCAGGTGTTGGACGGCGTGATCACGCGTTCGTCCGAGGTTCGCCTGCTGCGCGACAACGTGGTGGTGTACACCGGCAAGGTCAGTTCGCTGCGGCGGTTCAAAGACGACGTCAGCGAGGTGAAGATCGGCATGGAGTGCGGCATTGGGCTGGAGAACTACGCCGATGTCAAGCAGAATGACATCATCGAGGCGTTCGCCAGCGAGCGGGTGGCCACCGAAGTTTTCGTCTGACGACATGGCATCCATCGGCGTCCTGACCCTGGAGTTGCGGCTCGAAAACTCGCACTCGCTGAAAGACAAGCGTCACGTGGTGAAGAGCCTGCAGGACCGCTTGCGAAACAAATTCAACGTGGCCGTGGCGGAGATCGATCACCAGGATCTCTGGCAGAGGGCCGCCGTGGCCGTAGTGACGGTGTCGTCCGACCACGTGCACGCCGCAAAGGTGTTGCAGTCGGTGGAGGACGAAGCCGCGGCATTGCTCGGCTCGGAACTGGTGGAAGCGACCGTAGAGTGGCTGGCATGACCATTGTGGGGCAGGCGCTTTCGCCTGCCAACCCGGTTTGGGTCCGGTCGGCCGCGCCAGGGACCGTTTTTCCCCGCCCCCTGTCCCCCGGCCCCCGGCCCCTGCTTTATGGATGAACGGCGCACATTGCGGGTCTCTGAAGCGGTCCGGGAGGAGCTCATCGAGATCATCGGCTTCGAAACAGCCGACCCTCGTCTCCTGGCCGTGGAGGTGACCGAGGTGCACGTGAGTCCAGACGGGCGGCACGCCACCGTCCGGGTGGCGGTCCGGGGCGATGCGGGCGAGCAGAAGCAGTCGCTGGGCGCCCTGGAACATGCGCGCCACTACCTGCGGCACGAGCTGGCCAGCCGCTTGAGCCTTCGTCATGTCCCGGAGCTGCATTTTGAGCAGAACCGCAACCCGGACGTCGAGAGCCGCATCGATTTCCTTCTGAAGCGCGCCAAAAGATCTCGCGGCCGTGGTGAGAATTAGCCGAGGCGTTGTTTCCCCGCCTCCGGTCCAACCGCCATGGGGCTTGGTAGTAGAATCAGGATGGGTGGAATTGCATGGGCACGATTCAGACCGGTTTGATTGCGTTTGAAGAGTTCGCGAATCTTCCCGATCCGCCGGGGGGCTACTATGAAGTGCATCACGGTCAGGTTGTCTTCATGCCGTCACGAAAGCAAGGGCACGCAATAATCCAAGAGGCTTTGTCGGACCTGCTGAAGCCGCGGACCCGTGGCAAGGGCTTCCTGACAATTGAATTTCCGTTCCGCCCCGCTGCGGAGTATGAAGCATGGCAGGCCGATGTTGCTTTTGTTACGAAGGAAAGGTGGGAGAAGGACGCCGATTACTTTTTTGGCGCGCCCGACCTGGTGATAGAGGTTCTGTCGCCGAGCAAGACCAAGGCCGAGATCCTGGAGCGCCAGGAAACTTGCCTGTCCAATGGCTGTATCGCATTCTGGACCGTCGATCCGAAGCGTCGCCTCGTGCGCGTCACCGGGACTGATCGAAAGAACGTCACCTACGACTGTTCCATGCCCGTCCCGCTTCCGGATCCGCTCGGTGGAAGCATTCCGGTTTCGGCCATTTTTGAAGACGCGGCCTAGTGTCCTGGGGTGGAATTCATTTCACAAGTCAAGCAACTACGTGGGGCGGCCTTTGCGGCTGCCAGACGCCTGCATGAATGCAGGCGTGGCAGGCGGGAAGGCCAGTTCCAAGGAACGCCCTACGATTCCTCCCCCGGCGGCTCGAAGCTATCCAGCAGGTCGGGGTTTTTCGCGAACCGTTTGAGAACCTTCACAATCTCTCCGGTGCGGAAACCGGCCCGTAGAAGCCTGCGATAGGCGGCGGCCAGGTCCTTGTCCTCCTGAAACAGTCCCTCTCTCTGCGCCAGGCGGTATTTGCGGCGGACCCACTCTTCGATGAGAGCCTCCTCGTTAACGTCCTGATAGACTTTCTTCACGGTTCGCTCGGCCAGGCTCGGCGCCACGCGATGCTGGCGGAGATCCTGGACCACCCGCGAGCTGCCGAATCTGTCGTTCGATAGGCGTGCGGCGGCGAATCCTTCCGCAAAGCGGCGATCGTCCAGGTAGCCATGGTCCTTCAGACGGGCGAGGATGTCGTCCACGTCGCTGGCGCGTTCGGCGCGGCGGCGCAGTTTCTCCCGCAGTTCCCCCGTGGAATAGGCGCGGCCGGCAAGAACCTTGAGTGCGTAGGCCCACAATGCTTCCGCCCCGAGAAGCCGTACTTTCCTTTCCTCCATGATTTGGATTCCCATGCGGAGTATACTGGAAAATGGTTCGACATGGCGGCTTTCCTGCTGATTCGAAAGTCGAATGAAGAGGAGAAAACATGGACAAAAACGGGCTTTCCAGCTTCTTGCTAGGACTAGGTGTGGGTGTCGGCCTCGGCATGCTGTTCGCCCCGAAGGCCGGACACGAGACCCGCGAGATCATCAAGAACAAGGCCGGAGAAGGTACGGATTACTTGAAGCAGCGCGGCTCCGACATCAAGCAGACCGCTTCGGAATGGGTCGATAAGGGCAAGGAAGTCATTGGCCGTCAGAAGGACAATATTGCGGACGCCATGGAGGCGGGCAAACAGGCTTATCGCGATACGGTAGGCCATCCGTCGCCATCCTCCGAGGGAACGGCAAACTAATCAAACCGGGCGGGATTCTCTGGTATGCCGGAAGACGTCTTTCGCATCATCATCGCGGTGGCGGTAGGACTGGCCTGCAGTATGGTCGTAGTGCAGGCCTTCGTCATGATTGGGCTGCTTCGAAGTGTTCGGAAGATGGAACACCGGATCGAGCCACTGGCGAATCGGACCGAACCCGTGATGGAGAACCTCGGGGTGATCACGGCAAGACTTGGGCCCGTGATGGAAGATGCTACCCCGATGTTCGAGAAACTGGGGCCGATGATCGAGAGTATTGGTCCGGTGTTTGACAAGATCGGGCCCCTGATGGAGAAGTTGGAGGCGGCTGCCGATCAAGCCGGGAAGGTTTTGGCCACCACCAACCGCCTGATTGAGGAGGCTCGCCCGCGCATTGCGGAAGTTTCCAGTGAAGTGGTTGCTATTTCCCACTCCGGCCGCGAACAGGTCGAGCGGATCGGCGCGCTCCTGCACGACGCCGGTGACCGCGCGCGCCACCGGCTGGAGCAAATCGACAACTCGGTGGAAAGTACCGTCGAACAGGTCGAGCAGGTGGGCGATGCTGTGAAACGCACCGTGATGCGGCCGGTGCGGGAGGTGAACGGCCTCGCCGCGGGAATTTCCGCGGCCGTTGCAACCCTGGTGAACAAACCTCGCAAGTCTTCCGTCGATTCCGCGACGCAGGACGAAGAGATGTTTATCTGAGCCAACGAGTGACAATGTACCCGTGACGGCCATCGAATTGACGGGCCATATCGATGAACAACATCGGCTGCGCGCCCGAGTCCCCGAGGAACTCCCGGCGGGGCCCGTAGGTTTGATCGTTTTGCTACCGGATGAAGACGAGGGAGGTGTTGCCTGGGCCCAAGGCATTGTCACAGACTGGACGTGTGAGTTAGAGGACTCGCGGCAGGACATCTACACCCTCGAAGACGGGCAGCCCGTGAATGCGCCCCGGTGAGATTTATCTGGCCCATCTGGCCCAATTCCCGTTCGGGGACTTTCCCGGGCATGAAGCTCCGGCCGATATTGCTGCTGACAGGCGCTCTCGGCTCCGTCCCGGAGGTTCTGGTGCCTACATCTCTACCATCGTGCCAGCTCAGCTTCTCGCTTCAGACGTAGTCTTGGACCCAGGCAAACCGGAATTCCAGTCCACTCATCTCAAAACGGTATCCGTGTTGCGCCTGCATAAGCTGGCAACCATACATTGCTCCAGCGTGGCTCGATACCTTGGGCACGTGGATGCATCTACGTCCGCCACTGTGGCCCACAAGCTCAGAGTACCCCTGGCTCTTTAGGCGTCCACACCGAACCTCGCGTCAGATCGGTGTTCCCCCCTCCGCACAAACGCCACCACCAGGCGAATCTGTTCGTAGGTGATCTCCGCGGGCAGCGCTTCGCGTAGCGGCTTCAACCATTGGGATCCCAGGCGGCCGACCGCTTCCTCCACTTGGCGATGGTGCTCTTCGCCCACCCATCCCTTGCGGTATTCCAGCTTCCCTTTCTCCATCAGGTCGGCCACCAGGTTGACCACGGTCGAGAATTGCCGGCCGCGAATCTGCGCCACCTCCTCCAGGCTTTTGCCCTCAGCCAGCAACCGCAACGTCTCTTCCGCGGGTGAGACTTGGGCTACCTCGCGAACTGCGGCTCGCGCGCCGTTGCGGAAGGCTTCGAATACCCCAAAGATCTCGCTCCCGTACAACTCCGCCTTGCGCTCGCCAATGCCGGTGACGCCGAGCAGCTCGCGAAGATTCGAAGGCCGCTTGCGGCAAAGGTCCTCCAGGGCGGCATCGCTGAGCACGATGTAGGCCGGCACGGCTGCGCGTTGCGCGGTGCGGCGACGCCACTCCTTGAACAATTCCACCAGTGGCACAGGCATTTCTGCCTGCGTGTCCTGTTGTGGCACGGGCATTCCTGCCTGTGTTGACCGGCTGACAGACGACAAAGGGCGATCGTCTGTCCCACTGGGCCGGCGCTTCTTCTTCACAGCCAGCGTGTCCTCCGCCGGAACCTTCAGCCACTCGGGAACATTGCCGCAAACATCGCACATCTCGCAGCGCTGCCACTTGGGAATCTGCCCGAAGTGAGTGCAGATCTGCAGATGCCGGCAAACGCCGCTCTCCGCAAAACGGCGCACCGCATGGTACCGCTGCCAGGCGCGCTCTTTTTCGTTGCGGTCGTTCAGCTTGTCGATGAAGTACGCCAGCAGGCCCGCGTCCTTCGGCTGCCATAGAAGCAGGCAATCGGCGGGCAGCCCGTCGCGGCCGGCCCGACCTGCCTCCTGGTAGTACTGCTCGATGGACTTGGGCAGGGACGTATGGATCACTGCGCGCACCGCAGGCTTGTTGATCCCCAGACCGAACGCGATGGTTCCCACCAGGACGCGCACTTCGTCGTTCATCCAGCGCTCCTGGTTCCGGCGGCGGTCCGCGGTCTCCATCTGGCCGTGATATGGGACGGCGGCGATCTGCCGTTCGGCCAGAAAGTCGACAGTCTGTTCGACGCTGGCGATGGTCGGCGCGTAGACGATCACGCTCGCGCCCGGATACGCGCGAACGGCCGTCAGCAGGCGGCTTGGATGCGAACCCTTTTCGCATTGGTGAAGGATGTAGCGCAGGTTGGCGCGATGGAAACTGGCGATGTACTTGTGGGGCTCGCGAAGTTGTAGCTGCTCCAGAATGTCGTGCCGCACCCGTTTGGTGGCGCTGGCGGTGAATGCCGCGATCGGTTTATCGGGAAAGTTCTTCCGCAGCGAGCTGAGCTGGCGGTATTCGGGGCGGAACTCGTGCCCCCATTCGGAGATGCAGTGCGCCTCGTCGATGGCGAAGAACGCCAGCGGCAGCCGCTGGAGCCAGCCGATGGTATCCTGCCGGGCCAGCCGTTCGGGCGAAAGGTATAGCAAGCGGAACGCGCCCTGCGCGGCCGCCCGCATGATCGCGCGCTGTTCCTCGGCTCCCTGGCTGCTATTGAGCACTGCCGCCGGAATCCCCATGTCGCCCAACTGCGCCACCTGGTCCTGCATAAGCGCGATCAGCGGCGAGATCACCACCACCGTCTGCCCCATGGCGAGCGCGGGCAACTGGTAGCACAGCGACTTGCCGCCGCCGGTGGGCATCACCACGGCTGCGTCGTTGCCCGCCAGCAGGCTCTGGATGATCCGCTCCTGCAACGGGCGGAATGAGTCGTAGCCCCAATAGCGCTTCAGGGCCGCGTAGAGGTCTTCCACTGTAGAACTACGAGTGTATCAGGCGTACCGTCGCGGAGGGCGCCGCGTCCAGCATTTCGCGCACGGTCTTGTGCGTGACCGGATGGCGCATCTGGGGAGCCAGGTCTGCCAGGGGAGCCAGCACGAAGCGGCGCTCCGCCATGCGCGGGTGGGGAATTTGCAGCTTCCGGCTATCCACCACCGCTTTGCCGTACAGCAGGATATCGATGTCGATGGTCCTCGGGCCTTTGGCCACCGTACGCACGCGGCCCAACTCGCGCTCGATCCTGGCAGTGCGCGAAAGGAGCTGCAAAGGGAACAGCCCGGTTTCGGCCTCCACCACCAGGTTCAGGAACCAGCGCTGCGCCGTGTAGTCCACGGGCTCGGTTTCGTACACGGGCGATGTGTGAAGCACCCGCAGATCCGGCGCCTGGAGTCGCTCGATGGCTGCCTGCAGGTTGCGTTCGCGGTCACCCACGTTGGAGCCGAGGCTGAGGTAGACGGTTTTCATGCTTGCTACTTATATCGGAGGCCCGTGTTACTTCACGCTAATCTCGCGAAAGTACAGCTCCGCGCGGTCGTCATGGTGCTGCAGCGCGATGTACCCGGACTCCGGTCTCATCCCACGGCGGGGCTCCCATTCGTGCGCCCGCTCCGGCACGGCCGACACGCCGTCGTAGTCCGTGACCAGCACGCCATTCAGCTTCACCACGGTGCGGAGCCCCGCCAGCGTGATGTCCATGGTGTTCCATTCGCCCCCGGGCTTGGCGGGCCGCGACAGCGCCTTCGTCATGGAATAGAGCACGCCCGTGGTGTGCCAATCGTCATCGCGATCGTCGATCTGCACTTCGATGCCGTGGTGAATCGCGAAATCCTCGTTGGCCGGCTCCGAGGGGATGCGGATGAAGATGCCGGAATTGCATTGCGAATTGCTCATGCGGTAAACCACGCGGAGTGTGGCGTTGCCGATCTTCTCGCGCGCATACCAAAGCAGGCCGTTGCCGGGCTGAGTGCGGATGGCGCCGTCCTCCACGGTGTACGCAGGCTTGCCGCGAGCATCGGCCCCGGCCCAGCCGTCCAGGTTCTTGCCGTTGAACAGCAGCCTCCAGACGGGTGGCGAGGAGTGGGGCGCCTCCACGGTCGCCTGGCCATGCGCGGTGAAGGGCGGAATCAGGAACAGCGTGGCCAACGGCAGCAGCTTGCGCATGGTATTATCTTCGCCCATGCGCACTGGCGGCGTGGATCTAGTTCTAGTACGCCAGGTCGCCGGCGAGAAACAGCGGGCCGCGCGGTTTTCCCTCAGCGGCCGACTTGAGCCGGAACATCAGCTCCCCCCACGCCGTATTGCAGGAGACGAAGTAGTCGGTCTCGGATTGCCAGCCGGCATGGGTGAAGCGCAGCAGGCTTCCGGAACCGCGGGCCTCCAGCCGGAAGATGATGTGCGTGCCGCTCCACTCTTCGCCCGTCTCGCACATCCACTCCGCCTGGGAGGGCGGTTTATCGACCTTGAGCCTCAGCCGGTACACGGTGGTTCGGTTGAAGAAGCCCAATTCGACGGCGCCCGCGGGCTCCGTGATGTCCGTCGCCCACCACTGCCCGAGGCCCTTGGCGGTAGCGATCAGCGGATAGATCGTCTCTGGTTTCGATGCAATCTGAAGGGAGTGTTGAATGTCTGCCACGTGATTCTCCTCTAGTCAATTTCTACAAGATGATCGTCAACCATGCGGTTGAATATACGGTAACCCGGCCACGGTTGTCAATACACTTCCTTAACGTGTTGAGAGGGCGCCCGGGCCGGCGACAGAACACGGTGGCCGATGGATTCACGGCGAAGATCCCTGGCAGTGCGCGAAATGTTGGCCGATGTCGCCCGGCGCTAGTTCGCGGAGGGCCTCTCTACGTGATCGATGACGAGGAATACGCCGGACCCCTGGGCTGGCTCGAGCTTGAGCCCAATCTTCGACACTGCGGTTTGGAACGATTTGAAGGTCGCCGGGTGGTCCGTCTCCATGGGAGGGGCGGGTCTTCCGTCGGCAGGAGGGTCGGCCGGGAGGTCATCGGGGGTGAGCACCACCCGTTCCGCATCGAGGCGGATATCGAACAGGCCCGCGGTTCCAGTCTTGTCGATAACGCCGCGGTCAAACAGGTTCGAGAGATTGCGGCATAAGCCGCCCAAGGTCGTACCGACAAACTCGGCCTTGCCCTTTTGCATCATGACCATCCCGCAGAAACGCGGCACGGCTTGGCCCGGTACGGGCCGGGGCGGGAGTTTCGAAGGGTCGAAGGCAAAGCAACTGCTATCGGAGGATGCCTGAAGCTTGGGACCACCCGGAGCCACCCTCAGCTCATATACCGGGATCACCCTGTTCTCGCGATGGATCTTCAGCTTGAAGCGGTCTTCGAGGAGGGCTTGCATCATAGGCCCGCGCATCATCTCGGGGCTTGCGGGGGACTCGGCCTTGGCATCGATGGTGTAGCGATCGGAATTGACCCAGTCCGGACCACCCGTTAGCGGCTGGCGGAAGAGCCTGTCGGAGATGGGGGGAAGGCCGCGTCCGCAGCCTGCGCAGCCGCGGCCTGAGAGACCTCGCGCGTCCGAAGACGGTTCCTCACGGGTGTCCGCGGTCCAAGGTTTACCATCCGGGTAAGAGAGATACGCATCGCGGATGAAGTTATACACGCTTCCACATTCCCAGTGGAATCGTCCGGGAGACCAACTGATACCGCCGCCACCGCCACCGCCGCCTTTCTTGCCGCGTCCGCCGCCTCCGCTGTCCTCGACCTTGCAGGGCTTGATGGAGGCCACTTCGAATTTCGCTGCGACGGCAGGCGCGGATTGGGCCGCGGCCTGCGGCGACTGAGCCTGGATGGCAGGCGCATTCAGGACACCCACCACGACGGGCACCGCCCAGGCGGCCATGCCGGCCGCTGCCAAGGCTACCTTTTGAGCGAAGTTCAATTTGAGAACAACGCGGTTGGATGATTGCCTCGATTCGTTTCTTGAGATTTGCGCCCGTCACACCGGACACACAGGGCAATGGTGACGCCAGGTACAGTTCGCAAATTTTGAGGATGCTTTCGGCGTATACCTGCGGTTCGCAGCCCCGCAGCACTTCTTCATCGCAGGCGTGTTCCCGCTCCTCCATGAGCCGCGCTCCCAGCCACCAAACCAGGGGATGAAACCAGAACAGCGCCTCGACTGCCATGTGAATCGCGGCAGCCAAATTGTCCTGGCGGTGAACATGGCATAGCTCATGCGTCAGAATCGCGTCCAACTGCGGCGGCATGAGGTGGCCGGTAATACCAGCGGGCAACGGCAAGACCGGCCGGCGAACCCCAAACACGCCGGGCTCGGCAAATGCCGGTGAGGTCCTCACTTCCATATCGATGGACAGCTCAGGGGCATCGCACTGCCACGTTACTACAAGGTGCTGTAGAAAATGCTGAGCTTCCTGCTCTGCCTGCTTTGCCCAGTGGTGCCCGTTTCCTGTGTTCACGCTTCATGCCATACTATTGCCAGGTGGGTTCGCGGTTCACAAGGCGACTTTTTACGGTGCTGCTGTTGATGCTGGCGGCATTCGGCGTCGGCGGCGGTGTTGGTTTCGCCGTGGCCCGCTTTGCGCAGATCGCTGTCTGCGCAGGTGACGAGGAGCGAAGCGAGCCGCACCACGTATCCGAACAGAGGACCTCGCCACCCTCACCGCCGCGGCCAACCCACTGCAACGTTTCGCCCCGGGAACACTGGCCCCGTGACATCTTCCTCGGCCGCGAGCTCTTCCAGCGCCCTCCACCGGTCTTCCGCCTCTCTCACGTGTAACCAAGTCACAAAAGGCAGTCAGGTAAAGAGAGGAGGGCGCCGTGCGCCAATTTCTACGATCTCTGCTTGCGACTCTCGACCGCGATCGATCCAGCATCCGGCGGATCAACGACATGCGGTTGGAATTCGCCCGTTTGGGCGATGACCAGCTCCGCACCCGAGCGGCGCAGGCAAACAACTTACTGGAGTTCATGGCCATCACCGCGACCGTAGCATCGCGGGTCCTGGGGCAAAACCTGTACGACGTGCAACTCCGTGGGGCGCTGGCCCTCACGCGGGGCAGTATCGCCGAGATGCAGACCGGCGAGGGCAAGACGCTGGCCGCCGTGCCCGCGATCTCGTGGTTCGCGCGCGAAGGCCTGGGAGTCCACGTCATGACTGTGAACGACTACCTGGCGCGGCGTGATGCCACCTGGATGGGCGACATCTACCGCTTCCTCGGATTCTCGGTGGCGTACGTCCAGCAAGGGATGAGCCCGGCGGAGCGCAAGGCAGCTTACCGAAGCGACATCACCTACGCGACCGCCAACGAGATTGGCTTCGACTTCATCCGCGACCGGCTGGCGCTCTCGCTCGACGATCAGGTCCATCGGCCGTTCCGGGCGGCGGTGATCGATGAGGCGGATTCGATTCTGATCGATGAAGCTCGTGTTCCGCTGGTGATCGCCGGCGGCGCTACCAGCGATGGCGGCCTGGCGTATGCCGCCAACCAGGTGGCGCGCGAGCTGCGACAGGGAGAACACTTCTCGATCGACACCGGCGCGCACAACGTGGCGCTCACCGACGCCGGAATCCACGCGGTGGAGGCAGCGCTTCGGTGCGGGAATCTATTCGAGGATCGGAATCTGCGCGTCCATACGGCGGTGCAGGACGCGCTGCATGCACACGCGCTGGTCAACCGCGACATCGACTACCTGGTGAAGAACGGCGCAATCGAGATGGTGGACGAGTTCAAGGGCCGCATCGCACAGGACCGCCGCTGGCCCGCCGGGCTCCACACGGCGATCGAAGCCAAGGAGGGGGTAGCCTCAAAGGCGCAAGGAATGATCCTCGGCCAGATCACGTTGCAGCACCTGGCCAGCATGTATCCAAAGATATGCGGCATGACCGGGACTGCGGCCACACAGTCACTCGAACTGCTCAAGGTGTACGGCCTGAAAGTGGAGCGGATTCCAACCAACCGTCCTGTGATTCGGGTAGACTATCCCGACACCGTAGTCCCGGCGAAGGCGGAAAAGGAGCAGGCGGTGCTCGAAGAGGTTCGTCGAGCGCACGCGACGGGGCAGCCGGTGCTGGTGGGGACGGCGAGCGTCGCGGAATCGGAGCGGCTCAGCGCGCGGCTGCCGGATATTCCACACGAGGTGCTGAACGCAAGGAACGACGAGCACGAAGCGGCGATCATCGCGTGCGCGGGCAAGCGCGGCGCGTTGACGATCTCGACCAATATGGCGGGCCGCGGTACGGACATCCGGCTCGGCGCGGGAGTGGCCGAGTTAGGCGGCCTGTACGTGATCGGCACGAACAAGCATGAGAGCCGCCGCATCGACAACCAACTGCGCGGGCGCGCGGGACGCCAGGGGGACCCCGGCTGCTCGCGATTCTTCGTATCGCTGGAGGACGACCTCATGGTGAAGTACGGTGACGTCATTCCGCGGTATCGCCACGATCCGGCCACGCTTCAGCTTCTCGTGGAGGGGCAGCATCTGAACACGCGAACGTTCCTCCACGCGTACGAGGTCCCGATCGAGGGCCAGCGGAACAAGATCCAGGCGTATCGCCAGGAGGTCCTCGAAAGCGAGAGGCCCGAGCGCGAGCGCCGCATCACACTGCGCGCGATAGACGACCTGTGGGCGGAGTACCTCGCGCAGGTCGCGGAATACCGCTCGGGGGTGCAGTGGATCTCCTGGAGCGGCCGCGACCCGCATCGCGCGTATCTGCTCAAGGTTCACGAATGGTTTACCGGGCTGGAGGCGGAGCTGGGCGAGGAGATTGCGCGCCGGCTGGATGTTCCGGGCGATGAGTTCGCCAATCGGGGAGCGGTATGGACGTACCTGACGACCGACCAGCCATTCCCGAATCTAGGGTTGCGCCTGTCGCGAGCCATACGGGACCTGGTTGCGGTCTACGGGTTTGGGGGCTGATCGGAGTCCGCGGCGAGATAGCCGGAGCGGTGGAGCTACCAGGGGTAAGCCGTCTGACTCCGACGGAAATTTGCCCGTAAGCTGCTGAAACTGCAAGGGAGTACCCGTCTGACTCAGACGGTTTTCGCCCTCACTAGCTCCGCAGGGTGCGCGCGGGATCCATGCCCAAGATGCTCAGTGCAGGGACCAGGCTGGCTACTGCGGCCACTAGCAGTAGGAGTCCCGCAGTCGCCGCAAAGGTGACGGGGTCGGCGGGCTGTACGCCCCAGATCATGTGCTTCACCAGCCGCACAGCGGCCAGCGAAAGCCCGCAGCCGGCAGCCACCCCAACCACCGCCAGCAGAATGCCTGGCTTCATGGCGTTCGCCATGGCCTGTGGGGCGGTTGCCCCCAGCGCCATGCGGATGCCCAGTTCGTGCGTTCGCTGGTTGATAGACTGCGAGATCAGGCCGTACAGACCGATGGCCGCCAGCAGCATGGCCATGCCGGCAAGAATGGAAAAGAGCGCGGCGTTGTACCGCTGATCGCGAGTCACGGCGGCCTGCAACTCGTCCACGGTTTGAAAACCGGCCAGGGGGAGTTGCGGGTCAAAAGCCGATACCGCCGCCTGCACCTGCGCGGCCAGTCCGCCGATGGCACCGTTGGTCCGAACCACCCACTTGGGCGCGAACCAGGTGTGAACCACCTGTAGGAACCCGTCCGAAGTCTGGGAAACCGGCAGGTAGACCGTGGGGTCCATGGAGTAGGGGCCGCGGCCCTCACCCAGGCCGCTGTGCTGCTGGACATCCCCCACGATTCCCACAATCTCCCGGGAAGCCTTGTCGATCTCCAGGTGATGGCCCAGCGCATCTTGCCCGTGAAGGAACTTCGCGGCGAAGGACTGGCTCACCACCACGACCTTGGCGCTCTCGGGAGTGTCCGAATCCTGGAACGCGCGGCCGCGCACCACGGGAATGCGCATAGTCTCGAAGTAGCCGGGGGTGAGATACACGGTCTCGATGGTGCGCCTTTGAGGATTGTCGCCATCCAGCGCCCGGAAGGGGAAGTTGAGCGGGCGCTGGTACGGGAGAGTCAGTGCCACCGCCGCGGATTCGATCCCGGGAATGCGGCGGATGCGGTCCAGTCCCTGGGTGAAGAGGCGATTGACCGAATCGCGGGTCTGATAACGGGCGTCCTGCAACGACGTCTGGGCGGTGATGACATGGCGCGTATCGAAGCCCGGACTCAGCCCGTTCAAATAGGCGAGGGTCCTCAGCAGCAGGCCCGCACCCACCAGAAGCATCAGGCTCAGCGCCACCTCGGCGGCCACCAGCGCATTGCGGGACCAGCGCCGGCGGCCACCCGCAATACCGCGCCCGCCTTCCATCAACACCGAGCGAATATCGACGCGGCTGGACTGGAACGCCGGCACCAGGCCGAATACCAGGCTGGTCAGAATCCCGATGGCGAGCATCGCCAGGAGCACGCGGGCATCCAACTCGATGGGATTCCAGGAAAGCACACGCTGCCCGAGCATACGCCTTAACCCGCCGATCGCCAACGCCCCGGCCCCCAGGCCCACAGCGCATCCGGCCAGCCCCAGAATCAGGCTTTCGACCAGCAGTTGCCGAACGATGACGCCGCGGCCGCCGCCCAAAGCCATGCGCGTGGCGATTTCACGAGCGCGCATCCCCGACCGCGCCACCAGCAGGCCGGCGATGTTGATGCAGCCGATGAACAGCACCACCAGCACCGCTCCCCAGGAGAGCAGCAGCGGGTTGCGAACTCCTCCGGTGAGGCCGGCTTGGAACGGAATGATGCGCTCCTCGATTACGGAGCCCCTGGGAACATCGGCGCCCTGCAACAGCTTGGGGTCCAGGGCCTTCAACTGCGCGGCGGCCTGTGCCCATGACGCCCCCGGCCGGAGCCGCGCCACCACTTCGTAATTGGCGTCGCCGCCTTCTCCCATCCGCGAGGGCCGCAAGGGAGTCCACAAGTCCACGGGAATGGCCGGGCGGAAGTCGCGCGGCATGATGCCCACGATGGTGTAAGGCTCGCCGCGCAGGTTGATGGCTCGACCCAGCACCGTGGGGTCGCCATGGAACGTGCGCTGCCAGAAGGCGGAACTCAGCACCGCGACGGCCGGGCCCTTGGGCACGTCTTCCGCGCGGTTAAACTCGCGGCCGAACTGGGGATTCACGCCCAGCACGCGGAAGAAGCCTGCGGAGACGCGGTGCTGCTGCACGTATTCGACATGCCCGTCCGCCGCGAAGTTGGCGCCGTTGTCTCCTCCATACACCGCGGTGTCCAGCGCTGGGACGTAGTCACGGACCGCCTCGAACATGGCGGCGCTCTGGCCCGTGTCGGTGCCTTCCGCGCCGTTCAGCCGCCAGGCCACGACCGCCATGGCCAGGCGTTCCGGCTGGGGATAGGGAGCGGAGCGAAGCAGGACGGCGTCCAGGACGCTGTAGACTGCTGTGTTTGCGCCGATCGAAAGGCCCAGCGTGGCCAGCACAGTGAGGGTAAAGCCGGGGGACTTGCGGAATTGGCGAACGGCGAACCGGACGTCGTCGAAGATCTGCATTGGTGGCTCCGAAATTCCTACTCATTCCTCAACGTGCGGGCGGGGTCCAGGCGCAGGATGCGCAACGCGGGGACCAAGGTCGCCAACACGGCTACCAGCAGCAGGGCGCCCGCCGTGGCCGCAAAAGTCAAGGTGTCAGTGGTGCGGACACCGAACAGCAGATGTTCCAAAAAGCGCACGGCCACTCGCGACAACACATAGCCGGCAGCCACGCCCGCCAGCGCCAACAGGAGTCCGGGCTTGATCGCGTTGACCATGGCCTGTTGCGCGGTCGCGCCCAATGCCAGACGGATGCCCAATTCGTGGGTGCGCTGCGCGATCGACTGCGAAATCAGGCCGTAGAGCCCGATGGCGGCCAGCAGCAGCGCCAGTCCTGCCAGGATGGAGAAGAGCGCGGCGTCATAGCGTTGCCCCTTGGTGTTTTGCGCCTGCAGGTCGTCGATGGTCTGGAACCTGGCGATGGGCAGTTGTGAATCTGCGCTGGCTAACGCGGCCTGGATCCGCGCCGCCAGGCTGCCGGTGGGACCGGCCGCCCGGATCACCCGTTTGGTCGGGAACCAGGTGTGAACCATCTGGAAGTCCCGGCCGGAAAACTGCGAGGCCGGTACGTAGATGGTAGGTTCGACCGAGACCGGGCCGACTGGCTCCAGGCCGCTGTTCTGCTCGACATCGCCTACCACCCCCACGATCTCGGTGGGCGCCCCTCCGCCGAGGTCGAGGTGATGGCCCACCGCCTCCCGGCCGTGAAAGTACTTCGCGGCGAAGGACTCGCTCACCACGACTACGTTGGCGCTCTCCGGGGTGTCGGTGTCTCGATAGGCACGCCCGCGGAGGACTGGAATCCGCATGGTTTGGAAATAGCCGGGTGTGGAATAGACCGCCTCAACCGGGTGCCCGTCGCGGTCGTCTCCGTCCAGTGCCTGGAAGCCGGTGTTGAGCGGACGTTCGTAGGGCAGGGTCAGGGCCACCGCGGCATTCTGCACTCCCGGGATGAGACGGATGCGCTCCAGGGTCCGGGTGAAGAGCCGGTTGACGGCGGCGCTGGTGTTGTAACGGGCGTCCTCGAGGGAGGCCTGCGCGGTGATCACGTTTCGGGCGTCGAATCCGGGGTTGAGCCCGTTCAGATAACCCAGGGTCCGCACCAAAAGCCCGGCGCTCACCAGAAGCACCAGGGTCAACGCCACTTCACAGGCTACCAGCGCCTGCCGGGACCAGCGCCGGCGGCCGCCTGCCACGCCCCGGCCGCCTTCCATGAGCACCGAGCGAATATCCAGCCGGCTGGTGGAGAGTGCGGGCATCAGGCCGAAGACCAGGCTGGTGAGCGCCGCGATCGCCACCATGGCGAGCATCACGCGCGCATCGATGGCTATGGGGGCCAGATTTCGAAATCCTGGGCGCCCAGGCGTTTGAGCCAGTCGATGCTTAGAGCTCCGACACAGATTCCCGCCGCACATCCGCCCAGGGCGAGCAGCAGGCTTTCCACCAGCAGTTGGCGCACGATGGCCGCGCGTCCGCCGCCCAGTGCCATGCGCGTGGCGATCTCGCGGCCGCGCGTAACGGAGCGCGCCATCAGCAGGCCTGCGATGTTCACGCATCCGATCAGCAGCACCGCCAGCACGGCCGCCCAGGTAATCAGCAACTCGCTGCGTATATCGCCCGTGAAGCCGCTCTGGAGAGGAATGATGCGCTCTTCAAACCGCGTGTCCCGCGAGAGATTCGACCCTTCCTTGATGCCGCGGCTGAGGGCCTTCAGTTGCTCGTTCACGTGGCCCCAGGAGACTCCCGGTTTCAGACGGGCCAGGACAAGATAATTCGAACCGCCGCCCTCGCCCCTCCGGGATGGCCGCAGAGGCGTCCAGACATCCACCTTGGCGTTGGTGTGGAACCCCTTCGGCATGATGCCGACGATGGTATACGGCTCTCCGCGCAGGGTGATGGCACGGCCCAGCGCGGCCGGGTCTCCATTGAAGATGCGTTTCCAGAAGTCATAGCTCAGGACGGTGATGGGCGGACCGCCGGCTACGTCCTCGGTTCGAAGGAACTCCCGCCCGTACTGCGGGGCAACCCCCAGAACGCCTAAGAATCCGGCGGAGACGCGCTGCTGATGGATGTATTCGAGGTGTCCGGGAGCGGCAAAGTTGGCCCCGCTCTCCCCTGGCGAGGAGGCCGCCACATCCAACTCCGGCGCGCCGTCGCGAACCGCTTCGAACAGTGTGCCGGTCTGTCTGGTGTGGGTATTCTTTGTACCGTTCTGCCAATATTCGGTGGTCACCATGGCCAGGCGGTCCGGCTGCGGGTAGGGCGCGGGACGGAGCAGAACCGCGTCCAAAACGCTGTAAATCGCGGTGTTCACTCCGATCGACAGGCCGAGCGTGGCCAGGACCACGAGAGTGAACGCGGGACTATTGCGAAGCTGGCGAAGCGCGATGCGGACATCTTTCCAGAGCGGCATAGATCTCAGCAGATTGGACGTCGCTCCTGCACGATGGTCCCCTCAGAAAACTTTGAGAACTTCAGGCGCTTTGGCGCACTATCGGGACATACGGTTTCCCTTGACTGGAAAGCAAAGGTGTATTTAAGCACCTAGGGAGCCTTATCGGTGCATTTAGGCATTGTAGGATCGGGTGCCTGGGGGTACGCTGGGGGTAGGACGAATGTGGCGATTCGTCCACTCTCAGTTGAGTTCCCCCCGTTGGCAGCGAATACCCTAGAGGAGATGTCATGAACCACACCGCTCACGAGAGTTCCGTGTCCGCCTTGCTGGTGGGCGCATACGAAAAGGATCGGCCACTGCTGCGCGAGATCTTCCGCAATCTCCGTTGGCGGCTGTTTGAGGCCCGGGACCGGCGGCGGGCACTCCACTGTCTGGGTCGCAATGCCATCCACGTGGTGATTGCCGGGACGGACGTGCCGGATTGGAATTGGAAGAGGGTGCTTCACGATCTGCGCGGCCTGGAGCAAACCCCGCAATTGATTGTCACGTCCCGCAACGCCGACGATTACCTTTGGGCCGAAGCGTTGAATGTGGGAGCGTACGATGTGTTGGCGCAACCTCTCGATCGCAGCGAGGTAGAACGCGTGATCCAATCCGCCCGAAGGCATTTTGAGGTGAAGCCAGAGGGGGCGGTGAAGCAGGGGAGTGTGGCCCCGGCGGCTTGAGCGGAGTGGCTGCCGCACCCGAAGGACGGCGGCGTGGTGACAGTCTACGAGTTTCAATTGGGTGGGGCAGTCCGTTCGAACTGCAGCGGACTGCAACTCAACCCGATACTCCGGTGGAGATCCCCGCGCCGGCAGGACAGCCCATGGCCCGTCGAGGACAAGGCCTGGGGTCTGTCCTACTTCGGCGCAGGGCTTGGATTTGCCAGGGTGGCCCGACTCAGTGAGGGCGCCTGCTCCGGCGCTTGGGATCGCGGAGTTTCGCGCTCCGGTTTCGGAGGCGATGGATTTCGTGCCGGGCGCTTGAGCCGCCGGTTTGGTCTATGGTGGCGCGGAACATCTGGTAATGCCGTTTCAAACGCTCGACGTATTCGGGCGATTGCAGCAGCGATCGGAAGAGATCGAGAAGCGCGGATGAGTACGGGCTTTGCGCATTCAGCGTATCGAGGGATGGCCCCTGCATCTCGCGCGGATCCTGGGAGGGCCCCCATTTCCGGTAGAAATCCAAGCTTGCCCAGCCGTAGCTGATGGTGGCCCAGATCTTGCGCCATCCGGTCTCCGGCCGCAACACATCAATCGTCACCCGCCGGCAGTCGCAACCGGGCTCGTTGCAATACAACTCCAGGAAGCCATATTCCCCGTCCGGAAGATCGACGAGCCTGCCCTTGACCGTGACCGTGACCGATCTGGTTTCCGCAGCGCCCAACTCCGGGAATTTCTCCATAAATGGGATCATCGGCACTGATTCACCTCCGCGTAAAAGCATCAGCCGCGAGTGGAGTGGCAGTCGCCCGCCTGGAAATCTGTAAGGTGCCGCAGCCGATTTTGCAGAGGGGCGCCTGCACGTGGCTATGACTGAACACTCGCGCTTCCAACAGGACGAAGTATAAACCATCCGGTGGGAGTTGGCGAATCTCAGTCGCAGCGGAGTGCCGTCATCGGATCGAGGCGAACCGCCTTCCGTGACGGCGGAAACGACGCACCCACGGCCGCCGCCATCACTATAAGCACCGCTCCCCCGTAGGCAATGGCATCGTACGGATGGATTGCCTCAATCTCGTGCGCGAACACCGGCGCAACGGCCAAGGCCAGCGCCACCCCTGCCGAAATCCCGATTAACGCCAGCCGCGCGGATTGCTTCACGACCATCCGCACCACGTCCCCAGCCGCCGCACCCAGTGCTACGCGAATGCCGATCTCCTTGGTCCTCTGGTTCACCAGGTACGACATGACGCCGTAAATGCCCGAGACCGTCATCAGCAGCGCCAGGCCGCCTAGAAACGACGACACCCAAAAGGTCACCTGGAACGGATAGATCTGCAGCGCCAGCACGTCGTCCATGGGGTTGACCATGAAATAGATGCTCGGCGCGATTTCATCCAATTCGGCCACGATCCGCTGGCGGTCCGCGCGGGGATTGCCGCGCAACCGGATGAGGATGGAGTCGTTGTGGGCCGCCCGTCGATTCGTGGGGAAATAAATCATGGCACCCTCACGGTCGGTGGACATCACGAGAAACCCACTCATCACGTTCTGCGCCACGCCGATCACGCGCGCCTCGGTAAAGCCCGGCACGCGGTCGAAATATGGATCCTTGCGGTCAGACGAAGGAATCGCGAAAGTCTGCCCGATGGCGTCTCCTCCCGGCCAAAGCCGGCGGGCGGCGGACTCGCTCACCACCGCCAAGGGGGCATCGGTTTCAGATTCCGCGTCCGTGAATCCGCGCCCACGCGCAATGGGAATGCGGAATACCGAAAAGTACCCCGGGGAAACCAGATTGTACCCTATCCGCACGGTCACCTGGCTCCCCGAAGGCACGACCGCCACTTGGCGGTCGCTTCCGTAGAGAGGTGCGTGCCAGGCCTCTGCAATCGCCACAACACCGGGTGTCGCCGCCAGGCGTTCCGCCGCCATCGCCTGATACTTCTCGGGCATCTTGATGTCCCAGACGCCATTCAGGTCCAAGCCGATCGTCCGCGAGGTCACTCGCAGCTGGCTGCGCAGCACGATCGCGGTCACAATCAGCAGCAGGGAACAGACCGCCACCTGGGTGGCCAACAGCACACTCCGCAATCGGGCTGGACGGTAATCGCTGCTGAAATCGCCGCGGTTGGATTCCACCAGCCTCGACCGGGTGGTTTGAATCGCCGGCGCCAGTCCAAACGCCAGGGTGGCGATTACCGAGGCCAGCAGGATGAAGCAGAATACCCGCCAATCGGGCGACAGGGACGGGATCATCAGGATCGTCCGATACGCCTGCGGGACAGTCGCGAACAGCACGCGCCGCGCAGCTTCGATGGTCACCTGGGACACCGCCAGTCCCAGAAGTGCGGCGGGCGCTGCCAGCAGTACGCTCTCGGTCAGCAGTTGGCGGACGAGCCGGGCCCGTCCCGCGCCCAGCGATACCCGGATGCCGATCTCCCGCTGACGTGAGAGTGCCCGCGCCAGCATCATGTTCGACACGTTCGCGCAGGCGATCAGCAGCACCAAGCCGAACGCCGTAAAGATGGGGATAAAGGTAACGATCGCGTCGCGCGTCAAGGGAACGAACGTCGCGCTGGACTGGAGGTTCACGCCTGCGGGGCGCTGGTTCTTGGGCAGTCCGGCGCCAAAACCGCTCGACCAGGCCATCAGGTCGGCCTTGGCGGATTGCGTCCCAACGCCCTCGCGCAGGCGGCCCGTCAAAAACAGCCGCTCAGGCTGCGGCCACGACAGCAGATCGGGGCCATCCTGCATCGCCCCTTCCATGCTGAGAGGAATCCAGAACGCGATGGGCATGATTGCGATTCCCGCGAATGCCGCGTGCGCAATTCCCACTACCTCGAATGCACGGCCGCGGAGGTGGAGCGTCTTCCCAACAAGATTGGGATCGGCGCCGAATTTGTTTTTCCAGGTGTCGTAGCTGAGCACGATCACGGCCCCGGACCCGGGCACAGCCGCATCGACGGGAAGCAGAGGCCGGCCTTCGGCGATACCAGCCCCCAGCATCGTAAAGTAATTGCCGGAAACTAATCCTCCGAACAGGGTGCGGCCCTCGAGACTAGCCGGTAGTCCCTCCACGGCAATCACGTCAGAAAACGGGCTCTTCCGGCTAGCCAGATCCTGGTACTGCGCCCACGTGAAACGGTGGCTCTGCCCATTCTTTCCGTACCAGCTAAAATTGTAGAGCGCGAACGGATCGTGTACCGCGAACGGCCGCAGGGCATAAGTGTTGAGCACCGTGAACGCGGTGGTGTTCAGGCCCAACGCGGCGCCGATGGTGCCGATCACCGCCAGCGCAAATCCCGGCGATTTGCGGAAGCCGCGCACCGCGTAGCGAATGTCGCCCATCAACGACTCGAGCCAGCCGAATCCCCACACCGCGCGGCTGTCCTCCAGCGTTATCGCGACGCTGCCGAATGCGGCGCCGCCCGCCATCTCGCGGTGGAACGCGATCTCTTCCTCCAGGCCGGCTTCAAACTCCTTGCGCCGCCGCCATTGCCGAATGCGTTTCCAAATCTTCATGACGTCTCCATCACCCGCGCGATCCCCGCCAGCAGGAACGCGAAGCTGCGCTTTTCCGCCTCCAGGTGTTTTTGGCCCGCGGAGGTAATCCTGTAGTATCGGGCTCGCCGATTGTTCTCCGTAACGCCCCACTCGGCTTCCACGAAATCGTTCAGGAGCAGGCGCTGCAATGCCGGGTAGAGCGAGCCCTCGCCAATTTTGAGGGCGTCCTGGGACACCTGTCGAACGTGCTGCGCGATCCCCCAACCGTGGTTGGGCCCGCGGCTCAGAGTCTTCAAAACAAGCATTTCCAGAGTTCCGGGCAGGAAGTCCGGACTGGGATTGATTTTTGGCATTCCCCTCGACCGTCGCTACTATCGACTATCGATAGGAGTATGCCGCGAAACGCCCGCGCTTGTCAAGAACTTTCGACTACCTGGGAGCGATTCCGTAAGGTGCCGTTTCGTTAGTGCCAGATTTCTGATTCCGGGCAAGTTGTGGAGTTTGCGCGTGGCAGGGGTTATTGCAATGCTTGCGGAAGGGAAGAAAATCGTTGACAAACGGCGACGCGTCGTGGATTTTCAGGCCTTGGAGAATTGGCTAGCGGCGGCGTCCGGAAACGTCCCAGGTCGGATCGTAGAAACCTGCGCCACGGTGGATCAAGTGGTATTGGGCAAGAGGGCAACGAACCAGTAGGCCAAACGCTTGGCGAATTCGAGAAAGGTCCCAGGATCTCCGCGGGCATGGCTGCAAACTTGCCGCTGATAGAAGAGTAAGGAAAGAGTGTAGGCCAGCAGCCGAATCATGGTCAGCACGATGATCGCCGTACTTTGGTGGACGGCGGGGTGTTTGAGGTGGCAGTCGGCCGTAAGGGTCTGAAACACCTGGGTATCGATGCGCCATCGACTGCGGCCGACCTGATGGATGAACAGCGGGGGAATCGAGCCGAGTTGGAAATTGGTGACGTAGAAGTTGGTGCTCTCTTGGGTAACCACGGTCTTGCTCTTCTTCCGATGAGCGCCCTCCTGGCTGACCGTGATCTGGCGCTTCTGATCGACGCGCTCCGTTTTGACCACGCGCACCGAGCGGTCCGCGACGGGCCAATCGACTTCCGGCAAGTGCCACCAGCGAAGTTCCCGATCCGTCTCCGATTGAATCCCAATCGGAGGGCCGGCGGTCCAGCGACTGGCTTCCTGCAGCAGTTCCGGCTGATTTTCTTTGAGATTGAAAACCCAGCCCATGCCCAACTCTTCCACCGCCTTGACAAAGGGAGCCTGCAGATACAGCGCATCGCCCACGAGCAGATCCACGAAACGGGGGCCCAGATGACCGACCAAATCCTGCAACAGAGCCAGAGCACAGGCCACTTCTCCCTCGCCTTCTTTCTGAAAACGCACGCCCAGCGGGACGGGGAATGGCGAACTGACCACCGTGACCACAACGATCCGATGGTAATACTGCACATCGGTTCGCATCTTGCCGTCCACCTTGTGCTTCACCTCCCGTTGTTGGCAGGCGTCACAGCAGCGGACGAAGGAACTGCAGATCTCGATTCCGTCCACGGCGGCAACTACCAGTCCTCTGGACCAATTCGAGCGCAGAACGCCGTTGCGTTTGAGACGGCGCGCGATTTCACAACCTAGGGCGAAGATGGGTTCAGGCGACTGACGTTCCATCGCATAGCCGAAGGTGTCGTCACTGATCGGTCCAATGCGCTCGGCCAACGCCCCGCTGCGGCAATCTTCTTGAATTTGGAGCAGGCTGGGCCGCTGCATGGCAGCCCCCAGAAATATGGCATCGAAGACCTTCTTCCACGGGTGTTGGGGGTACTGTCGTCCCTCCGGGAGTTGGCCCACCAAGCCGGAGAAGTCGAACACTTTGTCGAGATAAGCCTCGAAACGGTGCCGGGACAAGCTTACTGGTCTTCTTTCTGTTTGAGGAACCTCCTCAGATTGATGCTGCAGATGGTGGCAACGGCAGCATGCAGGCGATGGTGCATCTCGATTCTTTGACGGACCTGCTCGGCCAACTTGGCCGGGATGTTGAAAGCCTTGGGTTTGCCATCGACCAAAAGGGAAATCTGAAATTGCGAATGCAGATTCTTCCCGTCGGCACAGTGGCAATTGGGGCGACCGCAGGAACGTTTGCGCTCGACGAAGGAGCCGGGGAGCATCTCGCGGAGAGAACCGAGGCTGCGAATGAGTCTGCCACGCAATTCGAGGTCGGGGTCGCTTGCCATTTTGTTCTGACACTTATTATAGTGTCAGAACGAGGGGCAAAGCAAGGGCTGCCAAAATTTGCAAGAATGCCATGAACGGGCACCCGCCGCGAACGCATCGCAGGGTCAAGGGGTTAGCCCGACCTGGTGAACCACCTTACGGAATCGCTGGAGGAATGGAGGTGCGACTTCTGACAGGCCTGCCCCGAAGGCGGCGAAGGGGGCGGGGAACAATAGGCGTTAAAATGCGGCCTGGTCTTAGAAGGCTCGCGCGACCGTGATTCCCTTCGGCTCTGAGCGCCAACACCGTGCGACCAGGAGGCGGCGGGGCTGCCGACTGCATCTCGGGGAACAGGGTCGGGGCCACGTGTCCGAGATGGCGACTTATACGTCCAAGTGGATTGCTTCGAGATGGCTGATTCGACCTCTGGTGAACAGCGACGTGGTATCCATGTTCGATTCACCCAAAGTGGGCTCCCGACTCCCGGAGACCAGTCAGGCCAGTCATTCGGTTATGCTCATAAGATCCCTCGTCGTGAAAGGAGGAGAAGTTGACCCAACCGCGACATGATGACACCAAGGTGGTACAGGCTCTCGATGGGATGATGGGCGGCATCGCCTTCCTGGTCTCCTATGATCTGAAGCTTTTCGAGGTTCTCGGGCGTGGCTCCCAGACCGCCTCACAGTTGGCTGCGGCGCTCGGCATCGGCGAACGCCCTGCGGAAGCGTTGCTGAGTGTGGCCGCGGCACAGGGATTCGTGCATTGCTCGAATGATACGTATAAGCTGACGCCAACGGCCGAGGAATACTTACTGCCGGAAAGCCCCACCTATTACGGCCCCATGATCGACCTGCGCATGGCGGCGATGCCCGTATACACTTTCGAGACGCTCAAGAATTCGGTTCTGAGCGACATTCCGCAGGCGTACGGTGGTCGCGACGTTTTTGCAGGGAATGCGGCCGATTCCAGCCGCGCCCAGGTATTTACGCGAGCCATGCACAGTCGAAGTATGGCGGCGGCGCTGGCCTGGCCGAAGTTGCTCGACCTTTCCGGCCACCGAAGGCTGCTGGACATCGGTGGGGGGTCGGGAGCGCATTCCATCGGGGCTGCGCTCCAGTGGCCCCAGCTTGCGGCCACGGTGCTGGACATCGCCCCGGTGTGTTTGATCGCGGCGCAATACGTGGCGGCGGAGCGACTCAGCGAGCGCATCCACACACTCCCCAGCGACATGTTCGACAATCCATTCCCGTCTGCTGATGTGCACTTCTATGGCAACGTCTATCACGATTGGCCGGCGGAAGAATGCCGATTTCTGACGGGTAAGAGTTATGGCGCGCTTCCCTCCGGAGGGCGGCTGGTCATCCACGAAATGCTCTACGACAACGACAAGAACGGGCCGCTCGAAGCTGCGGTCTATTCTGTCGTGATGTTGTTGTGGCAGCGCGGCCGGCAGTATTCCGGTGCAGAACTGACGCGCATGCTAACTGAAGCAGGTTTCATTGAAATAGAGGTCAAACGCAGTTTTGGGTTATGGAGCATTGTCTGCGGCCGCAAGACCTAGCTCAGGCCCGCACACTCGGCAGCATCTCCTCTCGGAGCACGCATTCTCGCGGCCACCTCGGTGATTTAGCCAAACCAACGCTCACGACAAGGGAAGGGGGAAGTTGGGTGCCGTTTGCGGCCGTGATGACAGTTTTCCAGGCAGATCCCGGGACAAAGCCGACGTCTCATCCAATTACGAGGGACTACTCGGGTCCAGTGAACGCTCTTCGGTGAGATGAAGGGCCCTTTAGTCTAGTCGGCGGACAGTCAACTTGGCGTATAACGCCCTTCTCGTACAAGTGCAAAGTTCCGGCGGCTGACTCTACAGACGAGGTCTTCGGCCCGGGACTCGAACGGTGATGGCGGGCTTCTCGATTGGAAGCGCGCTCGGATGGCAGGGTTTGGGAAGCTACTTGCCGATGCAGAACGTGGAGAAGATGCGGTTGAGAATGTCGTCGGCGGTGGTGGCGCCGGTGATGGCGTCGATGGGGCGGAGCGCGGCGTAGAGGTCCAACAATAACATCTCGTGGGGGATGTTGGATTCGACGGCGGCGCGGGCTTTTTCCAGCCAGGCGGAGGATTCCCGGAGAAGTTGCTCGTGGCGCAGGCTGGTGATGAAGCCGGTCTCCATCTCGAAGGCACGGTGGGGAGCCAAGGATTCCAGAATGGCGTCGCGCAGCGCGGGGATGCCTTCTCCGGTTAGAGCGGAGACGGCCATACAGGCAGGAATGGCGGTGCTACACCGGCCGAGGTCGCATTTGTTCCCGGCCACGAGGTGGCGGCCTTGGGAGCTCGCGCGGGCGATGAGGGCGTGGTCCTCGGAGTCGAGCGGCTGAGAGAGGTCGATCACCACCAGGGTGAGGTCGGAATCGGCCATGGCCTGGTAGCTGCGCTCGATCCCCAGCGATTCCACCAGGCCGGTTCCCTCGCGGATACCAGCGGTGTCGTAAAGTTTTACGGGGATGCCGCCGATGTTGGATATTTCGGAGACAAGGTCCCGCGTGGTTCCGGGGATGTCCGTGACGATGGCGCGGTCCTGCTCCAGGAGACGGTTGAACAGGCTGCTCTTGCCGACGTTAGGGCGGCCGACAATGGCGAGCGTCAAGCCTTGGCGAACCAGGCCTCCATATTGGAAGCTGGCGGCGAGTTGGCGGACGCCGTCGAGAATCGGATCGAGACGGCGCAGGATCTCAGCGGCCGGGGCGACGCTCACGTCGTCTTCGGCGAAATCGATGCCGGCTTCGAGCAGCGCGATGAGCTCCAGGAACTGCTCCTTGAGGGGGGCGATGCGGCGGGAGACCGAGCCCGAGGCCTGCTGCGCGGCGACGCGGGCCTGGTAGAGCGTCGTGGCTTCGATCAGGTCGTGCACCGCCTCGGCTTGCGGGAGATCGATGCGGCCGTTCAGGAAAGCTCGCAGGGTGAACTCGCCGGGTTCGGCGAGCCTGGCGCCGGCTTGGAGCGCGCGTTCCACAGCGTGGCGCAGGACCACGGGTGAGCCGTGGCAGGAGATCTCGATGACGTCTTCGGCAGTGTAGGAGCGGGGCGCTTCGAAAAAAGTGGCGACCACCTGGTCGACAGGCCGGCCGTCGCGGTCCAGGAGCTCGGCGAGGTGCGCTTGCCAGGGGCGCCACTGGACGGCGGAGAGGATCTGCTCCGCGATGGGGCGGGATCGGCTTCCGGAAAGACGTACCACCCCCAGGCCGCCTCGGCCGGGGGGAGTGGAGATGGCGACAATGGTGTCGGTGAGGTTCAACGACGGGGGCCGGAGCGAGGACCACCGCGGTCGCGCGGCGGGCCGCCGGGCCGGCGGGGGCCGCGGGCGTCTGAACCGCGCGAATCGGAGCTGCGTGGCGGGGGAGTGTAAGGAAGCTCGGGCAGGCTTGCCATGCCGGCGGGATAGACCACCACCTGGCGGCCGGGGCCGGAACCCGCGCTTTCACTGCGTACCGCCTGCTCATTGCGCAGGGTCAGGTGAATCACGCGGCGCTCGCGGCTGTTCATGGGATTGAAGCGGAATGGCACGCCGGTGCGCTTCACCTTCTCCGCGGCGGTCATGGCGCTCAAGCGCAACTCCTCGATCCGCAACAGGCGGTAGTCATTGGCGTCGAAGGAAATGCGGGAATGGTCCTCGGAGGGCATCCGCAGCATCTCCATGGTGACGTGCTCCAGCGCCAGCAAAAGCTCGGCGCGATTGGAAAGCAGCAGATCGACGTCGGGGCCGGAGAACTGCACCATGATGTCGGGGGTTTCGACGTCGCCATCCGAGGTCTCCACGTCCCGGATTTCGTAGTTGACCTGGAAGCCTCCGTCATGGAGGGTGGGCCGCAGGAAACTGTCGATGCGGGAGCCGATCGAGGTCACGGAATACTTTCGGTCTGTCACGGGTTATTTCCTGCCGATCTTCTTCTTAGGCGGCTCAACCGACTTGGCGGCCTCTATGGCCGATTCGGTGCGATTGAAAAACCACTGCTGCGCGATCTGCACTAAATTGCTGGTCAAGTAGTATAACACCAGGCCGCTGGGGAATTTGTAGAACATGAAGCCGAAGATCAGCGGCATGAACATCATCATTTTTTGCTGATTGGGATCGGTATTGGCGGCCTGCGGGGTCATCTTCTGCATCAGGAACTGAGTGGCGATCATGACGATGGGCAGGATCCGGATGGGCAGATCCTCGGGCTGCGAAAGATCGGTGACCCACAGCCAGGGTGCGCCGCGCATTTCCACCGAAACGGTAAAGACCCTGTAGAATGCAAAGAAAAAGGGGAGCTGGAGCAACATGGGGAAGCAGCCGCCCATGGGGTTGACGCCGTTCTTCTTGTAAAGGTCCATGACCTCCTGCTGCTTCTCGCCGGCGCGCGGATCGGTCATCTTGATGTTCTTGTACTTGGCGTTGATGACATCGATCTGCGGCTTAAGGGCCTGCATCTTCCGCATGGACTTCATGTTGGAGAACTTCAGCGGGAAGAGGATGAAGTTGATGGCGATCGTGACCACCACGATGGACCAGCCGAAATTGTGGACGGCATGGTCATTGAACCAGTTCACGATGAGGAAGAGCGGCTTGGCCAGGATGGACAGGAAGCCGAAGTCGACCACCTGCTCGAGCTTGGGATTGATGCTCTTCAGCAGGTCAACGTCCTTGGGTCCCAGGAACAGCTCGAAGCGGTTGGTTTCACCGCCGGAGATCGCGGCGCCTGCGAATGGCTGAGGCTTCTCTTCGGACGGCGTGCGGACGGTATCGGCAAACGTCACGAACTCCGTAACGCCGTTGCTCTCCGGGAGGAAGACCGCGGCAAAATACTTATCGGCTAGACCTGCGAAGGAGAAGTTTCCAGTCGCCGTGAGGGGGCCACTTTTGGCGTTACTGGCGCTCTTTTCCACGAACTTATTGGCGGCCACGTCGAAGTAGACGGTGGTATCGGACGGACCGGCGACCGTGAAGTCGCCGAAGCCGCCGCGCCATTCGATCATGTGGGGAATGGGCCGGCCGTCAATGGTGACTTCGGTCGAAACCTGCGAGAGATAGCTGTTCTTCTCGAAGTGGAAGGACTTATGCACGGTGGTGCGGCCGTCAGAGTACAGGTAGGAAACGCCCAAGCCGTCCGGATCGACGGTCTGTGTGTAATAGGTCCAATTGACCTTGGCGCTGGGCTGTTGGCCGGAGAAGTAGAGGGAGAACGGGAATTCCAGGCAGGCCGCTCCCTGCGCGGGCGGTTCAGGGGGCGGCGCACACGGCGGGCCGGCGGCGGGGTTGACCAGGTCGAGCGGTTTGCCGTCATTGCCCTTGTATTTGAGTCGCCCTTTCGCATCGGTGGCCTTCAGCAGCCAGCTCCGTACGGTCGCACCCTGATTGCTGAACGAGATCCGGTACACGTCGGTATCGAGGGTGAAATTGGGCAGGGGATGTTGTGGCGTGGCGGGAGCCGAGGGAAATCCCGCCGGAGCCGCCGATGCCGTTTCCACGGTGGCAGCCGGTGGGGCGGTCTCGGGCGGCGCCGCGGGCTGCCCGGGTTGCCCGCCCGGCGCGATGGCGGTGGTCTCGGGCGATTTTCCGCCCGGCGGCGGAGTGGTCTTGAAGAAGTAGGGCGTGACGAACATCACGACGCCCATCAGGAGGAAGGCGAGCAGCAGCCGCACTTCCATCGACATTTCTTTTGGCGGTTGCCCTGGGTTGTTATTAGAGCCGCTGTTACCGCCGTTTCCAGATTCGGCCATTCAATGAGATTCCGTATGAAAACCTTGCGCTACCGGACGGGATCGAAGCCGCCGGGTTGAAACGGATGGCAGCGCAGCAGGCGGCGCAGTCCCATCCAAACTCCCCTTACGGTACCGTATCGCTCGACGGCCTGGCTCATGTAGTCCGAGCAGGACGGATAAAAGCGGCACGCCGAAGGCAACAGGGGAGACACACAATACTTATATACGCGGATGACCCGCACTAAGATCCATTGCAGCGGAGAAAGAGGCGCTCCACTTCGCGCTGCAACTCCGCCAGGGGAGCAGCAAAGGCTTTGCGGCGAGGATTGATGACGATGGACCACTGGGGGTTCAGCCGATCGAGGTGGCAGCGGACGGCCTCACGGACACGCCGCTTAATGCGGTTGCGCACCACGGCCTTGCCGAGCGCGCGGGGCACGGTAAAGCCGATGCGAGGTCCATCCGGCTGCGGTTCGCGGACACAGAAGGCGGCGAAAAGAGGGCTGGAGTAACGGATACCCTCGTCATAAACTCTTCGGAAGTCTTTCGACCGCAACAGACGGACACGTTTCGGGAATTCAGAGATGGTACCACTACCTCTCGGAACTGACAGTGAGTTTCTTCCGGCCGCGAGCCCGGCGGCGAGAGAGCACGGCACGGCCGTTCTTGGTTTCCATTCGGGAGCGGAAACCGTGGGTTTTCGCGCGATGACGATTATTCGGTTGAAAGGTACGTTTCGGCATTGTAGTTCAAGTATTTAGTATAGATCACCGGGGAGAGGAGCGGCAAATCAGAATTGTCCAATGCAAGATGATCCTGAAATGAAGTACGTTTCCAATGCAAGATGATCCTGAAATTCGTGGTCTGCCACCCTTTCAGGTGGATGCGAATTGGGATGAAGAACGTGGAGGGGCTAACGCCCCAGGAAATCGATGATTTTATCAAGGGCAGCTCGCAGATC
>JAIQFL010000539.1 GCA_020073365.1 Terriglobia bacterium | reverse complement strand
GAAGTCATCGTCAACCTGATCGCAGCCACCACCACAAGAACCGGCCTTCGCGTTCAAAGCCAGTTGGACACAGGCAAGTACCCGAAAGGAATCAAAGTGGGCAAAGAGGAGTTTGCCGCCCTCCAAATGCGCCGCGACACCTTCCACGGCGAATGGAACTACGCCATCCTGCCTCGCTCATGAATGCTACAGTTATTTTCTTACAGACGCTATGTTCATCACGAACCGCGCCATCTCTCGGCGCACGATGCTGCGCGGCGCCGGCGTCGGGCTGGCGCTACCGCTTCTGAACGCGATGACTCCCGCCACCGCACGCGCGCAGTCCGCCGCCCCGACGCGGAGGATGTTCGCCATCTGCAACAACCTCGGACTTCTGCCCGATGAGTTCTTCCCGGCCAATGCCGGCCCCGGCTACACGCCGTCGAACTACCTTAAGATTCTTGAGGATTACCGAAAGAACTTCACCGTCTTCTCCGGCGTCTCGCACCCCAACGTGGATGGCGGCCACCCGTCCGACATCAGCTTCCTGACGGCGGCCCCGCACCCGGCCAGCAGCTCGTTCCGCAACACCATCTCGCTCGACCAGTACGTCGCCGAACGCATTGGCAATCAGACACGCTTTCCCTCGCTCACGCTGGCCGTCAATACTGGAGCGCGCTCCCTGTCCTGGACTGGTAACGGCGTCTCCATCCCGCCGGAACAAAGCGCGGCCAGCGTGTTCCGCCAGATGTTCATTCAGGGCAGCCCCAAAGAGGTGGAAGCGAAGATTGCGGAACTCGACACAGGCAGGTCCATTCGATGCGGTAGCCGACCAGGTCCGCGGACTCGAACGCAGCGTGGGCGCCGCCGATCGCGCGCGTCTCGACCAGTACTTCACCAGCGTCCGCGACCTCGATAATCGCCTACAGGAGTCCAAGGGATGGGAGCGAAAACCGAAACCGGTTGTGAAGGAACCCGAACCGCAGGACCCCACCAGCCCCGCGCAGTACATGGCCAAGGTTGCCAACATGTACGGCCTGGTGCGCCTGGCCTTTGAAACGGATTCCACACGCGCCGTGACTCTGATGCTAGATAGTGTCAGCACGCCGGTCGTCGAGATCAAAGGGACAACCATCAGCGACGGCTACCACAATCTTTCGCATCACGGAAAATCGGAGGCGAAGCTGGCTCAGCTCCGCATCATCGACTCCTGGCACATGCGTCTCCTCGCAGATCTTTTCAAAGGGCTGAGAGGGGTTCAGGAAAGCGGTGAGACGCTTCTCGACCGCGCCATCGTGCTCTACGGCTCAAACCTCGGCGATGCCAATGCCCACTCCACGACGAACATGCCGGTGCTAATCGCGGGCGGCGGCTTCCGGCACGCCGGCCACCTCGCCTTCGACCGCAACCAGAACTATCCGCTTCCGAACCTGTTCGTTTCCGTGCTCCAACGCATGGGGATGGAAGCCGGCAGGTTTGCCTCATCCACGGGCACGATGTCGGGCCTCGACGTGACCAAAGCATGATTCGCGCCGTGTTGCTTCTAGGCGCTGTTGCCTACGCCTGGTCTGCCGAACCAGTCGTCGTGGACTTCGAGAAAGCAGTGCCCCTGCTAGCCGACGGCAATGGCAACCGTATCCCGCGATGGGAAGAAAAAGGAGTGGTGTTCACACTCGCGCGTGAGACCCATCAGACGAAAGGGAAGGGCATGCTGATGTTCTTCACCCATCTCTCGACCGGACGCAAGGGCATCGCCTGCGCCATGGCGACGGAGCCGATTCCCGTCCGCGCCACTTTCCCAAGGCCGGTCTCTTCCGTTACAGTCTCCTTTTGGGCATCCACGGGGACACCGGCTCTGCTCGAAGCCTTCGATTCCGAGGGCAAGGTGGTCGATCGCGCCAGTCTCGACTCTGTTCCGGGCCGCAAGGCGCCAGGCGATCCGGTGCCTATCTTCACGATGACGGTGAAGGGCGGCCGCATCGCTTATGTCCAGTTTTCCGGTCCGAGGGAAGGCGAATTCCTTGCCGCCGATGAGGTGCGCTTTATACCTATCGACAGCGCCCGCTAGTAACTCAGAACGAAATCCTCGCCACGGCCAACATGTTCCTCGCCGTGCCGGCTGCGATGTTGTTGACGTTCATAAATCCGAACCCGCCGGTAAGCAGGCCATTCGAGTTGCGCGTAGGGCTGGTAATCGGATTCCCCACACCTATGTTCGGGAAGACGATGCGGTTGAACGGATTGTACATCTCCATTCGGAATTCGAAGAAGCGGGTGACCTCTTTGCCTGAGAGAACGAATCTCCGCCCTAGGCCGATATCCTCCTGCGGCGATCGCCGCTGGCGGAAATCGGTATAACGCGGCGCTCCGCAACCGAAGGTCGCGGTCGACCCGCATTCCGTCCAGGCTGCCGGATTGAGAAAAAGCTGCTTCGTCGGATCGATCTTGCCGTTCGGGTCCGCCAGATAAAGCGGCTGACCGGGAACGCGCGCCATGTACTGCGTAGAAGCGCCTGCCAGGTACGTGCCGAGATTATTGTTCGAGCCTGGCGCCGTGAGCAAGGCGCCGCTCTGATATCGCAGCACCGCGCTCGCCTGCCAGTCGCTGAAAAGCTGCCTCATGATCTTGTTGCCACTCAGGAGACCGGACCTCACATGCGGCGTCTGGTAGATCAAATTCATCGAGAGCGCTTGCGGAATGCTGTTGACGTCGAGCACCTTCTGTGTGCTGAGGTTGGTCCAGTCATTGAAGGTCCCCGTACGGGTGATCGACTTCGCCCAGGTGTACGTGGCGAGCGCGGTTAGATTCCATTTCAGTCTCGCGTTCAGTTTCGTCTGCAGCGAGTCGTACCATGAGTTGCCTGTGGACGATGTAGGCGTGATGGCGCCGTACTGTGGGAACGGACGCAGGGCGTTGGTCAGCGTCGTGGTCGGCGGGAAGTTCGCAAACGGCAGCGAATAGCCGGCCGCCTTGACCGCCGCCGAGCCGATCTGCGAATTCAGAAGCGTCAAATCGGACGGCCTGGAGAGACTCAGGCCATGCGCGGCCAGGATCGCCGGAGTCACGGAGTTGTACGAATAGAGTGAACCCTGAAGCCAGGCGCCGCGGTTGCCCACGTAGGCCGCCTCCATCGTCATTCCACGGATCAGCTCCCGCTGCAACGCGACGTTAATCTGGCTCACGCGCGGCGGACGGCCAAGACCCGGATCGTAAAACGTAGGCGTATTCAGGTTGCTCAGACCCGTAATCGGATTCGTCGTCGGAAGAGCTCCCGGGTTGTGCAGCGTTGAATAGAACAGCGACGTATCGATGGGAACTCCGCCCTGCAGCCCGTTCGGCAGCGCCGACGCCCCGGACCGCGTAGCCGAAAACGTGATCGTGTCGTAGCCCGTTCCGGCGCTGGGTGACTGCGGCGCGCTTGCTGCAAATGTGTCTGGAGCGCCGAAGAAGAAGCCCCACCCTGCCCGGACCACCGTCTTTGGAGTGAGCTGGTACGCCACGCCGATGCGCGGCCCGAAGGCGAATTTGTAACGGTTCAGCAGGTTGTCGCAATTGCAGGTATTCGGGCCGTAGCCCTGGTAGAGGACCGCACCCGGCAGATTGCCGGTGCTCGGATTGGGTGTGGAGGGCGAGAACGAGCTGATCCGGTTCCGGTCTTCCACCGGCGGATTCTGCAGATCGTACCGGGTGCCCAGCTCGACCGTAAGGCGTCGCGTAATCTTCCAGTTGTCCTGCGCGTATCCCGCGATGGCACGGTCGTGCCAGTTCACGCTGGTGCAGGGCGACAGAGTGACCGAATTCGGCATCCCGAGAAGGAAGCTGGCAAAGCCGAGCCCGGGCGATCCGTTGGTGGTCGCCAGCGTCACGCCGCCCGCCCCGAAGGGTTGGCCGGTTTGCGCGCCGGAGAAGACGTAGACACCCCAGCCGCCCTGGCACTGGTTGAACGCTTCCATGCGACTATGCATGCTGCCGCCGAATTTGAACGTGTGCGACTGTTTCACCCAGCTCAGCGACGCGGACGAAGTGAATTCTCCGGTGTCGGGCTCTTGATGGTACGTCGACCCGAAGTTCGGAGTCATACCGCCGATGGGGGCGCCGCTCGCCGAAAAATTGCCGAGACCGCTCGTCTGCGGAAACCCGTTCGTGATCGCTCCCGTAAGTCCGAGTTGACCCTTCTGGTCGAACTTTTGCAAATCCGGAAACTCGAACTTGGTAACGATCGTATTCACATAGCCGACACCGAAATGAAACAGCATCGACGGCCGAAGCGAGTCGTCGACGTTGAGACGCGCAGTGCTCGACCTGCTGGTATTGAAGCCCGCTGTGGTGATGTTCGAAGGCAAGCCGTCCGTGCTGGTTTGTCCCGAACCTCCCACGTACGAATAGAACGCCGAGAGTTTCAGCGCGGATGATACGTTGTGATCGACCTTCACTGAAGGAAGGTTTTGCGGCCGGGGAGTAGTTCCGGATAACTGATAGTTCAGCGCCTGCAGACTGTTGACCGGCTTCGGGAGGAAGCCCAGCATCTTCAGCGCGACGGGATCTATGCGGTTTGCCGGAATGGTGTTATTCGGAAATGGAAAGCGCGTAAAGCCGTCGGCCGCTACGTTCAGCGGGTCGAAGAGTTCTCCCGCATACACTGGACTGCCCAATCCGTCCTTGCAGGGGCCGCCGCCGCAGGTCACCTGCGCGCCCAGGTCCTTCGAGAAGTCCCCGAGCCGGTCGCTCGCATTCGGGACCGTCGTGAACGTTCCTGAATTCGGGACGGGGAGCACCGAGCGGAACCCTTCGTACGAGAAGAAAAAGAATGTCTTGTTATGTCCGTCATACAGGTGGGGAATAACCACCGGGCCGCCGAAGGTACCCCCGAAGTTGTTTTGCCGGCTGGGAGGGCGTGCCCCCGTGTATGGCTGGTGCGCATTCAGATCCTCGTTCGTAAGACGATAGAACGCACCTCCGTGATAGGCGTTGGTGCCGGATTTGGCTGTGAAGTTATAGATGCCTCCCTGCGCCTGTCCGAACTCGGCCGAGTAGTTCCCCGTCTGCAGGCTGACCTCTTCCAGAGCTTCCACGGATGGCTGTTGGTAGAAGAAGAACGACGGTGTGTAGAGATTCGTGCTGTCCTGCCCGTCCACCAGCGCCTTGAATGTGGAGGTTGGCTGACCGTTGACGGACGCGCCGCCGCCGGTCAGCCCGAGCGAGTTGAAGTAGCTTGTGCCGCCGCTCATGCCGGGAAGAATCTGCGCGACCGAAAGCGGGTTCCGCACTGCTTGATTGCCGTAGAAGCCATTCGACCATTGAATCGGTAGTTCGACGAACATCTGATTCGAAACCGTGGTGGTAATGTCCGCGCTCTCCGTTCGAATCGCCACTGCCTCCGCGTGAACCGCGATGGTTTCGGTGTTCGAGCCGATTTCTAAGATTGCGTCGACACGAAGGGTTTGCGCGACCTGAATGGTGTTCTGAAGCGAGCGGAAGCGCTTGAACCCCGGCGCGTCCACCGTGACGTCCCACATTCCGACGGGCAACTGGGGCAACGTGAAATTCCCCGTCGAGGTTGTGACCGTGGCTACGATGTTGTGCGTCTCTGCATTCTCGGCGCTCACTCGCGCCCCCGCGACGATTGCGCCTGATGGATCGGTTACGGTTCCGGTGATCGTTCCTCGATCAGCCTGAGCAAAGGCGGAGCTTACTACCAGCACGCACAGACAGGATGCGTTTACAAGTCGCCTCATCGGTTTCCCCTCTCGGCGGCAAGTGGTTCTCTTTTCGGAACGCAGCCGCGTTGCGGCAAACTATATACCCGGTGATGATGGCGTGTCAAGGGAGGGAACACAGGGAACACAGGCAGGGAATACAGGGTGGG
>JAIQFL010000538.1 GCA_020073365.1 Terriglobia bacterium | reverse complement strand
CCAGCGCCGTGATCATGGCGCGGATTTCCTCGTGGCCGAGCATCTTGTCGTAGCGCGCCTTCTCTACGTTGAGGATCTTGCCTTTGAGCGGGAGGATCGCCTGGAAGCGCCGGTCGCGACCCTGCTTGGCCGTGCCGCCGGCCGATTCGCCTTCCACCAGGAACAATTCGCAGCGTTCGGGATCCTTCTCCTGGCAGTCCGCCAGCTTGTGCGGCATGCCGCCGGACTCCAGGGCGCCCTTGCGCCGCGTCAGATCGCGGGCATGGCGCGCCGCTTCGCGGGCCCGCGCTGCATCGATGGCCTTGCCGACGATCTTGCGGCCCACGGTCGAATTCTTGTCGAAGAACTCGCCCAGCTTCTCATTGACGAACTGGGTCATGTAGCCGGCGATGTCGCTGTTGAGCTTGCCTTTGGTCTGGCCCTCGAACTGCGGCTGTGGCACTTTGACGCTGACTACCGCGGTGAGTCCTTCGCGCACGTCATCGCCGGTGAGGTTTTCCTTCACGTCCTTGAACAGCCCCTGCGCCTGCCCGAAACGGTTGATCGTTCCGGTAAGGGCCGTCTTAAATCCCGTCAGGTGCGTGCCGCCATCCACCGTGTTGATGTTGTTGGCGAAGCTTGAAACGTTCTCGGAATAGCCATCGTTGTACTGCAGAGCCACTTCCATGGTGAGGGTGCCGGCGGCGTTGGGCAGTTCGCGATCCGCCTCGAAGTGGATCGGCTTTTCGTGCAGTACCTGCTTGCCTTTATTGAGCAGCTTGATGAATTCGGCGATGCCCCCCGAATACTGAAACTCGGTGGTCTTGGGCTCGGGTTCCGCGCGCTCGTCGGTGAGCGTGATCTTGAGACCTTTGTTCAGAAACGCCAACTGCCGTAACCGCGTGGCCAGGGTGTCGTAGTTGAACACCGTCATTTCCATGATGGTGGTATCGGGTTTGAAGGTAACGCGCGTTCCAGTCTTCCGTCCCGCCTTGCCAATCTTGGTGAGCGGTCCCTTCGGAATCCCGCAAGAGTACTCCTGCTGCCAGGTGTAGCTGGGACCGGTCTCACCATCGGGACGCCAGATTTCCAGTTCCAGGCGCTCTGACAGGGCATTCACGCAACTGACGCCTACGCCATGGAGGCCGCCCGAAACCTTGTAGCTTTTGGAGTCGAACTTGCCGCCGGCATGGAGCTTGGTCATCACCACCTGCGCCGCCGAGACGCCTTCCTCTTCGTGCATGTCTACGGGAATCCCGCGGCCGTTATCGATCACCGTGACGGAATTGTCGTCGTGGATGGTCACGCTGACCTCGGTAGCGTAGCCTGCCAGGGCTTCATCCACTGAATTGTCCACCACCTCATACACCAGGTGGTGCAGCCCCATTTCTCCGGTAGACCCGATATACATGGCCGGCCGGAGACGCACTGCTTCCAACCCCTCCAAAACCTTGATGCTGGTGGAATCGTAGACGTTGCCGCCGTTCGACCCCATATTCAAATCGTTTCCCATAGTCTCTTACTTGTTAGACACAGGTGTTGCCCACTCGTGTCTCAAATCCTCATCGGCATCACGACGTAGCGATACTGATCCGCCACACCGTCGCCGGCCGGACGCATCTCGCCGGCGCTCTTCTGGTCCTTCAATTCGAAGGACACGTGGTCCTGGGGAATGGCGCGGAGGAAATCAAGCAGGTACTGCGCATTGAACCCGATCTCCAGCTCGGGACCTTGATACTCGCTGTCTACGCTCTCCTCGCTCTCGCCCATCTCCACCGACGACGAAAACACTTTGACCTCGCCGTTAGTGAACTGTACCCGAATGGCGCGCGACCGCTCATCCGCAAACTGGGCCACACGCTCGATGGCCGAACGGATCTCATCCTTTTGCAGCTTGGCCGACAACTGATGATCCTTGGGCAGGACGCGCTCGTAATCGGGGAAATTACCCGTCAACTTGCGCGTCATCAGCAAGCGATGCCCCACCTGGAAGAACAGGTGATTATCGTCACCCCCAAAGATCACCTTGCCATCCGGAGGCGCGTCATCCGAGAGTTTCACCAGTTCCGCCATGGCCTTCTTGGGAACCAGCGCCCGGAACTGCTGCTCCACCTGGCCACTGTCGGCCAGGGTCGCCTGCACAAAAGCCAGCCGGTGACCGTCGGTTGCCACCATCGTCAGTCCTTCGGGACGCATGACCAGTAGCGCGCCATTCAACGTAAACCGGGATTCTTCCATGGAGATGGCAAACGCCGTCCGCGCGATCATCGACGCCAGTGTCTTTACCGGGACCTCCGCAATCCGCTCGGGCATTTCGGGCAATTCCGGAAAGCTCTCGCGTGACATCCCGGCGATTCGCGTCCGCGACCGGCCGGACGTGATGCTGGCCCAGTGGTTCTCCAGGAACTTCATGTTGACGTCGCCTTCCGGCAGCAGCCGCACGAAATCGAGGAGTTTGCGCGCCGGCACCGTACCGGAGCCTTCCTTCTTCACCCGCGCTGGACAGGAACAGCGGATCCCGAGTTCCAGATCCGTAGCCGTCAGCGTTACCCGATCGCCAGAGGCCTCCAGCAACACGTTGGACAAAATCGGAATCGTGGTTTTCTTCTCCACCACGCCTTGCGACAGACTCAGTTCTCGTACCAGATCGGCTTTGCTGACCGTGAATTCCATAGCTACAGCTCCTATTCTCTGCAGGCTGTATAGATATGCACTATAAGAACCGCTTTCATCGGGCCTGTGCAAACTGTTGAAGGCTACCTAAATTATACTAAAATCAACTACTTTTCGCTACCGGAAGTTGAGGAAACACGCTGTCCAAAAACTGCAAAACCGGCGTTGCGGCGTTCTTCACACGGTTTCCTGAGGCGGATCCTGGAGCCTTCTGTGGAAGAATTTCGCAAGCTCATTGTAATGAGTCCATTAGGCTGTGAAGTAACCTGTTCAATTCTGGATCACCGTGACGCGACTGCTCGATTTTGTTTACGGAATGGATTACGGTGGTATGGTGCTTCCCGCCGAAAGCCCGGCCGATTTCCGGCAGTGACGCGTCGGTCAGCTCTTTCACCAGGTACATGGCTACTTGCCTGGGGTATACGACCTTCTTCGTATTGCTCTTCTCCTTGAGTTGCGATTGCTTGATCTGAAACCGCTCCGCTACGGCTCTTTGGATGGAATCGATAGTTACCCGCCGGTCCTGCACGTGTACCAGGTGCTTCAACACCTGTTGTGCCATTTGCAGGTGAATGGGGGTTCCAGTCAACGACGAATAGGCCATCAGCTTAATCAGCGCCCCCTCCAGTTCCCGCACGTTGGATTTAGTTTTGGAGGCCATGAACGCGCGCACGTCGTCGGGCAATTTGACGCCTTCCGCCTCGGATTTCTTATCCAGGATGGCCATCTTGGTCTCGAGGTCGGGTGGTTGCAGGTCGGCCAGCAAACCCCACTCGAAGCGCGACCGCAGCCGTTCCACCAGGCCCGGTATCTCCTTGGGAGACGAGTCGCTCGAAATTACGATCTGCTTCTGATGATCGTGCAGTTCGTTAAACGTATGGAAGAACTCCTCCTGTGTCCGCTCCTTGTTCCCCAAAACCTGGATGTCGTCGACCAGAAGAACATCGGCCTCGCGATATCGCTGGTGAAACTGCTGCATCCGCTCGGTTCGAATGCAGGCGATCATCTCGTTCATGAAACGCTCGCTGGAAGTGTAGATCACCCGCATGGCACCGAACTTATCCATCAATTCCCGCCCAATGGCGTGCATCAGGTGGGTCTTGCCCATGCCCACGCCGCCATACAGAAAGAGTGGATTGTAGCTGCGCGAAGGATTAGTTGCCACGCTCCGCGCGGCTGCGTGCGCGAACTGGTTGCACGCGCCCACCACGAAGGAATCGAACGTGAACTTCGGATTAAGCGCGCTGGTACTAGATTCCAACTCGCCATCCACCGCAGCCAGGGCTTGGTTCATGGCGCCGCGGGCAGGTAGAGCCTCATAACTCACGTGCCGGACTGCCAGCCCCAGATCTCGAATCCCATTGCGAATAAGACCTGCGTATTCCGTTTCCAACCAGGCCTGAGTCTCGCGATCCGGAACCGAAACAAACATCGTATCGCCATCCATGCCAACGAACGCCGTACCCTTGAGCCAGTTCTCATAGCCTTCCTGGGTGACGTTCTGCTGCAAGTAGGTAAGGATCTGATCCCAGAAATTCATCAATGTTTACACACCATGAGTGCACAATTTCCACAACATTTGCACAGCAGCGTGGGATTGAAAAGTGCTCAGTCCAGAAGAATTGCTGCCTTGGGCGAGCCCGGCCCCGCGCCCCGCTGCCCATTGCCTTCGTTTGGTTAACCGAAAAGTAGTCTAACACAGCCAAAACACTTTCCGGCAAGTTTATAAATGATTTAATTTCAATGACTTCTTCGCAACATTTGACACGCGTATTGATTCTGAACGAAAATAGGGTTGCTCCTCGGGCGGGAGTAACTCAGCTGGTAGAGTGCGACCTTGCCAAGGTCGATGTCGCCGGTTCGAATCCGGTCTCCCGCTCCAGAGAATTTCACCCTCCGTGCCATGATTAAATGCCTGCTCCTCTTCTCCTGCGCTGCACTGGCTCTGGCCCAGGATTACAAACTGGAACCGCTTGCTACCGGCCCTCCCGCTGTGCCTGCGCCCTATGCTTCCGTGATCGACTCCAAGGGATATCGAATCGTAGGGCCGTCCGGGCCGTGGTGCGAGATCTGGTTCCGTAAGTCGATTCCTACCGGCGCGAAGCCCTCCGACGCAGCCATCACGCTCCCAATTACGCAGGGGACGCTTCTAGGCATCCTCCGCTTTCCGGGAAAGGGGGCCGATCGTCGTGACCAGACCATCAAGTCCGGTGTCTATACCATGCGTTACAGCAATTACCCGGTGGATGGAGCGCACCAGGGAGTGGCCCCGCAACGGGATTTCGCGCTCCTCACACCCATCGCCAACGATCCCGATCCGAACGCGGCGCCCGGTTTCGATCAACTGGTGGAACAAAGCAAGACCTCCGGTACAGCCCACCCTGTTGTACTTTCGCTGGAGCCCCCCTCCGGCAGCACCTTCCCGGCCCTTACGAAGGAAGGTGAGCACGATATCGTTTTGAATGTGAAAGTTGGGGATCTGCCGCTGGCCGTGATTGTGGCGGGCAAAGCCGAAGGCTGATGACCTATCGGCTAAGGCCGGTAGGTTGTAGAGCTTTGCCACCCCGGACAGTTTCGCGCGATCAGTCAACCGCTCCCCGATGGGCATGAGAAAGAATCGCCCGCAAGCGGGCGAGGCAGGCGGAACCACCTGCCCCACCTCACGGCCGCGTGGACAAAGGACATCGTTATGCCGACTCCCCGCCAGGGGAGGCTGTGGATCATCCCTCCATTCCACCGCTTTGCCTGAAAGGCCGTCGCGAGAGGAGATGCGGGTTCGGGTTGCGGTGGGCCGGCCCGATCGGGATTGCAGGGAGTAGGGGAAACAAGGAGACTCTTGGGTTCGTTTGGTGCGCCGGGGTTGAGGCACTCGCCAGGAGCCTGGGCCAGGGGGATCGAGGAGAGTGCGCTCGCGAGGACCGAGGGGACCGGCTCGGGTAGGGACGGGCGGGTGTCCTCAGGTTCGGAGGGGGTGATGGAAACAAGGGAGTTCTTGGGTTCGTTTGGTACCCCGAGATTTAGCGTCTGTAAGAAAATAACTGTAGCATTCATGAGCGAGGCAGGATGGCGTAGTTCCATTCGCCGTGGAAGGTGTCGCGGCGCATTTGGAGGGCGGCAAACTCCTCTTTGCCCACTTTGATTCCTTTCGGGTACTTGCCTGTGTCCAACTGGCTTTGAACGCGAAGGCCGGTTCTTGTG
>JAIQFL010000099.1 GCA_020073365.1 Terriglobia bacterium | reverse complement strand
TTCGCGCGAATGGAATCGAGGTGAACCTGGTGATGCACTTCGACAACATTCAGACGATCAAGGAAGCGGTGGCGCTGGGGTGGGGCATCAGCATTCTGCCGGCACGCACCATGCAGGCGGAGATCGAGCAGGGAAGGCTGGTGGCGGTGCGGCTGGACGCTCCGGAGCTGGTAAGGCCGGTGAGGATCGTGCATCGGAAGCGGAAGAAGTTCAACCGGGCGGCGCAGGCGTTTCTGGGGTTGCTGGAGGACAGTTGCCAATGAAGCTGAGCACCCACCGTGAATGCAGCGATGCCGGCCGAACTGGAGCCGGCGACGGCGCGGTCGTTGGGGTCGGCGGAGAGCTTGTGGCAATAACGATGGTCTTCGTGCCGAGTGCTTGGAGACGATGTTACTCCGAGCGGGATTGTGGCGTCTCCGCAGGGGCCTCCTGCAATTGAGGGAGGAGGTCCTGAAGCTGACTGCGCAGTTGGATCAGATCGGCAGACCAGGAAGACGGGTCCGCCGCGATGACCCATTCAAGGCTGCTGTGGAACAAGGCTTTCGCTTCCGAAAAGGCACCTTGGCCAAGCAACGTAAGCAACAGATTGCTGGCTGCTCGAGCTGCGAACGGGTGCTTCTCACCCATCAGTCGACGGCTACATTCGACCACCGTCTGTTCGAGCCGCTTGGCGGCCTCCCATTCCCCCTGATGTTTCTGATGTTTCAGCGCAACGGCTAAGTTCAGTTTGGCTTTTAGAGTGTTCGAATGGTTCGGGCCAAGTTCCCGGCTGTATCTTTCCACAACCTGCTGCAAGAGCCTCTCCGCAGCCGCGAAATCCCCCTGTTCGGTCAATGTGTTTGCAAGGTTCATCATCAATTGAAGTCTTGACGGGTCCCCTTCCCTGAGCGACCTCTGAGCGATGCCAAGGGCCCGTTCCAGCACTCTCCGGGCGCCGGCATAGTCTCCGTGGTGGCGTAACGTGATGCCCAGATTGTTCAGCGGCCTTAAGAGGTCCGGGTGGTCAACCCCGAACCTTCCTTCTTCCAGCCGGAGAATCTCCGCCTGCAACTTACCCGCACTGGTGAGATTTCCCTGTTCCGCGAGCGCTATTGCCAAACCTCCCATCGCTAGCAGTATGTTGTCATCGTTCTCCCCCGGCTTTCGCCGAAATCTCTCCAGAATAGACGACCACAAACGGACCGCCTCCGTCAGGTCGCCCTGCTCTTGTGCCAATTTTGCGAGGTCTACCATGGCTAGCAACGTCTCGATAGAAGTCTCCCCTTCTTCCCGTTCGAGCGACTGAACGTGTTCATTAAGAAGAGCGCGGTAACCCGCAAACCTCGTCAGCCAGTATTGTTGCTGTTCCGCCAACCCCCCTTGTTCCAACACCTGGAGCAACGGCCGCCCCAACTGGGACCAGATCCGCTCTGCGGGAATGCCGTTTCTTTCCGCGTTCTTGATTCGTTCCGCAAGCTGATCGGCCAAGCGGCTTGCCTCTGCCGTCGAGAGGGATGGAGCTTCCGGGAGCGTCAACGCTTCGGCCGGGGAACGCGCTGGAAGCGCCTCGGTCAAATGCAGCCGGAGTCGAAACCAGGATTCGAAATCGGGAATCGTCACCGCGAACTGCTCGGCGATGTGCTCGGGCATCCACCAGATCTGTCGAAGGGGAAGCGATCCCAATGCGTCCCGATAAAAGTTCAAGCCGCCCAGAGTCTCGTGCAAGGCGCCACCTTCCGGGTACGCCCATTCGACGCCCGTGATCGATACTGCCCCTGGGGGAAAGGCACGAAGCTTGTCCCATAGCTCCATGACTACCTCGCCCGACGGTTTTCCTGCCGGAAGTTCCACCTCCTGAAAGGGAATACCAGCGTCACTCAGCACCCCACGCAGTTGGTCCGTTACCCGCTCGCGCGAGATGGCCGAATCCCAGCCCACTCGCGCCCAGCCCCACCCGGTGCGCACACACCAGCGTCGCAGAGTCTCGAAGGTCTCCTGAATCGACCCAGGTTCCATGTCAGCGGCTGCCGCCAGGCGCGTCTTCGGGGAGTCTCCTCTGTTCTTTGAGGATGTCCACTACCAACGGGTGGACGCCGAACCAGCCCTCATCATTGAACTCCTGTAGCGCGCGGGCGCGGAGTAAGGAATACAGAACCGGATCCGGTATATCCGAACCGGGTTCGTTGTGGTAGACGGCCACCAGCTTCCTGGCCTTCTCTTCCCAATGGACCGGCTTCGGGTCATGCGGGCTTTCGCCCAGCCGGTTCCGGTATTCGCGGCGCATGGTGTAAATGGCTCTGGTCACGTCGCGCTCGGCGATCGATCTTCCTGCCTCTTCGCTCTGAAGAGCATACTGTGCCGCACTCGAACCCATGAAGAATAGATCGCGAAGGTTGCCGCCAGAGGCCACGATCAGCCGTTCAGCCTGGCCCGCGTCCATGATCCCGGAACTCACCCGCGCGAACAACACGGCCCGAACCGCTTCTCGGCCCTGCCTGTGGTCCGCGTGAAATCGGTCGTAGACCGGCGTGTCGGGAATCAGCGCCTTCGAAAATGGCAACTGGGTTGCCTCCTGCGAATACGCCATCCAGACCGGAATGACAAACAGCATGTTGGCCCGGAGATCTCTCAGGACCGAACCGTAACGGACGAATACTTCTTGCAGTTGCTCACCCGAGATCCCGTACCGATCGAAGTCCTCCAGGACAAATAGCCATTCCTTACCTTCGACGTTCTGGAGCGAATCGGCGCAGAAGCCGACCAGCCTGTTGGCCAGTTCTGTGAGATCCGGCAAGCGCCTCAGTCTGTATTCCACCGTCTCCTGCTTGCGGTCGGCTGCGATCCTGATCTCGCCCTTGACCGAAGCAAAAACCGGGAGAATCTTCGTCCAGAACGATTCTGTCTTCACTCCCCCGCCGGCCTGAAAGTCGAGGCCGCGGATTCTGGTGTCTGTGATCTTCTGGTCCGCGAAGTAGACGAGGATGTCGTCCAGCAACCGCTGGGCAATCGCGGAGTCCAACAGCCCCACGTCCAGTCTGGCCTTGGTCTCCTCGGCGATCTTTATCATCATGAGGAGCAGGACGTCGAAGATTTTGAAACTCGCTGGATTCAATTCCGTCGCAACGCTGATTCGAATCCCGCGGTACTGGTCGGCCAGGGCGCGAAGCAAGCGGGCGATCTCGGTGGACTTGCCGACTCCGGGATGGCCCATGACGAATGTTTTGTAAGGCACGGCGCCAAAGGCCTGCCGGTACTTTCCGGCCAGCGCCACGGTGGTGTCCTCACCGCGAACCTCATTGATCTCGGGACGATAGAAGCGGTCGAGCTCTTCGTTGGTCAACAGCGGTTTCAGACTCAGAACCTGCTCGACAGCGTTCAGATCCGTGACCGGAGCGGCGGGAAGTGCCTTCACGATGTGAGTATCGTAAATACCCAAGCCGGAAAGCAAGCCATTGACTTCGGCTCCGAAATCCGCCAAGATCAATCAACCCTGGGAGGCAGCCATGGCACCAACGAGGCACGCCGAGACGGTACCGCCGAGCCAAGTCCGGAAACTTTCCGGAATTGGCGCGACCGAAGATCAGATGAGCACCCGCGGAGCAATCCCGCAGCGGATCGATAAAAAGGGCACCAAAATCGAGGATATGGCCGGCACCGGCGAGCACGATGGGTCCGGAGGGTAACGGGGGGATGCCGGGTTGACAGACGACAAAAGGCGATCGTCTGTCCCACTCACACTAGTAAAGCAGGTATTGTTCGCGCAGTTTGACGAACGCCGCCACTGAGTCCATAAAGCTCTGTTGGATGGCGTTCGGGGTTTCGCCTGCCTGGAGGCGGCGGATCGCGTCGTCGCTGCCGATGAGCCGCTTACTGGCGGCGAAATCGATCTTGCCGGGATAGAGTTGCTGTATCGCCGCAGCAAGTTCCAGGCCCAGACGCGTGGCATCGAACATCTCCCGATTGGTGATCTCGAAGCGCAGGCCCTCAATCCGCACGCCCTTGAAGTTCGACTCGGTAGGCGTGAAGCGCGTCGGATAGACCCGAACACCCGGTATCTGCCGCTTGTTCAGGTACGCCGCCAGTTCCCTGCCCCCCATGAAGTCCGCCCCGATCTGTTCGAAGGGCGCGTCGGTTCCGCGTCCCACGGAGAAGTTCCTCGAAGATTCCATCAGGCACAGGCCGGGGTAGAGCGTCGCGGCCTTCAGGCTGCGCATGTTCGGCGACGGATTGGTCCACGGCAGATTGGTTGCATCGAACCAGTCGCCGCGGTTCCAATCCTGCATCGAAATCACTTTGAGGTCAGCGCCCACCTTGTTCTCTCCGTTGAACAAGCGCGCCAGTTCCCCCATGGTCATGCCGTGCCGCACGGGCAGGCCGGGGAACGAGCCCACGAAGGACTTGTTGGCGGCGTCCAGCAGCGGGCCCTCCACGCGGGTACCGGTGATGGGGTTGGGACGGTCCAGCACGTAATACGGAATGCCGGCTTTGGCGGCTGCCTCCATGGCATAAGCCATGGTGGTTTCGTAGGTGTAGAAGCGCGCGCCCACGTCCTGAATATCGAAGACCAGGGCATCCAGGCCGCGCAACATCTCAGGGGTGGGCCGTAAGGTTTCGCCATAGAGGCTGAACACCCTGATCCCGGAGGTGGCGTCGGTGGTGTGTTGAATTCCCGGGCGGTCTTCGAGGCCCAGGAATCCATGTTCGGGCGAGAAGAGCGCAGCCACGGTGATGCCCGCCTGCTTCATCAGGTCGACGTTGCGGCGGCCCTCGCGGTCCACGCCAGTCTGGTTGGTGATCAGGCCGATGCGCTTGCCCGCGAACGGCTGGAATTTCTGCTCCACCAGAACATCGAGGCCGGTGCGCGTCGATCCGTTGCGCGCGACTTCCCGACGCCCGCCCGCGCCGCTCTGCGTCTCGTTGTAGCCCGTCAGCGTGACGCCCCGCACGCCGATGCCCACCGCCGCGGCCACAATGGTCGCGACCTTGCCGCGCAGGCCCGTGATCGCCGGCCGCAGATCCGGGTGCACACTGTTGGCCAGCAGGATGACGTACGTCTTCGTGGAAGGGTCGATCCAGATGGAGGTCCCGGTGAAACCCGTGTGGCCGAACGAGCCGATGGGAAACAGCTCGCCGCGGTTGCTGGAATACGGCGAATCGATGTCCCACCCGAGCCCGCGCAGGATGGGCTGATCCGGCGGCGTCTGGGGCTCCGTGAACTTGGCCACCGTGAGCGGGCTGAACAGGCGGACGCCGTCCAACTCGCCGCCATCGATCATCATCTGGGCGAAGCGCGCCAGGTCGTCCGCGGTCGAGAACATTCCCGCATGGCCCGCGACGCCGCCCATGTTGCGCGCGGTGGGGTCATGCACCACGCCGCGCAACGGCGGCCCGGTCTTGTTGAGGCGCTCGGTGGGCGCAATCCGCGGCACTAACGACGCGGGTGGCTGGAACATGGTTTCCTTCATGCCGAGCGGCAGGAAGACATTCTGCCGGGCGTAATCGGAGAGCATCTGCCCGCTCAAACGGTGAACGATCTCGCCCAGCAGGATGAAATTGATGTCGCTATACACGTGGCGCACGCCGGGAGGGCCCAAGGGCTTGTCCGTGCAAGCCAGCCCGATGCCGGTCTCGTAGCCGGTCCAGGGAGTGGTGAGCGGCACGTCCGGCGGCAGGCCCGAAAAATGCGTGAACAAGTTGCGCAACGTGATGTCGCTCTTGCCGCCTTCAAACTCGGGGATGTAGTCGGTGACTCGGTCGTTCAGACGGAATCGGCCCTGCTCGAAGAGCTTCATCAACGAGGAGGTGGTGGCGATGACCTTGGTAAGGGAGGCGCAATCGAAGATGGTATCGACCGTCATGGTCTCGGGCAGCGGGACCAGCGCCCGCTTGCCGTAGGCCTTGCGATACACGACCTGGCCATTGTGTCCGACGACGAGGACGGCTCCCGGCAGGCGCCCCTGCTCGATAGCGAGGTTGATGGCCGCATCCGCCGCGGGACCTCCGGAGAACGTCTGTGCCGACAGAGTGACCGCCGCCAGCGCGGCGCAGCAGAGGAGCTTCATATACTCTCTATGATAGCTTCGGATGGGGCCGTCCGCTTTGATCGAAGCGTTGGGGCGAACGCGACCATTCCTGCCGGCCACCCTGGCACCGCGGCACGGGCCCGCTACTTCTTCTTGTAGTCCAGAAAGAGGGTGCCTCCCTCGTCCAAATTCAACACTCCCGGTGCGTTAGGCAGATCCCACGACGCGTGTACCGGACGCCCGTTCAAGATTCTCATAACGCCGGTGCCATCGCCTTGAGAGCCCTCCATGAAGACGAGGACCGTGAGCACGGTATCGTCACGAGCTTGTCCCAATAGGGACTTCTGGAGTTGGGCCGGATCGACTTCCAATTGCACGAAGCCGCGCGCGTCGGTCACACCGCACGCCAGCCCTCCGGACGGACAGCAGCTGTTGAGAAGAAATGCGGTCTGCGGCGTCTTCCTCGAAGCCGTCGCCAGGACAACGTACTTTCCCGCAACAGGGCTGTGGTCCGGGTAATACAGCAGGGTCCCGCGGACGACGATCTTTGGAGCGACTGGCGCAGGCGGAGTAACCGGCGCAACGGCTGCTACCGAAGGGCCTGCCGCTGGCAGGTTCGACTTTGGTAAGTTGGCCCCGAGCATCGCCCCCGCCGTCCGGCCGCGCTGGCTTCCACCGTTCCGCCGGAGCTGCGCCTTTTGATACGTGAGGGCCAGGTTCTGCTGCACCACGGGATCGGCCTGAAGCCGGAGGGATTCGGTGTAATCCAGAATAGCGCGATCGAGGTCGCCGCTGCTGTACCATACGTTGCCCCGGCCGCTGAAGACCGATGCCGACTTCGGATCGAGTTGGATCGCCCTATTGAAATCTGCGATCGCCTGGTCATTATTTCCCGTTTTCCAGTAGGCCTCTCCGCGTCCCGAATAGGCGGCGACCGATTCCACGTCAATCGCTAAACCGGACGTATAGTCTGCGATGGCCTTGTCATACTCACCCTTCTTGAGCCAGATATCGCCACGCGCGATGTAGCCGGGTGCGAACTTGGGGGATATCTCCACGGCACGACCCTGATCGGCTACGGCCTTCTCGTAATCACCCTTCTGGAACCACTTCACTCCGCGGTTGTGAATGGCCGAGACAAAACAGGCGTTCGCCTCAATCGCACGCTGGGTGTCGGCCATCGACTTGTCCGGGTCGCCCTTGGCCGTCCAAACCGAACCGCGAGCCACGTAAGCGGACGCGAACTCCGGATCCAGATCGATCGCCTTGTTTAGATCCGAGAGCGCCCCGGCATAGTCGCCCTGTCCGTACAGGAACCATCCCCGGTTGAAGTAAGCCCGCGCGAACCGCGGGTCCAGCTCGATTGCCTTGTTGTAATCTGCAATCGTACGGCTACGGTCTGGAGCAGTGGTCCAGTACTGCGCCATGCCTCGGTACAAATATGCGACCGGGTCTCTTGGCTTGCTGGCGATTTCCTTGTCTAGCTTTGCCATCGTCTTCGGTACACTGAATTGCGGATCATGCATAGTCCAGAAGCCGCCGTACTCCCAGCAGGTGTAGTCCACCCAACACAGGTCGGGCACACGAGTCGCGTCGTGGATGTCATAGAAGACATTGCTCAACCACGGGTACTGCGTCTGTGGCTGCACCCCCAGGGCCTTAAAGGCATTTTCACGCATGGCTTTCATGGCATCCGAACCGTCAAATACAGACTCTCTGCCGTTATGAAAATACGACGCGACGATGATGTAGCGCCTTCCCTTTCTCACATCGACCACCAGCGGCGCCCCCTCGCCAGACAGGTCCAAAGTCGATTTGAAGCGTCCCGACGAGGATTCGGTGTGATAGGACCACTGCACCACCAACCGATGAATCCCCGGTGCCAGGAGCACTCCAGTCCCCCTCGGGCTGTAGCTGCGCGCCCAAAAGCTACCCGTGAATCGGAGGCCGTCCACTTCCAGGACCTCGACCCCGCTGTGGCGGTCATAGGCCACCACTGCGACCTCTTGCGGCGGCAGGTCCGGCGGTTTGTATGTTGCCTTTGTATCTCCCGCACTCAAGCGTGGCACACCAGTGGCCAGTAATACGAGCATTGTCAGAATAGACCGTTTTGACATCGCATCCTCCCTACCCTAAGCCCGGAGACCCGGATCTGTAAGGTCAAACCGGGCGGTTAGTGCTCCTCTATTTGCTCTGAATTGTGATCCAGGCGTAGAGCCCGTAAGACCAGCCTGCCCGCGGCTGGAAACGGTAGTCGCCATCCGGCACGCTGGGCACCTTGAAATTCAGTTGGTAGAGACCCGGGCCAATCAGTCCAGCCCAAGTGGGGTACAGATAGACTTCGTAGTCTGCTACCAGCTCCACGGGGCCGGATACCGGGGCGGGCGCGGCAGGAATGGTGCCCGGAGTCACTGCGGGAGTCGTTGGACCGAAGCCCGTGCCATAGATTGTCAGCATCTCGCCCGGCCGTGCCGGCCGCGTGGCTAGACCGGGCACCAGCCCAGGCCGCCCGATGAGAGTGCCGTCCAGGGCCTGGGCAATCACATACTTGTTCCCTTCAGCCGGCAGCCGGAAGAGACCCGGGGCGTATCTCAAGTCGCCCGTAACCGTAATCGGATCGCTTCTGCCTTGCGGTGTGAGCACTTCAATGAGCGCGGGATCGCCTGGCCACGATGAGACGGCTCCCACCAACGCATTGATCTGGGTCGGGCTAATGTAGCTGACATACGCCGGCATGCCCTCGACAAAGACTCGCACACCGTCCAATTGAACCGGTAGCAGTCCGTTGACGAAGTCCGCGTCGGCCCACGATCTGGTGCTGGGCGCCAGGTCCGCTCCTGTGATCGTGATCCACGTGGACGGAGCGATCAACGCTTTGTAGTCCGCACTGTTGGTGACTACGGCCGGCCTCGGCTGGGGCCCGCCCGTGTAGGTCTCGCGCGTCACCTTGTAGATCCGATCCGCTCCAGAGTCTGCGATGTAGAGATTGCCGGCAGCGTCCACAGCAAGTCCCGCAGGGGTGCTCAGCGAGGCGCTGGTAGCCAGGCCGCCATCGGTCGCGTTGAGATCGTTCCGCCCTACTACCGTGGAGATGATGCCTGCCGGAGTCACTCTGCGAACGTGATGGTGCCAACCTGAGTCGGCAATATAGAGGTTTCCGGATGCATCCACCGCCAGGCCGCTGGGCTTCTGGAGTTGAGCGCTGGTAGCTTGACCGCCATCGCCGCTATCGCCATCGGTGCTGCCGGCCACGGTGCTGATGATGCCAGAGGGAGTCACCATGCGGACCCGGCTGTTGTTGGAATCCGCGATATAAAGATTGCCGGCCGTATTGAGGGCCAAGGCAAATGGTTTGTTGAGTTGCGCACTGGCCGCGGGACCGCCATCCCCGGAAGAGCCGGAAAGCCTGGTGCCTGCCACGGTGTGGATGATGCCGTCCGGTGTGATCTTCCGGACTCGATTGCTTTCCGTGAAGTAGATATTGCCCGCCGGATCCAGCACCACGCCCGCGGGGGAACTCAAAGATGCCTTGGTAGCCTGCGCGCCATCGCCAGGATCCGTGTTCCCTCCGCCGGCTATGGTGGCGATCGTCCCGTTAGCACTGACTTTGCGGATACGATTATTGCCTCCATCCGTGATGTAAAGGTTTCCGGGTGCGTCCACGGCAACACCTTCGGGAGCGGACAGCGACGCCACCGTAGCGGGGCCGCCGTCGCCCGCGAAGCCCCTGAATCCAATGCCCGCCACGGTGTTGATGATTCCATCGAGCGTGATCTTGCGGATTCGGTGATTGTCCGTGTCGGCGATATAGAGGTTGCCGGCGCTGTCGAATACCAAGCCGTTGGGCCCGTCCAATTGGGCATTGGTAGCCGCAACACCTCCCTCCCCGAGATAATGCGCCTGGCCGCTGCCGGCGACCGTGCCGATGATGCCGGCAGCCGTTACTTTGCGAATGTGGTGACTGCCCGCATCGCCGATATAGAGATTGCGGGTGACGTCCACTGCTACCGACACCGGGTTAATGAGCACCGCGCTGGTAGCCACCCCTCCGTCGCCGCTGGAATCGGCTCCCCCACCTGCCACGGTGCTGATGATGCCCGCGGGCGTCACCTTCCTTATCCGGCCATTGCCGTTGTCCGCGATATACAGGCTGCCGCCGGCGTCCACCGTGACGTCGCACGGGGACGTCAAACGCGCTGCGGTGGCAGGTCCACCGTCGCCCGATGCGCCCGCCTGCCCGGTACCCGCAACTGTCGTAATGGTCCCATCAAGGGCCACTTTGCGAATGCGGTTTTGCAGACCCTCGGCGAGATACAGGTTGCCCGACGCGTCCATGGCAAAGCCGTTGGGCATCGAGAGGCCCTTCACGACCGTGCTGACAGTGCCATTGGGTGTCACTTTGAGAATGTCTTCATATTCGAGAATGAAGAGGTTGCCGGCTGCGTCGATCCAGATCTTGCGGGCAATACCAATCGCGCTGGTGGCGGCCAACGTGCTAATCGTTCCGTTCGGCGCGACCATGCGAACCTGGCCGCTGCCATCGGCAATGTAGATGTTGCCCGCGGCATCCACCGCAACGCCGGTGGGCCCGTAAAGCGAGGCGTTCGTAGCGGGACCACCATCTCCGAAAGAACCCCGTTTCCCGCTTCCCGCCACCACTGTGAAGACTCCACCCGAAGAAACGCGCAGCACACGGTTCATATCGAGGTCGGCGATGAAGAGATTTCCCTGCGAGTCCACGGCTAGCGCCGCCGGATTCTTGAGGGGAGCCTGGAGAGCCGGCATTGTGGGGGGCAGGACCGCTCCCAGATCCCCATCCGCTACCGTGGTAATGATCTGGGAATGTGCGATTCCCGCGGCACTCATCAGCAAAGGGATACATAGGCCAAGAGGGCGCAAAAGTCGTTCACGCATAAACCACCTCCGCAGAAAGCCGGCTTGTTGGCAGGTAGCCATTTCGACTCCTGAACACCAGTGCCATCGAACACGATGACCGTGAGCCTTAGGGGTCCGCTTCGATGATTGGGATAGACCTCTCTCTCGAGGCCGTTCGAGAGTCGGCGTTGCGGCAGGCGGGATGGCGGGCATAAAAGACTCTCGGCGAGCGGAAAAACGCCTTCCACCCATGCCCCGCCCCCACACAACGTGAAACCGGCCGGCCTGGTCGCTCGGTGCAGCGGTCCACCGCTGTCTTTACCAAGCCCGTCCGGACAGATTACATTATATGATAATCAGACCTTTAAACCTATTTAATTCTTTTTACCGTACAAATACACAGAATTCCTACGGTGCCGCGATACCGCTAATCCAATACAGGCAAGGATGCCCGTGTTACTGCGGGCGCACCACCGTCGGGCACATCACCACCAGGTAGACCAGGGGCGCGGTGAACGGCACGAAGGCGAACATCGGACTGCGGTTCATCAGCGGAGAGACCGACAAGAGAACGATCGTTGCCAGGAACAGCAGCACGGTGCGGACGCCGAACACCCAGGCAATCCGGAGCCGCGACGGAATTGCGGGCTGCACGTTCGGCAGGTCGGGCGCGGGAAGAGGTTCGGTCTCCACCACCGCCAGTGCGGGGGCCTCCGCTCGCCACCACCAGTTCAACTGCTTCTCGATCCGTCGCGCCAGCCGGCGGGTTCGGCCGCGGCCGGCAAGCCGGAGGCTGAAGGTCGCGTGGGACGAGCGCAGCACTACGGCATAGGTGCGGCACCAGCCGAGCGGCCCCTTGCGAATCTCGATCGAGGTCAAGTCGCTTCTCGGTACCGAGAATTGCGCCCGTTCGCCGCGGTAGGTCAGCCGGTCGGCATCCAGGGAAAGCCATCCCAGATCCCAGGCGAACTGGCTTTCGAGCGGCAGAACGCGGTCGCCGGGGATCAAGGCAACAAACGTACCCGCCACGCCGGGCGAGTGAGCTTCGATCTTCCGCTGTATCCTTCCGATGAACAGGCAATCCCACCAGTCGTCCATTTTCATCGTGAGCCAGCCGACCAGCGGAAGACTCGGGAAGAAGATCAGGACCGACCAGAGCGGGCCGAACGCCCCGTTGAAGGGTTGCGCGGCGATGGAAGCCGCCACCAGCAGGAATGCGATCAACGTACCGCCGAAGACCCAGGGCGTCCAATACGCATGCGACAGTTTGACTGTGGATGTAAAGACCGGATCGGCCCGCTCGATGTGTTGTGGAAGCGCGTACCGCGCGGACGCCGCCGGTTCCGCCAGGCCACTGGCCAGCAGGTCCGGGTCCCTCAGGAGGTCCAGCGCGCGGGGCTCCGGCACTCCGAACCGGCGCGCAACGGCGAGCACCCGGCGCTGCATCGAGGGGTGCGACAGGATGGACCCCTGCATGCCGCCCCAATCGACCGGCGACCGCGTGAGACGCGCCAGTCGCGCCAAGGCGGCGATGGTTCCCTCCGGATCGTTGGTCAATTGGACGGCGCGGGCATCGGCGTTCAATTCGTTGCTTTGCGAAAGCTGGCCGGCAGCCAGCACGTAGAGCATCGGCGCGATGGGGAGCGCCATGGCCCACGCCGGCAACCCGGCTTTGGTCATGAAACTGGCGACCGCCGGGCCGATCACCACCAGGTACGCCACGAACAGGCCGGTGCGCATTCCAATATGCTTCCCGCGCAGGTGGCCCACTTCGTGGGCGATTACCGAGTCCACTTCGCGGCGGGACATGTTCTCGAGCAGTCCCCGTGTGAACGAAATGCGGCCGCCCCCCATGGCGAACGCGTTGGCCTCCATCGGGAACCGGTTCTCCAGCACGCACACGGACTTGAGCTCCACTCCGGCTGCTTGTGCGATGGCGACGGCGCGCTCACGCAGATCCCCGCCATCCAGGCTGAGCATGCGCTGCGAATTCCACCGCCACCCGCACCACGCCAGCAGTCGGTAGGCGCCGTATGCCGCGGCCATGCCGAGCATTCCGGTGCGCCAGTCGTCGTCCATCATGGTGGTGCCCACCAGAAAGAGGCCCAGCGGCACCACGAAGGTAGCCTCGGCCGCCAGAGTCCGTCGGAGCATGCGGGGGATCTGTCCGGACGGGCACTCCACGCCCGGCTGAGCCTGAGGCAATAGCGCCAGCAGGCAGACGGCGGTGGCCAGCAACGGAGGCAATGCGAAGAACAGCGAGCCGATCAGAACGGTTGCCAGCGAACTATCGAGATTCAATCCGGCAGCAAAGCCGCCGAGATCCTCGATGCGAACGGCGGAGATCCAATAGAGCCAGGAACCCAGCAGAATCCAGTTGAGCCACACCACGCCGGCTCCGGGCATGGCGTTCTTCCGGACCATCTGCCTGCGAATCCAGAGCGCCAGCAGGGCGGGACCGCAGAGCACGAAGAGAAGCGGTGCGCCGAGACGGCCAGGATTCCACTGAGAGCCAACCCGAACCTGGAACGGCGGGGGCGGCATCGAATCCGCGGTGGCTTGAAAGTGCCAGACCTGCGACCGCGTTGCCTTCCGCCCGCTGCCGCCTTTCACCCAATTCAGGCCCTGGGATTCGACCGGGTCGCCCTTCGAGGACAACGCGAATGTGACCTCAGTGATGCCGGCCTTCCACAGCGCCTTGGCCAAGGGCGCGAGCGCCAGCCTGTCCTCCACGGCTCCGCGGTTGGCGTGCAGCAGGTGCCGGCAGGTGCCTTTCACGTAGTCCTCACCGGTGTCGCCCGCCCGCCAATCGCAATCCATCGAGCTGCGGAGAACCGCGGCCAGGTCGACGGGCTGGTGCGTTCCAGTGGCATAGATACGGATGGAGAAATCCACGTCGCCGCGAAGCCTGGGAGAGACCCAGACTCGCACGGTAGGCGGGCCGGAGTCGTCGTCATCGTCAGCCGAATTCGTGGTCGGCTGCCAGGCGGCCAGCGGAACGCTCAGGAGGCAGAGAGCGATCGCTGCCCCGAGGATCACTCCAGGTCGGGCCAGAGGTTTCATCTTCACCGAATATCCTAGGCGAAGGAAGATCGCAACGGAATACTCGCTTTGGTGGGTACGGTAACAGGGGACTCTCGCATACCGCCGGGCGAACCGCAAGGAGTTGCCCTACCAGCCTTCCGCGGCCGGAGCCCAGCGCTGCGCGCAGCGCCATCTCCCTCTGCCGGGTGCGCCGCTCGGCCTAGCAAAAGACCGGCAACGTTGGCACAGGCGATCAGCAGAACGAACGCGACGGCGGCCAGCAGGGTGATGAGCGAAGTGCGGATGAACTGACGGTCGCCGCCGCGGCTTCGTACGTTCCAGCACGCCGCGCCAGCCGCGTGGACCCCGTGGTATCCCTCCGCTACGAATAACGTGGGGTGGGCCCCGGTGCCGTAACCAAACGGCCGCTCAGGACACTTTTATGCACCTAAGGAGATTTCGGGATGCGACGTTTGTGCCTCGTGTTTGCAACAGGGATCGCGATATTGGCGGTCCTCGGATTGGCCCAGCAGGCTCCCACCACGGGGCCCTACAAAGTGCTGAAAACAGCCAAAGTCGGTGGCGACGGTGGCTTCGACTATGTTTATGCGGACGCCGACGGACGCCGGTTGTACATTCCGCGAAAGGGTCCCGAGCCCAGAGTCACGGTTTTCGATCTGGATACCCTCAAGCTGGCTGGCGAAATCCCCAAGACCAGCGCGAATGGGGCAGCCGTCGACCCCAAGGCCGCTCACGGCTTCGCCAGCAGCAAACCCGTGGCGATGTGGGATAGCAAGACCCTGCAGCTCATCACGACCATCGATGTAGATGGCGGTCCCGACGGGATTCTGTTCGACCCGTTTAACCAGCGAGTCTGGGTTTTCAGCCACCGCGCACCGACCGCCACCGTGATCGACTCCAAGGATGGCTCGGTGGTCGGCACGGTCGATCTCGGCGGAGCGCCGGAGCAGGCCGTCACCGACGGCAACGGCCATATGTACGTCGATATCGAAGACAAGGATAACGTAGCGGCCGTCGACACGAAAACCATGACGGTTACCGCACACTACGATCTCGGTGGGAAGGGCAGCACGCCCGCCGGTCTCGGCTTTGATGTCAAGAATCATGTTCTGTTCGTGGCCTGCCGGCAGCCAGCCCCGGGAGTGATGGTCATGCTCAATTCCCAGGACGGCAAGATCATCTCCACCCTGCCGCTGGCCGGCGGCTCGGATGGCGCGGTGTTTAATCCCGCAACCATGGAGGCCTTCAGCTCCGCGGGCAATTCCACCCTGACCGTCATCAAGGAAAACAGCCCCACCAGCTTCGAGGTAGAACAGATCGTGACGACCATCCAGGGCGGTAAGACCCTGACGTTGGACAGCAAGACGAATCACATCCTGATCATCGGGGCCGAGTACGGTCCGCCGCCGGCCCCTCCCGCGGATGCACCCAAGGACGCACCGAAGGGTGGCGGCCGGGGTGGCCGGGCCCCCATGCTGCCGGATTCGTTTTCCATTGTGGTTGTGGGTAAGTAGGTAGGGTGGTGGGCGGACCCCCGGGCGGGAGCTGTGAAATGAAAGAATGTGGATACTCAGGCGGATCTGCCAGGCGGTTTCGCCTGCCGATCTCTTTTCAGCCACGCGATAGTTCCACTCCCCTGGTGGTGACGTAATACTTGGCGAGCATGTTGGCCTCCTCCCACGCGGGAAGGGTTTCGGGATGGCGCAAGTACTCGAAAAACTGGTTGGTCACCTGCGCGAAGTGAGCCTCGTGTCCCACGCGATAGCGGTCGGGTATGGTCACCCGGGCCTCGGGTCCCCGGTCCTCGATGGCTATGCCGGGATACTGGTCCCCAAGGGCTGCGACTTTCCTTTCGAGCGCGCCCCTGACGCCGGAATCCTGCCTCACCACGTATAACTCCGGCCGGTAGTTCTCCTCTTGCCCTTGCCGGACCTCGATGCGAGATCTGGAGCCGCGATACACCGCGAAATGAGTGTCGCCGGTTCCGGCTGGTGCTTCCCAGCGCCACAGAACATCCAGTTTCGCGTGAATGCCCCGAATCGCATAAGTGACGCTGGTGTTCGAGCGGTAGTCGAGACCCTCGCCCGGTTCGCCCGTGACCTGGCGGAATTGAGCGGTGGTGATGGTGGTCAGCCAGGCGCTCGCGGTGAGCACCTGAATGTCGGCGCGGTAGTCGAGCGAACGTTCGGAGAAGAGCGTCCACTGGACCAGGTCGACCAGGTGCGTGCCCACATCGGCCAGCGCCTCGCCCTGTTCCTGAACGTCAAAGAACCATGCCGGCCGCAGATTCGGGACTCCCGCCACGAGCTTCAGGATGTGGTGGACGCTCTCCATGTAGACGGCGGGCTGCTCTTCCGTGCCGGGCAGGATAGACCCGAAGACCTCCGGGTCGCTGACCAATTCGCGCTGCAGGATCGAGGTGATCTCGTAGCGCTCGGTCATGATGTCGTAGGCGATCAGCCCTTGGCGTCGCCCAGTGGCCAGCGCCTCAGCCAGCAACGGTAGATCGGCGGCCTCGATAATCCACGGCTTGTCGGCGAGCACGTGAAGGCCTGCATCCAGCGCCCTGGCGATGTGATGGATCTTGGCCCGGTTCCGTCCCGAGAGCACCACGATATTGCCGGGGCGCTCCTCCAGCATGCGCTCCAGGAAATCCGGCGACGCGTGAATGTCCAGTTCCCAGGAGGTGGGGTTCTGCTTGCGGAGATTGAAGCGGGCGATGCGGTTCAGGTGCTCGGTGAGGTCCGGCCCCAGGGGCGCGTACACCGCGACCCGCCTGGCGACGCCGTCATACATTTCCTTCTGAATCAGGGCGGCGTGAAAATGGCCGGGATCGAGCGTGATCAATCGGAATGCATCCATGGAAACATCAGGTTACTACCAAAAACCGGGGACAGACGAAAAATCGGGGGGACGAAAAACCGGGGACAGACGGATCTGTCCCCAAGGGCTGCAACGATGTTCATGATTTCGGTTCGTCGTTGGGGACAGATTCGTCTGTCCCCGGTTTTTGGCAAGCGGTTGTATCGGATCTGTAACCCTGTTATATGTGGATCAATAGGTACTTTGGCGGTCTAATATGTTCGACAAGGTCGAGGCTTTCTATCGGCCAGGCAATATCCGCGAAGCACTTCGATTGCTCCAGAGCGGAAAAGGCCGGGCGCGAGTCGTGGCAGGGGGTACGGACGTAGCAGTCGAAGCCGACCGTTCGATCCGTTTCCTCATCGACATCACCCTTGCGGGACTGAACTACATCCACCGCAAAGGGAATTCTTGCGCCATCGGCGCTACTACCACCATGGCGGAGATGGAAGGCTCGCCCGTGATCCGCGGGCTGGCGGGCGGCATTCTGGCGCAAGCGGCCTCCACCTGCGGATCGGTGCAGATCCGCAACATGGCCACGCTGGGAGGAAATCTGGCGCATGGCTCTCCGGCCGCGGATATGGCCACGCCGCTTCTGGCGCTGGATGCCGAGGTCGTGCTGGCCAATCGGCGCGGCCGACACACGGCGCCGTTGGACGCGCTCTACTCCGGCCTGCGCAAGACTCTTCTGGACCAGGCGCTGCTGGTCGAAGTAGTGATCCCGATTCCGCCGCGCGGCGCGCGCTGGTCCTTTCAAAAACTGGGGCGCACGGCAGTCGACATTTCGCTGGTCAACGTGGCGGCCGGTCTTCAGTTGGATTCGAAGGATCGCATCAAGTGGGCGCGGATCGCGCTCGGAGCCGTGGCGCCCACGCCGATCCGCGCGGTGAACGCGGAGAAGTTGCTGCTGGGGCGCACCTTGGATGAAGCCCTCCTGGAGGAAGTCTGTGACGAGGTAGCGCGCGCGGTGACCCCCATCACGGACGTGCGGGCATCGGCCGAATACCGTCGCACGATGAGCCGCGTGCTGGTCAAACGGGCGCTCGAAGCATGCGTGCCGCAAACAGGGTGCACCCTATGAAGAACATGGAATTGCGACTGAAGCTGAACGGGCGGGCGAAGCAGTGGAGCATCGCACCGGGCGACCTCCTGCTGGACGTGCTGCGCCGCGAGGGCTATTACGGCGTCAAACGCGGCTGCGAAAAGGGCGAGTGCGGCGCCTGTACGGTTTTGGTGAATGGCAAGGCCATCAATTCCTGCCTGATGTTCGCGGCGCAGGCGGAGGGCTCGGAGGTGCTGACCATCGAGGGCGTGGCAGACGGCGACACGCTCCACCCGCTGCAGGCGGCTTTTCTGGACCACGGCGCCGTGCAGTGCGGTTTCTGCACCGGGGGAATGGTGCTGAACGCCAAGGCCCTGCTGGACCGGAATCCCTGCCCTACAGAAGAAGAGGTACGCGAGGTGATGGCTGGAAACTACTGCCGCTGCACGGGGTATAAGAAGCCCGTCGAAGCGGTAGTGGGACAGACCATCGGTTTTCGTGGTCTGTCGGGCTCGGGGCAGGAAGCCGGCGTGACAGACGACAAAGAACGATCGTCTGTCCCACTCGCGGTTGTCGGCCAAAACGTCCGCAAGGTGGAGGGCGTCAAGCTCGTGACCGGCCGCCCGGCCTTCACCGACGATATCAACCTTCCTGGGTTGCTGATCGGCAAGATCCTTCCCAGCCCGCACGCCCACGCGCGCATCAAACACATCGACGCCAGCAAGGCCAAGGCGCTGCCCGGTGTCCATGCCGTCCTGACATATAAGGATGTGCCGCGCGTGCCTCACACCACTGCGGGACAGGCGTGGCCGGAGCCTTCGCCCTACGATACGTACCTGCTCGACAACAAGGTCCGGTTCGTGGGAGACCGCGTGGCGGCGGTGGCCGCCGAGAGCCGCTCCATAGCCGAGAAGGCGCTGCGGCTGATCGAAGTGGAGTACGAAGTTCTGCCCGCGGTGCTGGGCATCGAGGAGGCCATGGCGCCGAACGCGCCAGTGATCCACGACGAACCCGATTCCACGAAGATTCACGATCGCTCGCGCAACATCGCGGGCTACATCCTGCGGGAGATCGGCAGCGTGGAGGAGGGCTTCCGCGAATCCGACCTGATCGTCGAGCGCGAGTTCCACACCGGGCGGCAGCAGCATTGCCCACTGGAACCGCACGTCACCATCGCCTGGTTGGACGCCGATGGCCGCCTGGTGATTCGCAGCAGCACGCAGGTGCCGTACCACGCGCGGCGCCAAGTCGCCATGATTTTGCAGATTCCGGTGAGCCGCGTGCATGTGATCAAGCCGCGCATCGGCGGGGGATTCGGCGGCAAACAGGAGATGCTGCTGGAGGACATCACGGGTGCGCTGGCGCTGGCTACGCACCGGCCGGTGAAGATCGAGTTCACCCGCGAGGAGGAGTTTTACATGGCGCGCAGCCGCCATCCGCAAATCCTGCGGATGAAGATGGGGGTGAAGCGCGACGGAACCATCATGGCCAGCCAGTTGACGGTGATGGCCACCACGGGCGCGTATGGCAGCCACTCGACAACAGTGCAAGGGAACACGGGCAGCAAAGTTCTGCCGCTCTATCGCGCGCCGCACATGCGCTTCGAGTGCCACGTGGTCTACACCAATGCGCCGGTGGCGGGCGCGTTTCGCGGCTACGGATGCCCGCAGGGATTCTTCGCGCAGGAAACGCTGGTGGACGAAATCGCTCACGAATTGGGCATGGATCCCATCGAACTGCGCCGCAAGAACATGATCCGGCTGGGCGATACCGACCGGCTCTCCGCGCAGTTGGGTGAAGGCAAAGAGGGTCTGCCGCGGCTCATCCGCAGTTGCGGCTTGCCGGAGTGTCTGGATCGTGGCGCGGCCGCCATCGACTGGGACCGCAAACGGGCCGCCCAGCCTGCGCCCACTCATCTGAAGCGCGGTGTGGGAATGGCCTGCACCATGCAGGGCAGCGGGATCGCGGGAGTCGATTGGGCCTCGGCCCTGCTGAAGATGAATGAAGACGGCTCGTTCTTCCTGCAGGTGGGGGCGTCGGATGTGGGCGCGGGGGCCGACACGGTGCTCGCGCAGATTGCGGCGGAAACCCTCGGAGTGACCCTCGACAAGGTCGTGATCACCTCGGGAGACACCGACGTCACGCCGTTCGACGTGGGCGCCTATGCCTCCAGCACCACCATCATTTCGGGCGGCGCCGTGAAGAAGGCCGCCGAGAAGGTGAGGGCGCAGGTGTTGGAGGTGGCGGCCAGAATGCTCGACACCTCCGTCGAAAACCTGAGCTGGGGCGAGAACCAGGTCTCCACCGTCTGTGAGTGCCGGAAATCGGTGACCATGACTGAAATCGCGCTCCAGTCCATGTACCGCGACAAGCAGCAGATCATGGATGGCGCGTCGCACTTCAATACGGATAGCCCGCCGCCGTTCTGTGCCACCTTCGCGGAGGTGGAGGTGGATACGGAGACGGGGCAAATTCATGTGCTGCACCTGGTGACGGCCGTGGACCCGGGAACCGCCATCAACCCCATGCAAGCTGAGGGGCAGGTGGAAGGCGCGGTGGCACAGGGCTTGGGCTACGCGCTCACCGAGGAGCTGGTGCTGGATCACGCGGGCCGTCCGGTGAATCCGAATTTCCTCGACTACAAGATTTTCACCGCCAAGGACATGCCCAAGCTGACCACCATCCTGGTGCAGACGGATGAGCCGCTGGGGCCCTATGGAGCCAAGTCGATCTCCGAGGTGCCGATCAATGGACCGGCCCCGGCGATTGCGAATGCCATTCACCATGCGATCGGCGTGCGTCTCCGGAAGCTGCCCATCCGCCCCGAAGATGTGTTGCGCGAGTTGCGTGAGACTAGTGGGACAGACGATCGTTTTTCGTCGTCTGTCAGCCGGCTGTCAGCCGGCCACGGGAAGGCAGAAGACTTGGACTACGATTTGGTGACTCTATGATTCAGTCCGATTTGGCAGTCGAAAGCGCCTGCCCCACAATGTGTCCCACCACCATCGCTGCTCTCGCCCAATCCTACGAAGCTGACATCGTGCACTTCCTGCGCGACCTCATCGCCATCCCGGCGGAAAGCTCCCACGAAGGTCCGGTGATTCAACGCATCCGCCAGGAAATGGAAGAGGTGGGCTTCGACGAAGTCCGCATCGATCCCATGGGGAACATCCTGGGCCGTATCGGGTCGGGCAAGACCGTGATCATGATGGATTCCCATACCGACACGGTAGGCGTGGGCGATCCCAAGGAATGGGCCTGGGATCCCTACCAGGGCAAAGTCGAAAACGGCTACGTCTATGGGCGCGGATCGTGCGACCAGCGGGCCGGCATGGCCAGCATGGTGTACGCCGGCAAGCTCATCAAAGAACTTGGCCTGCTGGGGGACTACACGCTTTGGGTGGTGGGCTCCGTGCAGGAGGAGGACTGCGATGGCCTGCCGTGGCTCTACATCCTGAAGGAAGACGGCATACGGCCGGATTGCGTGGTGATCACGGAGCCTTCCAGCCTGCGGATCTACCGCGGCCACCGCGGGCGTATGGAGATCGAAGTCCACCTGCGCGGCAAGTCGTGCCACGCCAGCGCGCCGGAACGCGGCGACAACCCCATCTACAAAATGAGCCGGCTGGTGGAGGAAGTGGAAGAGCTGAACACGCGACTGCGCCACGATCCGTTTCTCGGCAAGGGCACCATCGCGGTTACCGAGATCCGCTCGCTCTCGCCGTCGTTGTGCGCCGTGCCAGGCGCGTGTTCCATCCACCTGGACCGCCGCTTGACCGCCGGTGAAACCAAGGAAAGCGCGGTGGCCGAAGTGAAGGCCCTGCCCAGCGCGGCGGGTGCCGAGGTGGAGATCCTGACCTACGAGACCCCCAGTTACACGGGGCTGCGCTATCCCATGGAGAAGTATTACCCCACGTGGGTGCTGGAGGAGTCGCATCCGCTGGCACGGGCGGCCATCCAGACGTACGAAACTCTCTGGGAGAAACCGCCAGTGGTGGACAAGTGGACCTTCAGCACCAACGGCGTCGGCTCCATGGGGCTGATGGGTGTGCCCACCATCGGGTTTGGACCGGGTGAAGAAGAGGTGGCGCACAGCGTGATCGAGCGCGTACCGATTCGCGACCTGGTGGAAGCGACGCAGTTCTATGCCGCGTTTCCCTTGATCTTTGTGGGGCAGGCGCTTTCGCCTGCCAGACCGAGTATTCCAACGCACGGGACTACCCCAGGTCAGCGGTTGGCAGGCGAAAGCGCCTGCCCCACACCGGCAACGCGCGATGCCTGAGCTGGTCCCTATTCCGCTGCCGCTGTTGCTGCGCCGCGCCTTCCTGGAGTATCGGCGGGAAGGCAAGATCTTCGACCTTCCGCAGAACAAGTTCTTTCGCGGCATCCCGGGCCTGGATCTCTCGGTAGACTTCCACGGCCACCGCGCCTCCACCCCCCTGGGACCGGCCGCCGGACCGCACGGCCAACTGGCGCAGAACATCGTGCTCTCCTGGCTGGGAGGATCGCGCATCATCGAATTGAAGACCATTCAGATTCTGGACGAACTGCAGATTCCGAGGCCGTGCATCGATGCCGCCAACGTGGGGTACAACGTCGAGTGGTCACAGGAGCTGAGCCTGGATCAGTCCTTGCGCGAGTACGTCGGGGCGGCGATGTTTCTGGAGATTTTGAAGGCGTCACGGCTGCTCGGAGAAAACGTCCCGTCTGTCCCCGGTTTAACCGTTTTCGACATGAGCGTGGGCTACAACCTGGAGGGGATTCGCTCGCCGCGCGTGCGCGACTGGATTCAATCCATGAAGAACGCCGGCGCCGTGGTCGATGAGCTTCGCACTGGCCTTCCGGCAGAATATCGCGATCTGCCCTTCCCCACTTCGATCAGCGACACGGTTAGCCTTTCCACCTTCCACGGCTGCCCGGCTGGGGAAATCGAAGGCATCGTGGCGTACCTCTTGACCGAGATGGGGTGCCACGTGTGTATCAAGATGAACCCGACACTCCTGGGACGGGCCGAGACGGAGTACCTCCTGCACGACGTGCTGGGCTACCACGAGATCCAGCTCAGCCCCGAAGCTTTCGAGAAGGACCTCGAATTCGACGAAGCGCTGGACCTGATCCCGCGGCTCCAGCGGCTGGCGCAGGCGAATGGCAGGAGCCTGTCGGTGAAGTTCAGCAACACGCTGGTGGTGAAGAATCACAAGCAGGTGCTGGCCGGCGACCTGATGTACATGTCCGGCCCGCCGCTGCACGTGCTGGCCTTGAACCTGGTGCAGAAGTTCCGGGAGGGCTTGAAGACCAGCATCCCGATGTCGTTCTCGGGTGGACTGGACGCGCATAATATCGCCCAAACGCTGGCCTTGAATCTGATCCCGGTGACCACTTGCACCGACCTGCTCCGTCCGGGAGGCTATGCGCGCCTGATTCGCTACCTGGAGAATCTGGGCGCGAAGATGACGGAGCTGGGCGTGACTACGATTCCCGATTATGTGTCGCGCTTTGCGGGCCAGGAGGCCGCCCTGGTGGCGGAGGCTACGGCCAACCCGCGCTACCGGTGGGAACACAACAAGGGCGTGCCGCGCAAGATCGGGACCAAGCTCTGGCTGTACGACTGCATCAACTGCGACAAGTGCATACCGGTATGTCCGAACGACGCGAACTTCGCCTATGAGACGGCGGCGGAGTTCATCCTCTACGACAATTTCGAGTTGTTGCCGGACCGCATCCGGCGGGTGCCGGGCGGAGTGCTGCGCCTCGTGAAGTCGCACCAGTTGGCGAATTATGCGGATGCCTGCAACGAGTGCGGGAATTGCGACGTGTTCTGTCCCGAGACGGGCGGGCCGTTTACGGAGAAGCCGCGGTTCTTCGGCAGCCTGAAGAGTTACCGGAAGCATGCGGGGAAGAATGGGTTCTATGTGGATTGGGATCTCGAGGGGCAGCCAACTATCTATGGAACCATCGACGGCGAAGCGTACGTATTGACGCTGAACCACGTCACCGGAGTTGGCCATTTTGAAACGAAGGATGCCGAGGTCGCCATGCGCCTGAGCGATAACGAAGCGCTCAGTTGGAAGGCGCGGAACGGAACGGACACACAGGCAAGTATGCCTGTGTCACAGTACCTCAAGCTCAAATTGCTGCTCGAATCGATCGGCAACCCGCGGCACGTGCACTTTGCCAATGTCGCAGGACTCCAGGAGGTCGCGATTGGAAACGAAGAAAGCGCTCTTTAAAGGTAGGGACTGGATCACCACTCAGGAATGGTCGGATGCCGAGCTCGACGTCCTGCTGGACGTATCCTCGGATCTCAAGCGGAAGTTCAAGGGGCGCATCCCGCACCGCTACCTGGCCGATCAAACCATCTTCCTGATGTTCTTCGACAAGTCCACCCGCACGCGCAACTCGTTCGAAGCCGGAATGACGCAGTTGGGCGGTCACGCCCACTTCCTTACCGCCGACGTGATGCAGGTCTCGCACGGCGAGAGCCCCAAGGACACGGGGATCATTCTCTCCAGCTACGGCCACGGCATCGCCATCCGGCATGACCTGGTCCCCGGCGAAGGCAATGCCTACATGCGCGAAGTGGCCCAATGGGCCGCAGTACCGGTCATCAACATGCAGTGCGACGTGGACCATCCGTGCCAGACCGTGGCGGACCTGATGACCATCCGCGAGCAGCGCGGCCGGGATCTCAGAGGCCTGAAGATCGCCGTAAGCTGGGCATACGCTCCCAGCTATGCCAAGCCGCTTTCGGTGCCCCAGGGACTTATCATGCTGATGCCGCGGTTCGGTATGGACGTGGTGCTGGCGCATCCGCCGGAGTATGGCCTGATGCCGGAGACCATGCAGGCGGCCTGCGACAACGCGCGTCGCGGCGGCGGAAAGTTCCGCGTGGTGGACGACATGGACGAAGCCTTCCGCGACGCCGACATCGTCATCCCCAAGAGCTGGGGCTGTCTCGACACCATGGGCAGCAATCCCGCGGAATCGCTGCGCATCGCGAAGCAGTACACGAATTGGATCTGCAATGCACAACGCATGGCCCTGGCCAAGCCCGACGCGCTCTACATGCATCCGCTGCCCGCCGACCGCGGCAACGAAGTGACGGACGAAGTGATCGATGGGCCTCGCTCGGTGGTCTACCAGGAGGCCGAAAACCGGCTGCATACCGCGAAGGCCATCATGGCGCTCACCATGGCCGATCGGGAAGTGGAATACGAGGGGTGACGGGTTGCCCGAGACTCTAGTCGTCGCCCTGGGCGGCAATGCCATCACGCGGCCCGGAGAACCGGGAACGATTCCCCAGCAGTTCGAACACACCGCCGAGACGCTCCACCATCTCAAGCCGCTCTTCCACAGCGATTGCCGCCTGGTGATCACCCACGGCAACGGCCCGCAGATCGGCAATATTCTGATTCGCGTGGAAGAAGGCGAACGGCGAGTGCCAAGGCTTCCCCTGGATACCTGCGTCTCCGATTCGCAGGGGGGCATGGGCTACATGATCCAGCGGATTGCGTGCGAGATGTTCCGCCGCGAAGGCATCCGGCGCAGCGCCGCCACCATCATCACGCAGGTGCTGGTGAGCGAGAACGATCCCGATCTGATGCATCCCACCAAGCCCATCGGCCCGTTCTACAACCGGCAGGAGTTCTGCCAGATCCAGCGGGAGCGGCCGCACTGGATGATGCAGGAGATCGACGCCGGCCGATGGCGGCGGGTGGTCGCCTCCCCGCGGCCGCTGCGCATCCTGGAAAAGGAGGCCATCGCGGCTCTGGTAGATGCTGGCGTGGTGGTGATCGCTTGCGGCGGCGGAGGCATTCCGGTGGCGTGGGAAGGCGACCGGCTGGTGGGAGTTGAAGGCGTGATCGACAAAGACCACGCGTCCAGTTTGCTGGCGCGGGATCTGCGCGCGCAGAAGCTGATCATCGTCACTTCGGTGGAGCAGGCGGCCGTGCGCTTCGGGCGTCCCGATCAACAGTGGCTCAAAACCATCACGGTGCGCCAGGCCCGGGCGTACCTGGAGGCGGGCGAGTTCCCGTCCGGGTCGATGGGCCCGAAGATCGAGGCCGGCATCGACTTCGTCGAGAGCGGCGGCACGGAGTGCATCATCACCTCCACGGAACACGTAGCGCGCGCCGTCAGGGGTGAGGCCGGTACCCACATCGTGGCATCATGATCCTGACCAACGCCCGCATCCTGACCTTCGACGCCGGCAACCGGGTGGTGGACTCCGGTGAGGTGGAGATTCGCGACGACGGCACGGTCGGCTCAGTCGGGCAGGGCTCCTGGCCTCCCCAATCAGAGGTTGTAGACGCCCACGGCAAGCTCATGATGCCGGCTCTGATCAACGGCCACACCCACCTCTACAGCACGTTGGCCCGCGGAATCTCCCTCCCCGGCCGCCCTCCGCGGAACTTCAAAGAAATCCTCAAGAAGCTCTGGTGGCGCCTGGACCGCGCCCTTACCGCCGATGATGTCTACTACAGCGCCCTGATCGGCCTGATCGACTCCGCGAAATGCGGTGTTGGCACTTTGATCGACCACCACTCCAGCCCCAACGCTTGCGCGGGCAGCCTCGACCGCATCGCACAGGCATTTCGGGAAGTCGGCCTCCGCGGAGCTCTGTGCTACGAAACCTCCGATCGCAATGGCGCAGCGGCGGCTGCGGAAGGCATTCGGGAGAATATCCGATTCATCGAGAGCGCCCGATGCGAACGCCTGATGGGCGCCACGTTTGGGCTCCACGCCGCATTCACCCTCACGGATCAAACCCTGCGCCGTGCGGTGGAAGCCAACCAGTCGCTCCGCGCCGGCTTCCACATTCACGTGGCCGAGGACGCCTGCGATGCCGGGGCCGTCCGCCGCCTCCGCGATCTCGGCGTCCTGGACGAGAAGACGTTGGCGGCCCATGCGATCCACGTGACCGCCGCCGATCGGAAGATCCTCGCCAAGCTCCGGGTCAACGTGATCCACAACCCGCAATCCAACTGCAACAACGCTGTGGGCGCCGCAAACCTGCTGGAGCTCTTCCGCAAAGGAGTGCTGGTGGGGTTGGGGTCCGACGGATACACGCCGCGTATGTGGGACGAGTTCAAGACCGCGTTCCACGTGCAGAAATTGCAGGCCGGCGACCCGCGTGTGGCGTATGCTGAAGCGTATGCGGCGGCATTCCTCAACAACCGCGCCATCGTGAAGAAGGTGTTCGGCATGGAGATCGGCCGCATCGAGACTGGCGCGCAGGCCGACCTGATCCTGGTGGACTACTTCCCCCCGACACCGATCGACAGCGGAAATCTGTTCGGCCATATTCTGTTCGGCATTGCCAATGCCCCGGTGGATTCATTGATGGTGAACGGCCGCTGGGTGGTGCGAGACAGGCAATGCGTGAACGTAGACGAACCGCACATGGCGGAAAAAGCCGCCGCGCAGGCGCGAGCCTTGTGGGAGAGATTCTGAGTGGGGCAGACCATCGCCCTTTGTGTCTGCCCAGCTTGCCACGCCCCCGCCCCCGTGGAGCGGCCTTTCAGGCTGCCATGCCGCCATTCGTGGCGGCATTTGTTCGGCAACCAGAGATGCCTGCAAGAATGCAGGCATGGCAGGCCAATGGCCCGCTCCACGGAAATGCCATCCTAAGGAGACCACATGACCACAACCACCGTAGCTGGGCCCACCTATCGCGAAATGCTCCACCCCGAGCAACTGCCGCCCGCCATCCGGCGCCAGGCGCTGGCCGCGAGCGCCGATGAACTGGACCCCGTCAACCTATTCAATATCACCTGGCGCGGGCCGGATAGCCGCATCCGCCATGTCGTGCTGCCCAAGCAACTGACGGGCGTCGACGCAAACATCGTGGTTCTGACCGGCCGCTGGTTCCCCTCCGGGAGCCACAAGGTCGGCCCGGCCTACACCACCCTCGTGGAAGGCGAGCTCAGCGGCGAAATCCAGCCAGGGCTCAGCACCATGATCGGCCCCTCCACGGGCAATTTCGGCATCGGCGTGGCCTACATCTCGAAGCTCAAGGGATACCCGGCCATCGTTATCATGCCGGAGGACATGAGCGAGGAACGCTACCAGCGGATCCGGCAGTACGGCGGTAAGTTGGACCTGACGCCCGGCTCGGAGAGCGATGTCATCCTGGTCCTGGAACGGACCCAGCATTACAAAAAGGCCCCACGGAACAAGATACTGGCGCAGTTCGAGCTGCTGCCCAACTACCGCTTCCACCGCTACGTGACCGGCCGCAGCGCCATGGAGGCGGCCCAACCCTACGGCAACGGCCGTGTGGCCGCGTTCGTCTCGGCGCCCGGTTCAGCCGGAACCATCGCTGCCGGCGACGAAATCAAGGCCCGTTTCCCGGAATGCATGGTGTGCGCGCTGGAGCCGAAGGAATGCTCCACCCTGTTCAACAATGGCCGTGGGACCCATCGCATCGAGGGTATCGGCGACAAGATGGTGACCCTCATCCACAACGTGCTCACTACCGACTACATCGGCCTGATCCACGATGACGATTGCGTGGCGGGGCTGGAATTGCTGGACCGGCGGCGCGGCCTGCTGGAACGAACCCTTGGGATGGAGCCCAAGGCGCTCGACAACCTGGAAGGCATCTTCGGGATCTCCGGAATCTGCAACATCCTCGGCGCGATCCGCCTGGCACGCCACTTGCACCTTGCCCCGAACGACAACGTGGTGACCATCGCCACCGATGGGTTCGACCGCTATCCTTCGGTCCTGGCCAATCTGGAAAAGCGTCGCGGCCCGCTGGACGATACCAGGCTCACGGACTGGTTCGACGAGATCTTCCGCGGCGGCGATCCACGCGACTTTCTGGACGTGCGCCCGGCAGAGGAGAAGGACCGGCTTTTCGGCTACAAGGAGCAGGTCTGGAGCAACTTCGGTTATTCCCACGCGTACCTGGAGAGCATGAAGTCGCAGTCGTTCTGGGATGGCGAGTTCGCGAAGATCCGCGAGGTGGATGAAGCCGTGAGCGCGGGGCGATGAAGCGGGTCGAGTCACGCCGCGCGCGCGGGCCGAACTCTGGGCTACCAGGTCCCGCACCTGTCGCAGAAGGGAGTCGGTGCCGGAACCATCCCGATATGCGACCACATTTTCGGAAACGCGCCGTACGGCAGAGCACATCGGGACTGCTGCGCAAGATGGTACAATTTTCCCAGACCACGAGTACTAGTACTGGCGACATGGAGGATCGCCGATGAAGCACCGCGTTGTCTTCCAAGTCGTTTCTTCGCTGGTCTTGCTGGCGGGAATTGTCGCGGCCATTCTCATGGGTAGCAAGCTGATCGCACGGGAACAGGCTGAACTGCGGCGCACCAGGGAAAAAGAGGCCCTACATATCGCGTCAGGGCTGGAAACAGGCATTCGCAGCAGCATCGAGCCGCTGGAACAGCTCGGGAGTTGGTGGCTATCTCAAGGCAAGCCTTTCGATTTGGACGACTGGCGCTCCGACGGCCAACTCTTCCTGTCGCGCTCCGCCGGATTGCGCGTGGCCGCATGGGTGGGCATCGACGGCTTCCAGCATTGGTCGGCGGAACGCGGCGCTCAGCCGAATCTAAAGAGGATCCGCCCAGACGACCGCCTCCGGCAGATGATCGGCGCTGCCCGCGCTCACGAGTCGATCGCCGTTTCCGACATTTTCGAGACACCCGATGTCAGGAACGCTGTCTACGTTTGCGTCCCTCTAAGAAAAGAAGGACGTCTCCGCGGGTACGTCATCGGTCTGTATGATGCCTCCGCGCTTATTCTGTCGTTAGCCGACAGCCTGGTACGGTCCGACTATCGCATATCCGTCAGATCGGGGGAACGAGAGATTTACCCCATCCCACCCGGAAGCAGGGCATCGCGGGAGGAATCCTCCACCGCGCCTGTAACGATCCCGAACCAGGTCTGGACTTTGGATCTACACATCCCGTTGAGCTACTTTCGCGAGTTCAAGGGATTGATCCTGACGTTCGCAAGCGTCTTCGGCGCGCTGCTTTACGCCTCGGTCACGTTGTTGTTCCTTTCGCAGCGCCGGTCCTCCGCATTGGAGCGCGCGAATGCCGCGTTGGAAGATGAAATGACCAGGAGGAAGCGGATTGAAGCGGAAGTGCGCGACCTGAATCGGGAGCTCAATCGCAAAGTTGCCGATTTCCAGACCCTGCTGGACGTGATTCCGATCGGTATTGCCGTGGCTGGCGGTGCTGAATGCCGGAGCATCAGGCTGAACCCCGCCATGGCGGAAATGCTGGGGGCGCCGCCGGAGATCGATATTTCGAGGACGGGCGAGGATGCGGCACCTCTGCCTTTCCGGTTCATTCGCAACGGACAGGATCTCCCGCCGGACGAGCTGCCGTTCCAACGAGCGGCCGCGACCGGGTTGCGGGTTTTCGGTGAAGAGGACCAGATTGTGCGCGCGGATGGCAGCATGATCGATGTGCTCTCGTTCGCATCCCCGGTATTCGATGAGGATGGACGCGTTCGGGGCGTCTTCAATGCCAGCGTGGACATCTCGCACCGGAAGGCCGCGGAGCGGCTACGACGTGACTTGGGCCAGCGTTTGCAGCGAGCGCAGCGGATGAAAAGCCTCGGCGTGATGGCTGCCGGCATTGCACACGACTTCAACAACCTCTTGACCATCATCCTTGGACAGGCCTCGCTCGCCATGGAGAGTCTCGACAAACCGGACGTGACGCGCCGCCACGTGGCCGCTTCCATGGAGGCGGCGCAGCACGCGGCCGACCTGGTTCGCCAGGTCCTGGCATATACCGGGCGGTCGTATCTCACACTTCGGCCGATCGACCTGGGAGAGGTTATCGAAGAGATACGGCCCTCGCTACTCGGTCTGGCCGGGGCCAAGGTCGAGATTCGATTCCATGTCGGTTCCCCGCTACCCCAGGTATTGGCGGCCCCGGACGAGGTCGGACAGGTGCTCAAGAACCTGGTTCAGAACGCCCTGGAGGCAACCGACCCGGCTGGCGGCGTCGTCGAAATCGGGGTGGATCTCTGTGAGCTATCGGGGAACGAGTTGGAAACCATCGCGCCTGACGAGAAGCTCGATCCGGGAGTCTATGTTCGCATCGAAGTGAAGGACGCGGGTCCCGGCATGCCGGCCGAAATCGCGGAACGAGCATTCGATCCATTTTTCAGCACCAAGTTCGTGGGTCGCGGCTTGGGACTGTCGGAGGTGCTGGGTATCATGCGGGCCCACACGGGCGCCGTACGATTGGAGACGGCTCCGAATTCGGGAACCTCCGTGAAGCTGTTTTTTCCCGTCCGGGAGTACCTGTCAAACCATAATGCCAGCGCCCTACCGCAATCGGCTTAGCTATTTTTCGTGGCGCAAGCAATCGTGCTTGCCGGGCCCAGGAGGCACCCCCGACTCCTCGGGGCGCTTGGCGCTTTCCTCCGCCGAAGCATCCGTACCGCCGCGGTCGAAACCATCAAAATCAATGCGCCTGGTCGTGCGGGACCGTCACCGTCACGCTGGTGCTGGAAGAAAGAGGCAGCTTGTCCTTACAGGAGATCTCGACCGTGTACAAACGGCCATCGCCTTTTCCTTCACGGGTAGCGATTAAGTCAACGGTATGCGCATTCACCACGGTGGCGTCGTTAGGACCAGTCTCGTTGTTGGTGACGCTGAGCGTGCAGACGGGAGCGGCATCGCAGTCATCCGGGGCCGAGTAGTCAATCGCCACTGTGACGGACTTATGGTTCGGCGGCCACAGCACGTTCGGGCTGGCGGAAGCGCCGCTGATCACAGGCCCGTGACACGTGGCCAGGCTGCCGAACAGGCCCTCGTTCTGTTTGTTGATGCCGGCGGAGAAGTACAGCACCCCGGCATTACCGCCTGCGACGCCATTGCCGAAGATCAATTGCCATAGACCATCGATTTGGAGCGGGCCGCTATCGGTTCCTTTCAGCAGTCCAAGAAACTCGCGGGTCTTCAGGTCGAAAGCGCTGATATTGCCAGGACCGTTGGCTGCGTTTCCGGCGTTGAAGTTGCCGACCAGAAGCGCATTGGCAAACTTCCCAAAAACAGGAGGCGCAACCACCATTCCCCAGGGATCGAGGAGCGTTCCGCCGGTGGCAAACCGTCTGATGAAACGGCCCTCCGTGTCGAATTCGTTGACCACGCCGACTGAGCCGGCAGGACCGGTGTAGCTGACATAGAGATGGCCGTCGATATTGGCAACGTTGAATGGGAACTCTTTGGCAGGAAGCGGCGTCGGGTCGCTGAACCCGCCTGGGACCGTCACCTGGGTGAAGGTATTGTTGAAAACGTCAATCCTCCCCGCCGCGGGGTTCGCTGCATACAGATGCTGGCCGGAAGCCCGCATCGCCAGCGCCAGTCCAGTATACACAGCGGGTGCGGGTGTACCGGACACCGGCGTAATGGCTTGATTCGACAGAAGCGGGGGTGGAGGGGGTGGAGGGGGTGGAACCCCCGGGTTCCAGCCCGAAATCCCGCCGTTCAGTCCCGAAAAGAGGAACGCCGACGCCCCGGTGGCCCCGCCTGAAGTGATGAGAAAATCGGTGCTGACTCCGTTGAACACCTGTCCCGTGGGGTCCGCCGGGGACGCTCACGACCAGGGGGACGATTGCGACCGCACCTGTTGTCGGATCGACCGAATACAGAGTGGATACGTTCGTGACTTGGTCGGAGACCCAAAACGGACTGGTTGGGCTATGGGACACACCCCAGGGATTCTTCAGATTTAAGTCGACAACCTCCGCCCCCACGTCACCACGGTTCGAAACCAGATTCGTTTGCCTGTAGAACTGAGCGCGCGCGGGGAAGACCGCGACCAGGGCCATGACAGTACTGGTACACAAGAAAAGTCTACCGTTTGATTTCATACATTCCTCCAATCACTCTTGTCCAACACAACATTTACTGCGAGTGACTGCGCCAATTAGTTGAGGGTCATTCACGACGCCGTTACCAACTTCTCCGCTGCCTTGCGGTGGCGTGGCCCTCCTGTCAACGTAGTGGGTGAACCAGACGCTCATCACGGTTCCAACACTCGCCT
>JAIQFL010000537.1 GCA_020073365.1 Terriglobia bacterium | reverse complement strand
CGGCCGGGTTGGCCGAAACCAGGAGCAGATCGGCGCGCCTTCCCGACTCAATGGTCCCGCAGTCCTCCAATTGATGGAGCGCCATCGCCCCGTTGTGGGTGGCCGCCACAATCACATCCAGAGGCGGCACGCCGGCATCCACCATCATCTCGGCTTCGTGAAGGGGATCGCCGCCTTCGGAGGCCACCGCGAGGAGTACGCCGGCCTGAAACAGGCGGCGAGTGTTGTGCCTGGCGATCTCGAGGCCGGCGCCCGCGCTGGCCAACGACGGCGCCACCACGATCCGGAGGTCCCGCAATCGAGAAACCAATCCGGCGTCGAGATCTTCCGTGTCGCGAATCATGCCAACCAGGCTGGATGCCCCTTTGTCCACCAGGAATCGTGCCTCGGCCTGCGTCGAGAAATGGCCAGTCACGGGAATGCCCGCGTCGCGCGCGGATTCTAGAACGCCCTCCGCGACCGCCGGCGGCAGCGCTCCGATGTGGATGACCGTGGCTTTACGCCGGACCAGCTCGGCTACCTGCGCGCGGGCCTCCTCGGGTGTGGCGGGCCGGAGAAATCCCGGCGGATCGGTGCGGTCGCAGATGTCCACCAGGGCCGGGACGAGGAACTTGCCGGCGCCGTCGATCTTGTCCGCTTCCGCCGGAATCGGAATGCTGGAATGTGGTCCGGCTGCACGAATCCGCCCCGCGCCGACCAGGACCACTGAGTTGGTGAGCGGCGGTCCACCGGCGCCGTCGATCAGCACCGCTCCGACTATCGCCTGCACATGGCCTTCCTCGGCGAGCTTACAGGCGAACAGGGAGAGCAGCAGGAGAGCGAGTACGGCTTGCCGGGGCATGAACCATCCATCATAGCCGAGCACAGCTTTGTGTACTGGAGTACAATCGGCTGATATGTCTCCTGAAAGCGTATCGGCATTCGAACCGCAGCCGTCGGGCATGAGTGAAATGTCGCGGCTGAGCGGCGTCTTCTTCGAACCGAAGAAGGCGTTTGAGGACGTAGCGGCGCGGCCTGCCTTCTGGGTCCCGCTGATCCTGACGATTCTCGTCGGCGTGGTTTTCTCGGCGCTCCTCGGGCAGCACGTGGGTTGGTCCGAGGTGGTTCGCCAGCAGCAGCAAATGAATCCCAAACAGGCGGAGCGGGTGGCGCAGTTGCCCGCCGACCAACGCGATAGGGCCGCGGCATTGACCACCACGATCACGCAGATCTCGAGCTACGCGGGCAGTGTGCTGGGAAGGCCTATAGGTTACCTGATCGTGGCCGCGGTGCTGTTGGGGATCGTCCGCGGGATCATGTCGGCGCCCATCAAGTTCAAACAGGTGTTTGCCATTCTGTGTTACGCCTCGCTTCCCGGCATATTACAAACTGTGCTCAAAACTGTGGTGATGTTCCTGAAGAAGCCAGAGGACTTCAACATCGTCAATCCACTGGCATTCAACCCGGCCGCGTTCATGGACTTCACCACCAGCTCGAAGTTTGTATACACCATCGCGGCATCGCTGGATGTGTTTGCGATCTGGACCATTGTGCTGGTGGCCATCGGTCTCAAAGCCGCGGGCGGAAAGAAGCTGTCCTTCGGCGGCGCATTGACCGCGGTCGTGCTTCCCTGGGCCGTTTTGGTGCTGATCGGCGCGTCCCTTGCAGGGCTGTTCAGCTAGCGTACGGTGTGACAGACGATCGGTTTTCGTCGTCTGTCACCCCGGCTTTGAGCCGGCCAATGGGATCATCCCCTTCTGCTTATGCCCGCCGCGCGATGATGCGGGCGGCCGTGCGCGTCCTCCCCGGTTCCAGGCCTTCCGAATAGAACAGGATCTTCCATTCGGCGAACTCGTCGCGGAGCTCGCCGGGCTTCAACTGGAATGCCGGATTGCGCCTGCCGGCAGCAGACGCTTCGTCCAGAAGATGGATCGCGCCTGCGAAGAGGCCGCCGGCACGCACACCCTCGCGGATCTGCGGGAACAGGTCGCGCTGCAGATAGAAGAAATCGCAGATGAGGTCGTAGGAGTCTGGTGCGATCCGGAATTCGCCGGCCTCCAGATCGGCCACGCGGGGATCGACGCCAAGTCCTGAGGACCGCGCGCGAAGCAGGCGGATCGCCACCGCCGAGGAATCCACGGCCGTGACCCGCCACCCGAGACTGGCGAGATAAACTGCGTTACGCCCGTGCCCGCAGGCAATATCCAGCGCTCTACCCGGCGGCACCATGTCGGCCACTTCCACCAGCAGCGGCGTTGGGGTGAAATCGAGGCTGGCGGGGTCGGAATAGTGGTGGTCCCAGTGGCGGGGCACGTTCAGGTAGTGGGCGGATGGTCGAGCCGCTTTTCGATTTCGAAGATACAGTCTTCCAGCGTGGAAAGGCGGACTTTGACCGGCGCGGTCTCACACCCGGTCGCGGCCAGGCGCTGTTGGTTCGGTTCCGCGAATGAGTAGAACGCCTGCAGTAGCCGCGTCTCGGTGTCGCGCATGCGCTCGATCGCATCGTTATGCTGGAGGCTGATGGCCAGGCGAATCTGCTCCAGTTCGTGCTTCCACTGTTTGACGCCGGTACGCACGCCGGTGCCACCCTGCTTCGTGGGGGGTTCGTGGACCTTGTCCATGTCGTGCTCTGATCATACAGCAGGGGCACTTGGCAGGTTTGTGATGTTCTGTACGGATGCGCCGTCGCGCGAAAACTGCGGGGCGGCTCATCCGGCAGCGTCGGTAAAGTCACTCCCCTTGACATTCTAGGTGGAGGATCCCTATAATTCACCAAGAATGTCTACCCGTGACGACCAGGATCGAATCGAACTGCTGCAGGGTACGCTCGACCTGCTGATTCTCCGAACGCTTTTGCTGGGCCCCGCGCACGGGCATGCTATCGCAAAGGCGATCGAACGGAACTCCGAGGATGTGTTGCAGGTGGAACAGGGGTCTCTTTATCCGGCGCTGCACCGTCTCATCAGGAGAGGATGGATCTCCGCCGTCGAGGGCACATCCGAGAACAACCGGCGGGCCAAATTCTACAAGCTCACCGCCAATGGCAGAAGGCGGCTCACCGTCGAGACCACCAAATGGGACAAGCTGGCACGGGCTATCGGCGGGATTCTACGGCCCGCCGGCCAGGAGGGGAAGCTATGACTCGCCGCAGGATGGAGGACGAACTCGATCGCGACATCCGCGAACATATCGAGATGGAGACTCGGGACAACATCGAGCGGGGGATGATGCCCGAGGCCGCGCGAGCCGCGGCTCTCCGCAAGTTCGGCAATGTCGCCCGCATTAAAGAAGACACGCGCGCCGTGTGGGGCTGGATGTGGGTGCAGCAGGTACTCCAGGACATACGGTATGCGTTGCGCATGCTGCGCAAGAATCCAGGCTTCGCTACCGTCGCGACGGTCACCCTGGCCCTGGGAATCGGCATGAACACGGCGGTCTTCAGCGTGGTGAATGCGGTGCTCCTCAAGCCGCTTCCGTATCCCAACGCAGAGCGGCTGGTATGGCTGGCGGACTACAACGAGCGCTTCAAGATGGAAGCCGTGGCGGGCCCGGATTTTCTCGATTGGAAGCAACAGGCGCAGTCCTTCGAGAAGATGGCGGGCTACGGCTACGGCAGCGGCACCATCTCGATCAACGGCAATGCCGACCAGGCGATGACCGCATTCGTCACGGACGACTTCTGGGGGATTACGGGCGCGCAGCCGTCGCCGGGCCGCGCCTTCGCGCCGGGCGAACGCGGTGTGGTCATCCTGGGCCGCGGTATTTTCGAGCGGCGGCTGGGAAGCGATCCCAACATTATCGGAAAGACCGTGACGCTCGACGGCCGCGCCGTCACAGTGGTGGGAGTGATGCCGCCGGGTTTCCGTTTTCAGCTCCCGCAGTCGGCCCCCAGCGTCACGGAACCAACTGAAATTGAGGCGTATGAACCGAGCGATCTGTCGCCAGTAAACCAGGTTCGCGGGCGCAATATGGCCATCGTCAATGTGGTGGCGAAGCTGAAGACGGGTACTTCCATCCAGCAGGCCCACGCGGAAATGGAGGCGATCCAGGCGCGCATCGCCCGCGAGAATCCCCAGAGCTTCTACAACCTGGTCACGCTGCGGGTGGTGCCGCTCCAGGAAAAGCTGGTGGGGAATGCCCGGCGCGCTTTGCTGGTTCTGCTCGCCGCGGTGGGTTTCGTGCTACTGATCGCCTGCGCGAACATCGCGAACCTCCTGCTGGCGCGGACCAGTTCGCGGCAAAAGGAGATTGCGGTGCGAGCGGCGTTGGGCGCAGGGCGCCTGCGCGTGGTCTGGCAGTTTCTGGCGGAAGGCGTGGTGCTGTCGCTCGTTGGCGGCGCGGTCGGGCTGTTGCTGGCGCGGTGGGGCATCGTCCTGATGCTGCGGTTGGGCCCGCAGGCGGTGCCGCGGCTCGCCGAGACGGCGATGGATGGGCGCGCGCTGGGATTCACCTTCGCAGTGTCGCTCGCCACGGGCCTGCTCTTCGGGCTGGCGCCGGCCCTCGCGTGCTCCCAAACCAAACTGCACCACGTGTTGAAAGAGGGAGCCTGGACCCCGGCGGGCTCGGCAGGATTGAACATTCGCCGGTTGCTGGTGGGTGGCGAACTGGCGCTGGCGATGGTCCTGCTCATTGGCGCCGGCCTGATGCTGAAGAGCTTCTGGCGGATGAACGCGCGGCCTCCAGGGTTCCAGCCGGAGAGCATTCTGGTGATGCGAGTCTCGCTTTCCGGCCCGAACTATCGCGCGATGCCGCAGCAACTGGCCTATATCGAGCAGGCGCTGCAACGTCTCGAAGCCGCTCCCGGTGTGCAGGGAGCCGGCATCGCCAAATCACTGTTCCAGGGCGTCGTAGGAGTGGAAGGCGCGCCACCATACCCGCCGGGCCAGGGGCCGCAGACCACTTACAATACGCGTTCGGCTGGATACTTCCGGGCGATGGGAATGCGCCTGCTGAAGGGACGCTGGATCACCGACGCGGAATCGACCGAGGTGGTGCTGGTCAACGAGACGTTCGCGCGGGTTGTGTTTGGCGCCGGCGATCCCATCGGGAGACGCATCCGCATTCCGCGCCAGCAGCCCGCTCCGGCAGCGGCGATCATCGGTGTGGTGGCCGACCTGAAGACCACCAAACTCGACGCCGACCCGGGGCCGGAAGTCTATATTCCGTACCGCCAATCCCCCTTCGTGCGCATGCACGATGTGGTGGTGAAGATTGCCGGCAATCCGTTGACGATCGCGTCCGCGCTGCGGGAGTTGGTCTCCGCTATCGATCGGACGCAACCGGTTTATCACGTCGAAACCCTGGAGCAGGCCCTCGCGGACTCCATCTCACCGCGGCGTTTCAACCTGTTTCTGCTGGGGGTGTTTGCCGTGGTAGCGGTGGTGCTGGGGGCGGTGGGGATTTACGGGGTGATGTCCTACATGGTCACACAGAGGACCCACGAGATCGGCGTGCGAATGGCGCTGGGCGCGCAGCAGGGGGAGGTGCTGCGTATGGTGGTCCGGCAAGGCATGTTGGTGGCGGGGACCGGAATTCTGTCCGGCGTAGCTGCGGCGCTGGCGCTCACGCGGCTGATGGGAAGCCTGCTGTACGACGTGACGGCGACGGACCCGTCCACCTTCGTGGCGGTGTGTCTGACGCTGGGGGCCGCGGCGCTTGTGGCATGTTGCGCTCCGGCGGTGAAGGCGGCGCGCGTGGACCCGATCGTGGCCTTGCGGTACGAGTAACACGGGTAGAGCAGCAGGGGCAGTGTGGCCACTTTGGCGTATCCAATGCTGGTAGGGTGGTGCCAGCATCGATTTTCTGCTCTTGGCCAAGCGCGATGCAGCAGCCGCCAAGCGGTTCTTTCAAAAGGCATTGTGTTCACCGAACCACCCACCGCCGCGGGTAATCAACGTGGACCAGAATCCTTCCTACCCACC
>JAIQFL010000098.1 GCA_020073365.1 Terriglobia bacterium | reverse complement strand
CAAGCGCCTACAGGGATCATTACGGGAACCGTGACCGACGAATCGGGCGCGGTCATTCCCAACGCCAAAATCACCATCACCAACAAGGCCACCGATTCTGTGCGGTCCGCGTTGGCCAACGCGGAGGGGTTCTACAGCGCTCCAGCCCTGCCCGCGGGCGATTACGTGGTGCGCTGCGAACAGCAGGGCTTCCGCACCCTGGTGCGAGCCGCTACCGTGGAGGCCGGCAGCACCACGTCGGTAAACCTGCCGATGCAGGTGGGTGGCGCCACGGAAGTGGTCAACGTGGAAGCCGCGGGGGCGCAGATCAACTACGAAAGCCATTCCATCCAGGGCGTGATCGAGAGCGCCAGCATCGAGAATCTTCCCCTGAACGGCCGCAGCTACATGCAACTGGCAAAGCTGGAGCCGGGTGTGACCATTGCGTCGGGATCGGTGGCCCAGTTCAACACGCTGTTCACGGTAAGCGTCCTGGGCGCCGGCAACCGCACGCTGTTTACACTCGACGGCGGCAACGTCTCGGATAACATCGATGTCGGAGGTGGCATGTCCTCCATGAACCTCTCGCAGGAATCCGTGCAGGAATTCCAGTTGTCGTCCGTCAACTTCGACCTCTCCACGGGCATCGCCGCGGGAGGCGCGGTCAATGTGGTGACCAAGGCCGGCACCAACCAATGGCACGGCGACGGCTATTACTACTTCCGCGATCACAACATGGCGGCCTATCCGGGACTCGTGCGCAATCCCGCAAACCCCAATCCATTTTTCGCCCGCCGCAATCCCGGCGCTACGCTGGGCGGTCCCTTGAAGAAGGACAGGCTATTTTTCTTTTTCAATTACGAGTACATGAACCAGGTGCAGGCTCTGACGATTCAGAGCACCGACCCCGCGTTTTTGCCGCTCACCGGCACCTACGGCAGCCCCTACATCGGCAAGACCCTGAGTCTTCGCATAGACGATCGTCTGTCGGACAAGCACTCGCTGTTCCTGCGCTACTCCCACGATGGCAACTCGGGCTTCGGCCAGTCGCTGGAGTTCGGCGATCCCTCCAACTGGGCGCACAACACCAACTGGGCCGACCAGAGCATTATCGGCATCACCAGCACCCTGAAGCCCACCATCGTCAACGATCTCCGCTTCCAGTACAACTATTGGAACAACCATAACACGCAGCCCTCGGCTGCAGAATGTTCGGCCCCTTGTGTAGCCGGCAGCCTGCCCAATGTATTCACCTTCGTCGGCTCCAACATGCCGGCCGTCGGACCCAACTTCAACGCGCCCCAGGGCCGCAACACGCGGCGCTTTGAGGTGATCGAAAGCCTTATCTGGCAAAAGGGAAAGCATCGTTTCAAGTTTGGCGGCGATCTCAACCCTACCAAGTCGGCCGGCCTTTGGGGATTCTGTACGCCCATGTGCGTGGGCGCATACTCGCCGACGTATATCCGGAATATCTTTGGAGCGGCGACGCCGCTGTACTTTCCCACCCTTCCGACCGCGCTGAAGACCGATGCCGATGTGCTGAACCTGCCGGTTTTGAATATCAACAGTAGCATCTTCAGCGGCATCGGAGTGGGGGCGATTTCCACACCGGCTCCCTACGGCTACGCCTCGCAGCGCTACTACGATCAATACCGCGCCTACTTTCAGGATACCTGGAAGATCACGCCGCGGTTCACCCTCAATTATGGTCTGGCGTGGAACGCACAGAAGGGCTTCTACAACTCCAACCTGGCCAAGCCGCAGTACCTGGCGCCGATCCTCGGGACGGGGTCGGACAATCTGGGACCGACCGTAAACAACACCAAAGAATTTCAGCCCGCGTTCGGCTTCGCCTGGAGCCCGTTCAAGGACAACAAGACCGTGTTCCGCGGCGGCGCCGGCATCTACTGGGACAGCACCCCGGGATATTACAAGCTGCGCGAAGCTCCCGTAATCGGGCCGGTGGGCAATGGCCGTAGCACGCTGGCCGCCAGCGCTTTCACGAACATCTATCCGGGGATTATCAATTTCGCCACCAATACCCCGCTTGCGGTGGGCGCGAATCTCTCGTTGAGCGCGCTCTATAACATGACCATCGGTCAGTTCGTCAATCTCGTGAACCAGGAACTGCCGGATATCCAGGCCAAGCTTGCGCCCGCCAACCCCCAGAGGGATGGTCCGTTCACGGTCAGCGGCATTGACGTCGCCAAGCAGGGTGTCGAGATCTATCCCACTCACTTCCCATTGGCCCGCAGCTACCAAACCTCCGTCGGCATCCAGCGCGATCTCGGCCATGGCATGGTGCTCACCGCGGACTGGGCGCGGCGGCAGGGTGAAAACGTGAGCCTGTCCGAGGTCGATTACAACCTCTTCAACCGCTACATCAACGGCGTCCAGACGCCGGTGATTCGAAAATGTGCCACCAGCGAGGTATTCGTCCCCGGTATCGAGTGCTCCAGCGGCACTATTACTTTCTGGACCGACCAGGGGCGCGCCGTATACGACGGGCTGCTGGTCAAGCTTTCCAAGCGCTTCCAGAATCACTACCAGTTCACCGCTTCGTATGCGCTCCAGAAAGGCTTGAGCGAGACTGTTTGGGACGACACCAACTGGATGGCCGGCTACGGCCAGTATCTGCCGCACCACAACCTGAATGTCGCCGGTACGGTCGAACTGCGCTGGGGGTTCACCATCAGCGTCAATTCCTCCATCATCAGCCGGACACCCGTTACCGCCAATGTAAGCAGCCTGGAACTCCCCGGCACCGTGAACGCCGGCAGCACCGAGCCGCTTCCCGGCCTCACGTACGGCTGCCTCAATGCCGGATGCGGCAAGGCCGATGTCACCAATGCAGTCAATGCGTTCAACACCACTTATGCCGGCCAGAAGAATGCGAATGGAGGAACCATCAATCCCTTGGCTCTGCCATCGGACTACCAGCTTGGCGACCCGACATTCACGCAGGATTTCCGCGTGACCAAAGTGTTCCGCTACAAGGAACGCGCCAGGCTCTCCATCTTCGGCGAGGTGTTCAATGCCTTCAACATCGCCAATTTGAGCGGGTATTCGTCCACTCTGGATACCAAGAATGCGAATCCCGCGGCGCAGACGTTCAGCTTCGGTCAACCTACGCAGCGCGTCGTCCAAACGTTTGGTTCGGGCGGGCCGCGCGCGTTCCAGCTCGGCGCACGGTTCAGTTTTTAGATTTCACCCGGTGGGTGGGACAGGCGCTCTGTGCCTGTCCGGGCCGGCTGACAGACGACGAAACCCGATCGTCTGTCCCACCGGGGTGTTACCGGTGGTCACGCGGCTTGCTTCGCGCCGCGGGATTCCGCATCAGCAGCGCGATACTGCCGGCCCCGCGTGGCGCAATTTCGATCTTGGTCCCCGCCTGAAAACGCAATGGGGCGTTGTACCAATACGGATGGTCGAACCGCGGATGGTAGTCATAGATCCACACCAAAGGTTCGATCGTGCCGTCGGGGCGCTCGGCGACTGCCATGAAGGACGACCCCTCGGGAACCCCCTTGGCACGGACACCAGCCACCGCAACCGCGGTGGTTAGCGTCAACTCGCTTTCGACCGGAATGCCGGCCGGCGCCGGGCCCGCACTGGCCGCTGGCTGGAAATCGGGCAGCTTCGGCAGGTACTTGGGATCGCCCTCCGGAGCACCGCCCTCCACCCAGTCGGCAATCAGTTCCAGTTGCTCCCCGGTGAGCCCCTGATCGTCCTGGAACTCTCCGAACCCTTTCACCGCGCCCCAGGGCGGCATCCGCCGCTCCAAAACCTCTTCCTTAATGGCCTTTGCCCAAGGACGCGCCTCCGCATAGGTCAGCAGGGAAAAGGCGATGCCGCCCTCCCGATGACATACCGCGCAGCGGTTATAGACTAACCGCGAGATCTCACGCGAAAAGGTGATGGGCGTGGTGATTACATCGTGGGCACTCGAGTGTACCGATAACAGTATCGCCAGAATAACCAGGGCCGGACAGAGTCTGCCAGTGAGCTTCAACATGGCTATTTCAAAACCGACACCGGTATCGTAAATACGGCCGTATTCACCACGCCACTTCGCTGAAACTGCACCCAAAGCCTGTAAGTACGCGCCCGCGGGAAAATGACGTTGAACTGAATCTCGGGACCTCCATTCGCCAGGAAGGGATGCGTATGGATTAAGTCGATCAGGTCGTCGCTGGCGGCCAGCATGTGGCCCCACGCACCGAGGTACTGCTCCAGGCCCTCCACCGGCTTCACGCGAAAGAACAACATGGTTTTGAACCCCGCAATCGGCGCTGGAGGCTCGGTCACCAGTTCCACGTCCATATTCTCGGTGTGCTTGGCGGCCAGGTCAGGGACGAGCCGGGGGATGCGCAGGCTCCCGCCGGGTACGAACATGGTCTTGGTTGTGAGTTGCGGCGTTGCATTAGTCGGGTAATAGTCTGCGAGGACACGATACATGCCCGCCTTAGGCAGGATGCCTGCATATCGAAAGGTACCGGCTCCCGATACTACCGGATGGTCGTGTACGAAGAATTCCAGGTCCTGGCTCACGATAAACATGTGGAATAACTTCTCGTGCACCAGCTCAAACTGATTTACGGCGGCGCCGGTCTTCGGGTCTTTGACTTTGAAAGTAAGGTCCACGCGATCGCCCGGTTTGGGCGCGCGTGGACTTACTGTCAGATTCAATGGATACTCGACGGGCTCCGGGATGCCGAGCACCAGGTTCATGCCGCATCGCGGGCATTTACCAGGCGTCGCCGACCGTACGTCCGGATCCATGGGACAGACATAATCGCGTGGCGGCGCCGGCGCTCCCGGAAGCGAGGGAGAAATAGTCTGTCCAACGAGGAACGCGGCCAAGACCAGGACCACGCAGGCGACTGCCAGCCGGTGCAATGCTCACTCCTTCCCTAGTTGTTATACCAGATTCCCACCGCCCGACCGGACGGTCAGCCCTCGCGGGGAGCCGGAGGGAAATCCCGGCCCGTTCCGGGGGGCGTGCCGGTCGGCTCGATCCCTCGGCTCGACAACTCTGCTATGTCAGTTTGTGATAGAATCCTTCCCGATGTCGCTTGCCGCCTCCGTGATGACGGAACGGCCCTGATCCAGTTGAATCGCAAACAGCGGAGGGAAGCCCACATTATGAAACTGACCCGCAGAGAACTCGGGCGATTGGCGGCAACGGGAGCCGCCTCCCAACTCGCCTCAGCCGCCATGGCACAAGACAACCAGCGCAAAATCGGGTACTGCCCCGTCGGACTGGGGCGGGTTTCGGACAACTTCCTGCGCGCTTCAAAGGCTTCGGCGCACGCACGAATCACCGCCCTGGTCAGCGGCCACCGCGACAAGGCGGAGAAGATTGCCGCGGAATACGGTGTGCCGGCCCGCAACATCTACAGCTACGACAACTACGATGCGATCGCCGACAACAAGGACATCGACGCCGTCTACATCGGCTTGCCCAACAGCATGCATGCCGAGTACACCATTCGCGCGGCCAAGGCCGGCAAGCACGTGCTCTGCGAAAAGCCTATGGCCAACAGCGTGACCGATTGCCAGGCGATGATCGATGCTTGCCGCAAGGCCGGCAAGAAGCTCATGTTGGCGTACTGCTGCCAATATGAGCCGGTAGTGAATCTTCGCGCCATCGAACTGATTCGCAGCGGCAAGCTGGGGAAAATCCAGACCATCGATACGGCGAGTGGATTCAATATCCGTCCCGGGGAATGGCGGCTCAACGGAAGGCTGGCAGGCGGCGGTCCGCTCATGGATATGGGGATCTACGCGCTGAATGGCTGCCGCTATCTCACCGGCGAAGAACCACTGGAGGTGAAGGGCGTCTCCTCGGTCATCGACCAGGATGGGCGCTTCAAGGAAGTGGAAGAGAACCTCATGTGGACCATGAAATTTCCCTCGGGGATTGTAGCCAATTGCGCTACTTCCTACGGGGCCAACCTGGGCACATTCTTTCGCGTCCACGGGACCAAGGGCATGCTCCTGGGCGAGCCGGCGTGGGGGTATGACGGCCTCCGACTGGTGGCGCGCATTCAAGGCGAGCAGCCCATCGACGAACCCAACCCCGAGCGCCATCCCGCCCAGTTCGTGCGCGAGGCCGATCACTTCGCCGAGTGCATCATGCAGAACAAAGAGCCCAAGACGCCGGGCGGAGAGGGACTCCGCGACATCAAGCTGATCATGGACATCTACCGCTCGTGCGGGCGCAACGTGTAGCCCGCGCCCATCGCCACTCTCGAAATAACAAGGCGGTTTCGACGCTGACGGATTCGGCCACGGCGGACGACTCAGTTGGGTGAGGCGGGCAGCCGCCACCGAGAGCCGAATTGCAGTTCTGGTACGGTTGCTATTGGCCGGCACAATGGGGAAGAGATAGCGATGAGAGGACGGATTTGAACATCCCAGGCACCGCATTGATTTTCACGGGGGCCCTTGTGGCCTTTCACACAGCGGTATGGGCAGGGACGAACGGGACCATTTCTGGTACCATTACGGACCCGACTGGCTCGGTTGTTCCGGGAGTCAAGCTGACAGTGACGAACACGGCCCAGGGCATCCAACGCCAAACCGCGAGCGACGCCAAGGGTGCGTATGCATTTCCTAGCTTGCCGATAGGACAATATCGCCTGCAGGTGGAAGCTCAGGGCTTCAAACCGCAGAATCGGACGGGCTTAAGAATCGACCTGGACAGCGTACTACAAGTGGATGTAGCGCTGGAATTGGCGGACCGGATTGAAGAGGTGAGGGTTACGGAGAATCCGCTCCGCGTAGAGACCGCCAGCACACAAGTGGGCGAAGCAGTCACTGCTAAATCGATGACCGCGGTGGCGCTCAATGGCCGTAGTTTCACAGACCTGCTTGCGCTTCAGCCCGGTATCGCGCCCACAACTACACAGCAGCCCGATTCGATCGTCATGGCGGGAGTCACCGTTGCGATTGCTCCCTCTGGCGGCCTCAACCCTGGCAACCAGTCGATTAGCGGTCAGCGTGAAGATGCCAACGGCTTCATGGTGAACGGGGGCGACGTCAAGGAACTGATGAACGGGGGCACGTCCATTGTGCCGAATCTGGACTCGATCGCCGAGTTCCGGATCCTGACCAACAATTTTGACGCCGCGTATGGCAACTACAGCGGTGGGATCGTGAATGTCGTGACTAAGAGCGGCGCGAATGAGTTGCACGGCAGCGGCTTCGAGTTTTTGCGGAACACGGTGCTCGACGCTCGCAATTTCTTCTCGCCGGAGCGCAGTCCTTATCGGCAAAACCAGTTCGGCGGCACCCTCGGCGGACCCATCCAAAAGAACCGGCTGTTCTTTTTCGGCGATTACCAGGGAACCCGGCAGAGCCAAGGTGTCGATACGGGCCTGATCCCTGTCCCCTCAGTCGCGGACAGGGGTGGTAATCTCACGGACCACACCGATTTGCTTACCGGCACCGTTGGCGGGCCTTATCTGGCCGATCTACTCTCACAGAAACTCGGATACGCTGTATCGGCAAACGAGCCGTACTATAGTCCGGGTTGCGCCCGATCCAACGAATGCGTGTTTCCGAATGCGATCATCCCACAGCGGGCATGGTCGGAACCGGCCAAACATCTTTTGCAGTACATACCTCTTCCGAACATCGGAGAGGGCACCTTTTCAACCGCCGGTGAAGGAAGGATCTTGCGGGACGATAAGGGGAGTTTCCGCGTGGAAGGCAACACCCAGCGGTGGGGTCTGCTTTCGGCCTACTACTTCTTCGACGACTATAACCTGAACAACCCCTATCCAACCGGGCAAGGGGGCGCCAACGTCCCGGGATTCGCGGCCCTGGATTTGGGTCGCTCACAGTTAGTCAGTCTTGGCCAGACGAAGTCCATCAGCGCCTCGGGGGTGAATGAGCTTCGTCTGAGCTACATGCGGAACTCGAATAACGTGGGCCAACCTTCCGGTGGAGTTGGGCCCAGCCTGGCTTCCCAGGGTTTTGTGACCGGACCGGGAACTCCGGGTATTGCGGTGCTTGCCCCCCAAATCGAGGGCGTCGAGAATACCCGCTTCAATTCGTTTTCGATCGGGACTCCCATCACCAACCTGACACAGGCGAACAATACGTTTTCCGTGAGTGACAATATTTCCAAGGTCCTGAGCCGTCACACGGTCAAGGCCGGCATTCATCTGAGCTTCGAACAGGTGAACGTCAATCCCAACGCGACGTTCAACGGATCGTTCCTATTCGCAGGATCGGAGACCGGCTCCGACTTTGCGGACTTTCTGATCGGGGTCGCCAGCAACTATAATCAGGCGGATTCCGCGGCCTACTATGGACGTCACACATATGCGGCAGCGTTCGCGCAGGATAGCTGGCGGATTGCGTCGAACCTGACGTTGAACTACGGGCTCCGATGGGACCTGATGCAGTACTGGTCGGAGAAATACGACCAGATCCCGACGTTTATCCCGGGAGAGCAGTCCAAAGTCTACCCGACGGCGCCGGCGGGCCTGGTCTACCCGACGGACCCCGGAGTCCCGAACACCCTGGTGCCGCAGCGCAACCGCTTTGCTCCGCGGTTGGGAGTAGCTTACTCGCCGGGCAACACTGGCGGGCTGCTGGGCAGGATGGTTGGCGGTCCAGGAAGGACGAGCATCCGTGCCGGCTACGGCATCTTTTACTCTGTGATTCAGGGAAATACGATCGGCATCGACGAGCCCCAACCTCCCTATGGCTTGAGCTATACCAGTTCGGGCCGTCCACTCTTTGCTACGCCGTTCATTAATGCGGCGAACGGGGAGGTCCATGTGAATCCCTTTCCACTTACGTTCCCTCCGCCGAATACTTCCGCCAGTCGACCTAACCCGAACATCGATTACTCGCCGTTTCTGCCCGTCGCTGGAATGACAGCGCCGCCACCCTGGAACACGTATCCTTACAACGAGAATTATTTCTTTTCGATGGAACGCCAGATGGGCACGAACACGCTGCTGAGCTTGAGTTATGTTGGCTCCCAGGCCCATCACCTGCTCGTCGTCTATTCAGCCAATCCAGGCGATCCCGCTCGCTGTCGGGCGCTAAGCCTGGGAGACGCCGTCGCACCGGGAACGCCCACTTGCGGGCCGTTTGGCGAGGATACGACGTACATAGCGGCCGCTGGCCAGAAACTGAACGGGACCCGCGGGCCGTTGGGGCCGGCCTTCGCCAATGACGACTACGATGCGAGCATCGGGAACTCGAATTACAATTCCTTTCAAGCCAGCCTGAGACACTCGGGGAAGAGGCTCGACCTGACGATCGCCTACACGTTCAGCAAGTCAATGGATCAATCCTCCAGCCTGGCCGACCCGATTAACCCTTTCAACTTTCGAGCGACGCGCGCACTTTCGGCCTGGGATCTCAAGCACAACCTGGTGGCCACCTATGATTGGCAACTCCCGCTGGAACGGCTCTCCGGCCGGGCCAAGGCCTTCACGCAAGGATGGTCCATTTCAGGAATCACTCGCGTCTGCTCCGGTTTCCCTGTGACTATATCCAGCGATGGGGACCGATCGCTTATGGGAAGCCTTCCCAACGGTGTGAACAACAAGAGTCTCGACCTGCCTGACTTTACGCCGGGCCGTCTCAACGTGAACCACGATCCGCGTAACGGGCTGCCGTATTTCAATACATCGCTCTTCAGCCCAAACGCCCTGGGTACGGCCGGGACGGCCTCACGCCGCTCTTTCTACGGGCCGGGGATGGTCAATTTCGATCTCGCGATTCGAAGATCCTTTCGGTTTGGCGAATCAAAATCGATCGAGTTTCGCCTAGAGACCTTCAACACCCTCAACCACGCGCAGTTCTTCGGATCAGTGGCTGTGAATGGCGACATCGACAGCACGTTGTTCGGCCAGGTTGTCAGGGCCGTTCCACCGCGGCTCACTCAGGTCGCGCTCAAGTTCACGTTCTGATGTCACGGGCAGGGCAAGACGGACCATCCCGTCATGAGGCTACTGAGACTGAGAAAAACAGATTGGGCTGCAGATGAACGCCGATAACACCAGTCCGTCTCGCTCATTTAAGACTAAAAAGCCTGAAACTATTGATATAACCTCGGTTTCTAAGCTTCCAGAGCCATGGAAACCTTCTCGCGTGACCTGCGTTACGGAATCCGGATGCTGCTTCGGACCCCCGGGGTCAGTGCCATTGCCGTGCTGGCGCTGGCGCTGGGCATCGGCGCGAACAGCGCCATTTTCAGCGTGGTGTATGCCGTGTTGCTCCGGCCGATGCCGGTCGCCGATGCCGGGCGGCTGGTGGCCATCCAGTCCTACAACCAGCGGATGAATATTCCGCCATTCCCGCCAGCTACGCGGTCTATGGCACGTGGAGAAAGCAGGCAGGCTGTTTTGAAGGGATGGCCGCTTCCTGGGCGGGCACCGCGGACCTCTCGCTCGATCGCTCTACCGAGAAGCTCCCCTTCTGGCGCGTTACGTCGAGCTTCTTTCCGGTCCTGGGCGTTCAGCCGGTTTTGGGGCGCGTCTTCACCGCCGAGGAGGACCTGCCAGGTGCCCTGCACGTTGCCCTGCTCGGCTATGCCTTGTGGCGGCGCCGCTTCGGCGGCGATCCCGGCGTCGCAGGGAAGACTGTGCGGCTGGACGGCGAGGTGTACACGGTGGTCGGTGTGGCGCCGTGCTGGCATTTACCACCCTGGTTTCGCTGGCTACCGGAGTGATCTTCGGGATTGCCCCGGCGCTCTCGGCGGTGCCGGCGGATGTGCAGGAGATGCTGAAAGAAGGTGGGAGAACCGGCGAGAGCCGCCGGCGCAAGCGGCTGTGGAACACGCTGGTGGTTTGCGAAACCGCACTGGCCCTGGTCCTCATGATCGGCGCCACGTTGCTGGTCAGGAGCTTCTTCTACCTGCGCGACACCGCGCCCGGATTCCGTGTCGACGGCCTGGTGATCGCCTCGGCGAAACCGGCGCCGGGCCGGGACGCGCTGGCCTACTATCAGCAGGTGCTCGAAAAGGTGCGGGCAATACCGGGAGCCGGCTCTGCTACGCTGGCTGCGACGCTGCCGCTGGATGGCGACTACGTGGCGATGAGTGTGCCGCTCGAGGGTCACCAAATGCCCGTCCCCAGGACTGGGCGGTCCTGTGGGTGCGCTGGGTGGAGGACGAATACTTTCGCACTCTCGAAATCCCGCTGCGGCGAGGACGGGTGTTCAACGAGCAGGACCGGCCAGGGACGCCGCGCGCCGCGGTCATCAACGAATCGATGGCGCGACGCTTCCGGCCGGGCCAGGACCCGTTGGGTAAGCACATGGGGGCGGGCAGCGATGCCTGCGAGATCGTCGGGGTTGTGGCGGATGTCAGGCACCAGGACGCCACTAAGGAAGGGCTGGTGGAGGTGTTCTTTCCATATCGGCAGGCTCCGCCGAAGTCCATGACCGTGGTGGTGAGGGCGGGGAAGAGCATAGGGCGCGATCCGATGCGGCTTGGGCCGGCGATCGGCCGCGCGGTGGCCGCGGTGGACGGACAGTCCGCGCCATCGCGAGTGCGAGAACTGCTACAGATCGCTTCGGGCCGGCTGGCGCCCAAGCGGCTGACCATGGCCGTGATCGCCGCATTTGCGGGCCTTGCGCTGGTGCTGGCCGCCATCGGGATCTACGGCGTGCTCTCCTTCACGGTGGCCCAGCGAACGCACGAAATCGGTGTGCGCATGGCGCTTGGGGCGCCGCGGGGCTCGGTAGTCAGGATGATCGTCGGGCAGGCAGCCGGATTGGCTGCCGGCGGTGTCGCGATCGGGATTGCCGGCGCGCTGGCGGTGTCGCATGTATTGGCGAGCCTGCTATACGGCGTGCAGGCGACGGATCCGGTGGTATTCGCGGGCGTGTCCGCCATGCTGCTGGGAGTGGCCGTGACGGCCGCATACCTTCCGGCGCGCCGGGCCGCGAAAGTAGACCCGGTCACAGCACTCCGGCACGAGTAGGTGGAGTCCACTTTACACCTCGGGGCGTGCGGCGCCAATAACGCCGCCTTTGTAAAGAACAGCTCCCCAGAAACGCCCGCGAGAATGCGGGCGTGGCAGGCCGGAAGGCCCGCTCCACGAATCTGCCCAGTTGTGGCAAGAGACATGCTTCCCTGATTCAAGTCGAAGGGAAGGTCTGATCATGAAGAGTAAAATGCCTGTGGTCACAATACTTGGGCTGTTCTGCACAACTGCTGCATGGTGTCAAAACGCGCCCCCTGACCAGGAGAAAGTTCCCATCTACCGTGTAACCGTGATCGAGCGCACCGTGAAGGCGGTAGACTACCAATACCGCAGGGGCCCCACCCCGATCGATTTTCGCGGGACCGTCCTGATGACGAAGGCCAAGGGTGACGCGATCGTGGAATCTAAGGCCGGCCGCACCGAGATCGACGCCAGATTCGAACACGTCGATTCACCCACCCGGTTCGGTTCGGAATACCTCACCTATGTGCTCTGGGCGATCACGCCGGAAGGGCACGCCAAGAATCTGGGTGAAGTGCTCCCGGGCAGTTCTGACCATGCCAAGCTTCGAGTCACGACGGACCTTCAGTCGTTTGGCTTGCTGATGACTGCCGAACCGTATGCCGCAGTGCGGCAGCCAAGCGACGTGGTGGTGATGGAAAACGAAGTGCGCCCGGATACGATGGGACAGATCGAACAGATCCAGGCCAAATATGAGCTGCTGCCGAGGGGGCACTACACCTACGATGTCTCCGCGGATCTGAGAAAAGGGGTGGCCCAGGGCGAAAGGTTACCCATGGATCAGTATGAATCGCTGCTGGAAGTCTACGAGGCGCAGAACGCGGTTCAGATTGCGCGATCGATGGGCGCCGATCGATACGCGCCTGACACCTTCAGCAAGGCGGAAGGGTTGCTGCGGACGGCCCAGGATTTCCAGATCAGGAGAGCCGATCGCAGCACCGTAGTGACCGCCGCGCGCCAGGCGGCGCAGACCGCCGAAGATGCGCGCGCGATCACCGTGAGACGCAAACAGGATGAGCAACTGGCGCAGTCGCAGGAACAGGTCGCCCGGGAACAGGAATTAAGAGCCAAGGCGGAGGCGGAAGCGCAGACGGCGCGCAGTCAAGCCTCCGCTGACCGCATGCAGTTGGAAGAGGAGCGATCTTCCAGACAGCGGGCCGAGGCCGAAGCCGCCGCCAGGGCCCTCCCGCCCCCGGCGCGGGTCCAGACGCAAACCGTGGTGCATGTGGGGTCCGCGTCTCGGATGGACACCGACAAGGCCGATTTGCGGGTGCGTTTGCTGCAGGATCTCAATGCGGCGCTGCCGGCGCTGGACACGCCTCGCGGCCTGGTGATCACCTTGCCGGATACCGACTTCCGCGGGGCTGGCTTAAACCCTGCAGTCTATGGCGGCCTGTTGCGAATCGCGGCTATTGTTTCCGCGCATCCCGGATTGTACGTACAGGTTGACGGACACACCGACGATGCGGGCAGCCCGCCGCGCGCCGAGCAATTCTCCTACGAGCGCGCAGCCGCCGTTCGGGAAGAGTTGGCGCGTGCGGGAGTCCCGGCGAACTCGATGTCCGCGCGCGGACTGGGAAGCAGCCGGCCCTTGGTTTCCAATGCCACCGCCTCCGGCCGCGCGCAGAACCGTCGAGTGGAGATCACGATTTCCGGGGATCCGATCGGCAGCTTGCCGTACTGGGACAAGACATACCCTGTGATTCCGCAGCGGTAAGCCAAAAGGACCGGCACATGCCGGCGGCTTCGCCTCGCGGCTACGCCGTGCGTTTCGCTACGGTTGCCGTCGTCGGCTCCGGTTGGGCCCCTTCCATCCAACAAGATTCTACCCATCTGGGCACACTGGGGCCGCCCCACAATTAAAGGCAGACTCACAGAAAGGCAGACTCACAATTACAGGCAGACTCACAACGCGAGCGGCATTGGGCGGAACGCTGGCCCGCACATTCGCGCCGGCGATCCTACTTGCGCGCCAGCAACTCCGGAAAATCTTTTTCGAGCTGCTTCAGCTTGGGGATGTCGTTGTAGACCACGTAGGGGTAGTTCGGGTTGTGATCGATGAAGTGCTGATGATACGCCTCGGCAGCGTAGAATCCGGTCAGCGGCACCACCTGCGTCACAATCGGATGCGCGAATATTCTGGCCTCGTTCAGTTGCTTGATGTAGGCTTCGGCAACGCGCTTCTGCTCGTCCGTCGAAAAGAAAATGGCGGAGCGGTATTGCGTCCCCGTATCGGGCCCCTGGCGGTTCAGTTCGGTCGGATCGTGGGCCACCGAGAAGTACACCTGCAGCAGCTTCCCGTAGGTGATCTGCGACGGGTCGTAGGTGATCTGGACCGATTCTGCGTGGCCCGTCTGTCCGGTGCTGACGATATCGTAGTGCGCGGTGGACTTGCTGCCCCCGGCGAAGCCGGAAACCACGTTCGACACGCCCTTGAGACGCTCGAATACGGCCTCAACTCCCCAGAAGCATCCGCCGGCCAGCACCGCGGTCGCGGATTGCTTGCCCGTGGAAGGGGCGGCATCGATGGCTGGGCCAGGGAAACTCGCCGCGGCCAGACTGAGCGCAGCCAATGGCACGGCCAGCGAAACCAAGAGGAATCTGGGGTAAGAACGGGTTGTGGTCTTCGGCATAAGGGGACTCCATAATTCTATTCGTTTTTTGACCGCAAAAAGTTACATGGATCATTCGGGCGCGGAAAGTTACACGATTCCCCCAAACCAATTGACTGGTACGTCGTCATACGCTATAGTTGTACGCGCCGCAATGCGGTGCGACGTAGGAGGGACTATGAAATCCGATCGGCCGGAAGCGGCGGAATCTCGCGCCCCGCGCCTCCTTGAGAACGTTTTGCAGGATGTCCGTTATGGTTTGCGGGTGTTGCAGAAGAATCGGGGCTTCTCCCTCGCCGCCATCCTGACGCTGGCGCTGGGGATCGGCGCCAATGCGGCCATCTTCAGCCTGGTCTACGGTGTGTTGCTTCGTCCGCTGCCGTATCAAAATGGCGGGCGCCTGGTGGTGGTCCATCAGAAGTCGCCCCGGACCAATCAGCCGAACGTACCGTTTTCGGCGCAGGAGATCTTCGACTATCGCGACAACAGCCACACCCTGAGCGGGTTGGTCGAGCACCACACCATGAACTTCCTGTTGCTCGGCAAGGACTCCGCCGAGCGCGTCAACACCGCCGTGGTTTCGGCCAATTTCTTCGACGTGCTGGGGGTGCAGCCGCTGCTCGGCAGAACTTTCGTCGCTGGCGACGAAGCGCCCGGATCCAACGCGGTCCTGATCCTGAGCAACGAGTACTGGAGAACCCGGCATGGCGCCGACCCGAACATCGTTGGCACGGTCTTCCAAATGAACAACCGGCCGCATACCGTAATCGGCGTGCTGCCGCCGATTCCGCAATACCCGGTGGAGAACGATGTCTACATGCCGACGTCGCAGTGCCCCCTCCGATCCTCCCAGGCGTTTATCCAGAACCGGCGCCGCCGCATGATGACGGCCTTCGCGCGGCTCAAGCCCGGAGTGCCCCTGGAGCAGGCGCAGGCGGACCTCGATACCATCGCCGCGCGGCTGGAGCGGCAATATCCCGACGCCTATCCGAAAGCCGCTGGCTACGGTATCGCCGTGGCGCCCCTGCAGGAAGATCTCACGCGGCAGGCGCGAACTACCTTTCTGGTGTTGCTGGGGGCCGCCGGCTTCGTGCTGCTGATCGCCTGCGCCAACGTCGCCAACCTGTTGCTCGCCCGCCTGCTGAAGTTGGAGCGCGAGCTCGCGATCCGCGCCGCCTTGGGAGCCGGCAAGGCGCGTCTGATCCGCCAGTTGCTCACCGAGAGCGTCCTTCTCTCCTTGGCCGGTGGAGCCATCGGGCTCGCGTTCGCGCCCACCGCCCTCGCGCTGCTGGTGAAGTTCGCCGAGCGGTTTACCACCCGCGCCGCCGAAATCAAGATTGACGGGCCGGTGCTGTTGTTCACCATCCTGGTTTCGCTCGCCACCGGTCTGCTATTCGGTTTCGCGCCCGCCTTCTCTTCGAGCGGGAATGTGGGGGATGCCCTCAAGCAGGGCAACGGACGAACCACCGCCAGCCGCGGCGGGAGCCGTCTGCGGGCCGTCCTGGTGGTCTCGCAGGTCGCAGTCTCCTTCATCCTGCTGATCGGCGCCGGCCTGATGATTCGCAGCTTCATCCGCCTCCAGCAGGTAAATCCGGGCTTCAGCGCGGATCGCGTGCTCACTATGCGGCTTAGTCCGAACTTCTCGCGCTACAGAGGGCCGGAGGGGCGCCGTGCACTCGAGGACGGTATTCTCCGCAAAGTCCGGGCAACCACGGGTGTAACCTACGCCGCGCTTGGTGGGAACTTCCCCTTAAGCCCTGGCGGCATAGCCCAGGGACCGGGAAGCACCAGCTTCGAAATCGAAGGCCGGCCCGTTTCCCGGGGGGATCTGGCGCCGCAGGTGGATACCTCGGTGGTGACCACGCAATATTTCGCGGTCATCCGGCAGCCGATTCTGGCCGGCAGAGACTTCACCGAACACGATGATGCGAACGCCCCCCAGGTGGCCCTGATCAATCAGACCATGGCCCGGCATCGTTGGCCTACGGAGGATCCGATCGGAAAGCGGATCACCTTCGACCAAGGGCAGCACTGGGCCACGATCATTGGGATCGTCGGCGATGTCAAAGAGTACGGCTTGGATCGCGAAGTCAAAGACGAGGTTTACGGTGTCTCTGTTCAGAACGGATTCGTCAACCTGCTGGTAGTGCGAACCGCTGGCGACCCCGCGGCCCTGATTTCGAACGTTCGTGCCACCCTCCACGACGTCGATTCGCAACTGGCGGTAGACCAGGTCCAGACCTTGGAGCGGCTCCAGCACGAGTCGGTGGCCTCGCCGCGCGTGACGACGATCCTGCTGGGCCTGTTCGCGCTCCTGGCTCTGATCATCAGCGCCAGCGGCATCGCCGCGGTAATGGCCCTTTCCGTTACGCAGCGCACCAATGAGCTGGGGATTCGCATGGCTCTGGGCGCGTCTCGCGAGTCGATTCTCCTGATGGTGGTGCGTCACGGGCTGCTCATGGCGCTGGCCGGGACCGTGGCCGGGATCGCCGGCGCGGTTGCCGTCACGCGTCTTCTCGCGACATTACTTTACGGGACCAGCCCCACGGAGATCTCGACCTTCGCGGGCGTCTCGCTGCTGTTCCTGGTGGTCGCCTCCGTGGCCTGCCTGATCCCCGCTCGCGCCGTCACTGCGATCGACCCGGTAATCGCTTTACGCCAGGATTAGCCGGGATTTCCACACCTTCCGAGGCAAGCGCCCCGGCGAGTCGGCGGTGCCCCTGGGACCGGCAGCCATGAGTGGCGGCGCCGCGAACTTCGTCAGAGGGCTTTGGTGCAAACGCCGATCGCATCAGCGAAGCGTATGTTCTCACGAACCGCGCCGGTGCGCCAGATGGAAATCGGCTCGTGGGGGGCAATCTCCTGTGCCGATCGCTAGCTATTCGGGTGCTGTCCACCTTTGTCCATGACCAAGGCCGGCAAGTACCTGTCAGCTCTTCCAGGCGAGGCTCAAGCTGCAGCCGAAGAACCCGGCCAGGCGCTCAGCTTCCTGCCCCGCTGCGCGTCGCACCCACACCGGCGCCTTGACGAACGGCTCGATGACGACTTCAACCCGGCTTCCCTTGATTTCGTGGCGCCAGGTGCCCTCCATTCGGCCATTGACCAGCAGGACCGGCGAAATCCAGCCCTGCGGCCGATAGACGCGGCTCCGCAAATCGCCGGGCAGCAGGTGCTCGGCGTGGTAGGATGCGCCGATCACGTACTGATCGAATCCGGGCAGCAGGCGGACCGACCGGCTGGGTGGCAGCTCGCGCACCTCGCGGGCGTCGGCGGCCAGCATCCATGCCCCCGCACCTTCCAACTCCACCTCAGATACCTCTTCGCCGAGTGAGGCGATCCATTGCCGGGCGGTGGCAACGCCACCCCCAGTCCACCAGCGCGCGAGATCGTGGTACGTGGCTGGACCGTACGCCGCCAGGAAGTGGCGCGTGACGGCCGCGGTCGCAGCTTGCGGATCGACCGGCGGACCAAGAGCGCACCCCGGGGTACCGCGGCCCGCCAACCAGGTATCCGGACGCGTGAACCGGACGCGCTGACCCAGGCTGGGCGCGAAGCACAAGCGGCCGGTGAACGCCGCCGGCCTCAGAATCGTGCCCCAACTCTGCGCGATCTTGGCGCCGAGCGCGGCCGACCCGGTGAGCCGTCCCACCTCCGCGACCAGCTCTTCGCGCGTCATCACCTGGCCGTCAAGCGCGATTGCCACGGCTTCCGTCAGGCGGTCGAGCTCCTCCATGGTAATCCCGAAATACTTCTGCCACCGTGCGGGTTTCAGATACCGCGGGCTCGTACCGAGGGCGGCGTGCCACAGGGGCAGCTCGTCGGCGGGAAGCAGGTGCAGCGTGCCCCGCATGGCCCAGGTTTTGACCAGCGTGCGGTCCTCCCACAGCGCGCGCTGAACGGCCCGCCGGTCGAGGTCTTCCACCCTGGCCCATACGGTCAGTTCGGCGGAGGACATCAACTGCGCGTGCAAGCCACAGAGGCGGCTGGCCACCGAAAGCAAGCTGCCGGCGGGCGCGCGTTGAACCAGGTGCTGGCGCCCGATGCGCCAGGCCGCCGCCCGTGGCCAGGTGAGCTTCAGCATGCGTTAACAATTATGCCATCCCAGCGCGCAGTTCCCGCACTCGTGCGGTCGTCGTCGCGCCCGTCGCGCACCAATGCCTTGACAGTCTGCATATGGATGCTTTAATATGTAGCTCATCTAGGCATGGACACGAAAAGATCGGATCTGCTGCAAGGCACCCTGGACATGCTCGTGCTCAAGATCGTGGCGCTGGGACCAATCCATGGGTACGCGATCGCGCAGCGGATCACTCAGATTTCTCGCGAGGTTTTACAGGTGCAGCAGGGCTCGCTGTATCCGGCGCTGCATCGCCTCGAGAAGCGTGGCCTGTTATCGGCAGAGTGGCGGGAGGTCGGCGGGCGGGAAGCAAAATTCTATTCGCTGACACGCGCCGGGCGCAAGCAGCTCGATGCCGAACAGGTGAATTGGGAGCGTCTGGCGGGGGCCGTAGCGATGATTATGCGCACCGCGGAATAGGAGCACGTATGTGGTGGAACCGGAGGGACCGGGAAATCGAGAAGGAGCTACGCTTCCACATCGAAACCCAGGTGGAGGAGAATCTGCGCGCCGGGATGGCGCCCGGCGAAGCCAGACGTCAGGCAATCCTGCTGTTTGGAGGGCCGGCGCAGGTCCGCGAAGAGTGCCGGGAACTGCGCACGCTGCACTGGCTCGGAACGCTGTGGGCCGATGTGCGATACGCTGTGCGCACACTGCGCGCGAGCCCGGTATTCACTATGACTGCTGTGGTTTCGATTGCGCTCGGCATCGGCGCCAATGCGGCCATCTTCACGCTGCTCGACGCCGCGCTCTGGAAACCCTTGCCGGTAGCGAGGCCGGGCGAGCTTTTCCACCTGGTGCGAAGCGATGGTGAGGTGCAGGTTTGGGGTTATTCATGGGTGCTCTATCAGGAACTCCGCGATGCGGTGGCGCCCTACGGTAAGCTGTTCGCATCCGGCTCCGTTGGACCACGCCGATTCAGCGTCGCCGCGACCGAGCAGGAGCGAGTGATCGGCGAGGCAATTTCGGGTGAATACTTTTCGGCCCTCGAAGTCAAAGCTGCCATGGGCCGGCTTCTCGATCCGAAGGACGACGAAGCGAATCAGCCCGTGATCGTCCTCAGCCACTCGTTTTGGGTGCGGCGCTTTCATGCGGATCCTTCGATTGTCGGGAGGATCGTTCAATACCAGGAGCTGCCGTTCCGCGTCATCGGAGTCGCGCAGGCGGGTTTTCGTGGCGTGGAGGCGGGCATGGTTACGGACGTCTGGGTCCCGACCAAGGTGGCGGACAAACAATTTGTGGCGGATGGCATAAATTCCAATTGGCTCTCGGCGATGGTGCGTACGAAGGAGGCAAGCCTGGTGCAAGCGGCCGTCGAGGCGCGGTTTCGGCGGCATATCGCCGAGGAAGAGTTGCCACGCGCCACAGCGACACGCTATATTCGGAGCCTCAAGTCGCAACGCATCCGGTTGCGCCCCGCCGCATCCGGCTTAGCCACCCAAGGCCGTGCATACGAGCGCGCGCTGATCGTGCTGATGGGGATCGTTGGGGTGGTTCTGCTGATCTCGTGCGCCAACGTCGCCAACCTTCTGCTGGCGCGCAACGTCTCACGGCGGCAGGAGATCGCGGTTCGGCTGGCGCTCGGCGCAGGCCGCGCCCGGCTGGCGAGCCAACTGCTGAGTGAGAGCCTGACGCTCGCGTTAGCGGGGACGGCTCTGGGACTCGCCATCGGCATCGGCGGTTGCCGTCTGCTGCTGCAGTTGCTGCCGCCCTCACGGGTCCCGCTGGATTTTGACTTACGGCCCGATGGGACCGTGCTTGCATTGGCCGCTCTCATGGCTATCGCGACGGCGCTACTTTGCGGCGCCGGTCCGGTGTGGCGGGCATGGAGAACGGGTACCGGCGGATTGCGCCACGACGGCATGCGCGTCACCGAGCGCAGCTTCGGGCGGAAACTGCTGGTCGCGGGCCAACTGGCTCTCTCCCTCATCCTGGTGGCGGGCGCCGGCCTGTTTCTCAAGACGCTCCATGGATTGGCGGCCACCGATCTGGGATTCCGGCCGGAGCATGTAACGGCATTCGAATTCTCTTTTCCGCGCGCGGCGACAAAAGAACACCGCGCACAGGTGGCGCGCGAGGTGTTCGAGAGGCTCGCCGCACACCAGGGGATTTCCGTGACTTATACTTCATCCGGCATCTATGAACACGGCCTCTGGGGGAGAACCTTGAGTTTGATAGACGGCAAGAGACTGCCCGGCGATTCGGATGCGGAGGTCCAAATGTTCGGTGTGGGACCGGAGTTTTTTGAGACCCTGGGCATCCCGCTGCTGGCGGGACGCACCCTAGAGATCCGCGACGACAAGACCCGAGCGCCCGTTGCGGTGGTGAATGAGACCTTTGCCCGAAAATACTTCCAAGGGGAGTCGGCGGTCGGCCACTTCTTCGACACCGGGAGCAGGAAGCCGGCGCCGACGGAGATCGTCGGGGTCGTGCGGGATGTGAAGCATCAGGGCGTGAAGGAGCGCGTTTGGCCGGTGGTGTACCTGCCCGAGCTACAATTGGACGGCTTGGAAGGGACGCTGCTGGTGCGGGCGGGATTGAACCCGGCGCAGCTCACGCGCCTGGTCCGTACCGAACTCGGGCAGGCAGACTCATCGGCCGGGATCGAATACTCCAGCACGCTCGAAACCGCAGTGAGCTCGATGATCTCCCGCGAGCGCCTGATCGCGTATCTGTCGGCGGCGTTCGGAGCGCTGGCGGCACTGCTCGCGGCCGTTGGGCTGTATGGCGTAATGGCCTACAGCATTACGCGGCGGACCAGCGAGATCGGCATTCGCATGGCGTTGGGAGCGCGGCCGGGCGATATCCGGCGGCTGGCATTGGGCGAATCGCTGCGCCTCATCGGCGCGGGTGTGATTGTTGGTGTCCCAGGGGCGTTGGCAGCCGGAAGGCTGGTGCATGGGCTGCTCTACGGAATGACCGCAACCGATCCGTGGGTGCTGGGTGCGGCCACCTTGGGGATGATCACAGTAGCGCTGTTCGCCGGGTGGCTGCCCGCGGCGCGCGCGGCGCGCGCGGCGCGAATCGATCCCAATTCCGCCCTGCGGCAGGGGTGACAGTAATTCCGACCACCTACATCGACCTTACCGGCATGGCCACGATATCGTCGATCTGAATGGCCTCCTTCACCACAAAGGGCTCGCCGTATTTCACCCCGATCTGGTTGCCGTAAAAGCGGGCGATGGCGCCCAGCCGGTCGCGAATCTCTGGCTCGTTCGGGAAAAGAGCGCCGCCCTCGGCGGCCTCGCCATATTGCGAAACGTAGCTCAACAGGGCCGTCATGCGGCGCTCGAATTGCGCGCTGATATCCACGATGAACGATGGCTTTACGTCCGCATACAGGCTGGAATACAGGATTTTCGACGGCCGATGAGGCTCCGAATACTCGTCCAGCTTCTTCAGTCCGGCCAGGAAGCAGGCTTCAAATCCGATTTCCCCGCAGCGGTAGTGGTCGGGATGGCGTGCCTCCCAGTACGGCAGAATCACCACCCGCGGTTTCAGCTCCCGGATCCGCATGGCGAGCGTCATGCGCGCGGTGATGGTGTTCTCCAGGCGCGCGTCGGGCATGTGCTGGTTGCCGCGCCAGCCGAGCAGCAGATGCCCGGCCGCTACTTCGGATTCGGCCACGCGCTGTTCGGGCGTGCCACGCGTACCCATGTCTCCGGCGGTCAGATCCAGCACGCCGGTGCGGTATCCCATCTCGGCCATGCGGATGAGCGTGCCGCCGCAGGTCTGTTCCACGTCGTCGGGATGCGCGGCGATCGCCAGAACGTCCAGATTCATGCGCGCGCCGCCAGTTTCTTCAGGAATTCTTTCATATCCACCCGGTACTTGAAGGCCTTCAGACCGTTGATCGCAATCACCGGCACTTCGTCATTGTACAGGCGGCGCAGGTCCGCATCGGTATCGATATCGAACTCTTCGTAATCGAAATCCACGTGGCGGCGAGCCTCCAACAGCACCTGTTTGGCGTCCTCGCAGAGACAGCAGCCCGCCCGCGTATACAGAGTGACCTTCGGCTTCATCGCCAGTACAGATCGCGCCGGCTCGAATAGCGCTCGCGCGCGCCCATCACGTTGACCAGGACGATCCCGGCAATGAAGCCGCCGATGTGCGCGAAAAAGGCCGTGCCGCCCTGGTTCGCCTGCGTGTCTCCCAGGCTTCCCACGCCGCTGAAGAGCTGGATGGCAAACCAGTAGATCAGCATCACCCACGCCGGAATATCCGTGAACAGGATGAAGATGAAGAAAACCGCGGTCCGGATGCGCGAATGCGGAAACTTCACCATGTACGCTCCCATCACACCGGCAATGGCGCCGCTCGCTCCCACCATGGGAACGCGCGAATAAAAACTAAAAACCACCTGCGTCATGGCCGCCACCACGCCGCAGAGAAGATAGAACCCCAGGTACTTGGTGTGGCCCAGGATGTCCTCGATGTTGTCTCCGAAAATCCACAGGAACCACATATTGCCCAGCACGTGCATCCAGCCGCCGTGGAGGAACATCGAGGTCAGGACGTTGACGAGTTGGAAGTGCTCGGGCACCAGGGCGTAGGCGGCCACGAAGGCGTTCTGGGAATAGTCGTCGAGCGAGAGTTCGTATAGGAACACCAGGATATTGATCGCGATCAGCAGGACCGTGACCACGGGCTTGGAGTAGCTCGGCTGTGTATCGCGTAGCGGAAACATTCAGGTCTTGGAGGCCGCGCGCCTCGCGATTTCTTCGTGCGATCTTCGCTCGCCCCTCGACATCAGGACACGGATTTCCTGGAGCCCGCGCACCCCGCCGCGGGCGCCGATGGCCGTGCAATTGAGGGCCGCCATGGCGTTGGAGAATTCGAGAGCGTCGCGCATCGGCATGTCTTGCAAAACAGCATAGCAGAACGCCCCGTGAAACACGTCGCCCGCGCCCGTGGTATCCACACAGTTCACCACGAACGCGGGCGAGTAGTGGAACCTCCCATCTTCCCGAGCCAGCGCCCCGTGCGGGCCCAGCGTCATGGCCGCCACCTTCATGCCGTACTTGTTCTGGATGGTTTGGAGGGCCTCAAACGGGTCGTTTACGCCGGTCCAGGCGGTGGGGAACTCGGAGCTGGCCACCAGGTAATCGACATTCGGGAGCACGCGGTCGAAGCCCTGATAGATGGTGTCGACATCGACGGTAACGGGGATGCCGTGGCTCCGCGCAATCTCCGCCGCGCGCGCCGCCGCGCGAGTGTCGAAGCCATCGATATGCAGGAGCCGCGCGCCCGCGATCTGTTCCGGCGCGATCCGCTCCGGGTCGATGCGCAGGCAATCGTCATGCCGCCAGAGAACCGTGCGCTCGCCGGTGGAGCGGTCGATGATGATGTAGGCCGATTGATTGGGGCAGTTCCTGCAATGCTGCACGTGGTCGAGGTTGATACCGGTTCCGAGCAGGCTTTCCAGTTGGATGCGTCCGCGCTCATCGTCGCCGATGGCCCCGATGTACTTGGTGCGGAGGCCCAGGCGCGCGCACGCCACCAGCGCCGAGGCCACTTGCCCACCGGGGCTGAGAATCTCCTCCTGGAACGGCACCTTGCCGGCATAAGCGGGAAAGTGGGGCACGATGAGAAGCGTATCGGTGGCGTTGAGCCCCACGCCCACGACGTCGAATTCCGGCATGAAAGACTATTGTACGCGCACGATTCCGTACTGTTTGCGTCTACTGCGGCAGCACAGGCATTCGTACCTGTACTGGAGGGCCTCCGGGACTCGCCGGGGGGCACGTTCGAGGAGAACTTGCGTTGGGCTCCGACCCGCGGATATCAGGTTCGCTCGATCCCATTCCGGCGCGCACAGCATCTTTCCGCTGGATCAGGCCCTTACCTTGCCGTCCGCTCGTTCTTTTTTTTTGAGAATCGGGCTTGCTTTCGCGTCATTCTGTTTTAGAATTGATCCGAGACTGCCGTCCAGTTTATGCCACAGGCATCAGCGGCAGACCGCATCGGTTACTGTGCATGGGTAAGACCGCTCAGGAATTAGTAAAGTTGCGCGCCGACCTTCTGGGTAAGGTTGCGTCTGCCGACTTCGATTGGTACGACGTAAAATTGGAGTACAAAATGCAAAACGGGACGGTCGGCAATGTGACCGTCAAGGTCTGTAATCCGCTACGAAAAGACGGTTTCTACCTGCCGGTCACTGCCAAGGAGACGTTTGATTTCGCAAAAAAGTTCGGTTGGCTCCCGCTGACGCGCGCCGTAGCCGATCAGGCGCACAACCAGGCCACGCAGTTCACCTACAAGCCGCAGGCGCCGGATCTCCTCGATTTCGAGAAATATACTGTCGATACACTGGACAAATCTTATGGTCCTTCGTATGCCGCCCACCTGGTCTCGGGATCTCACAAGTTGTGGATCCTGTCGAAGGTAGGAAAAGCTACGAATTACGGATTTTACGCACAAGCCGATCAGACCCATGTTCCAAACGGCCCGAGACTAAAGGGCTGGTACGTGATTCAGACCCGCGGAGGCGCACATAACGCGACCTATTGGGATTACTCGCAGCTTTTGCAATTGATGAAAGCCGATACCCTCAACATCGATGGTACAAACTATTCCCTGTCCGCCGCCGTAGTAGCCGGGCTGGAGGCGGTCTGGGACGAAGGATCAAAATTGCAGGCGAGCGATTTACCAACGCCGCCGTAGCGATCGAGATCCACGACAACCTCTTGCGAAGATCTGGCCCCGGGCAGCCAGACTATCTGGCGCCCTCAGTCAGTCGGCGTTCAGGTGGATGTGGTCCGGCCCGTCAGGGTAGACGTATTTGACCTTCCCGCCGGCCGCCGCTTGGATCCCGGCCTGACAGCGCTCTTCATGGTTCTTCCCCCCCAAAGCGCACGTTTCCGTACTGTTTGCATCTGCTAACTTTGGGGCCTTCGGGAATACCCGCGCATCGGGGCCGGTAGGGCGACATAGGAGATCTAATCGATGCAATGGAAGTACCTTCTATTCGCCGGCCTCGCGATCGCGGGATGCACCTGGACGGCCGCCGCCCAAACCGCCACCCCCATCAAGCATGTAGTGGTAATTTTCCAGGAAAACGTCTCGTTCGATCACTATTTCGCCACGTATCCGATTGCGGCAAACCTGACCGGTGAGCCTGTTTTCACGGCGCAAAACATCGGCCACCATCCGCCCGGCAGCGTGAACGGCCTCACCGGACCGTTGATGACGCACAATCCCAATTCGGTTCAACCGTTCCGGCTCAACCGCTCGCAGGCGATCATCTGCGATCAGAATCACGACTACACCGCGGAACAAAAGGCCATGGACGGCGGGCTCATGGACAAGTTCGTCGACCTGCTCGGCGGAACAACCGCAACCTGCAACGATGCCGGCAAAGGCAAGGGACTCGTAATGAGCTACTACGACGGCAACACCGTCACCGCGCTCTGGAATTATGCCCAGCACTTTGCCATGAGCGATAACTTCTTCAGCACGGAGTTTGGGCCATCCACGCTGGGCCATCTCAATCTGATATCGGGCCAGACCAGCGGCGTCACCGTAGTGCACGACACGGGAAACGCGGGAACCGTGATCCGCAGCGGCACGCTGATTGGCGATATCCGCCCCGCACTGGATGACTGCGTGCCCAATACCGCGAACACCGTCACGATGGCGGGCTCCAACGTCGGTGATCTGCTGAACAAAAAGGGCATCACGTGGGGATGGTTCCAGGGCGGCTTTGCCCCCAGTCCCCGAAACATTGATGGAACGGCCGTCTGCGCGTCCCAGCACACGCAGTTCGATGGCACGGCATCGGTGGCCGATTACATTCCCAACCACAATCCCTTTCAGTTTTACCAATCGACCGCCAATCCGCATCATCTCGGGCCCACTTCGGTCGCCATGATCGGCCAGGCGGATCAGGCCAACCATCAGTACGACATCGGCGATTTCTTCAAGGCATTGGATGCGGGAAACCTGCCGGCCGTGAGTTTCCTGAAGGCTCCCGCCTACCAGGACGGCCACGCCCTGTATTCGAACCCGCTCGACGAGCAGACCTTCCTGGTCAATACCATCAATGCGCTGGAGCTCTCGCCGTTCTGGGGCAGCACCGCCGTGATTATTGCGTACGACGATTCGGACGGCTGGTACGACCATGTGATGCCGCCCATCGTCAGCGGCTCAGCCACCGACGCCGATGCCCTCAGCGGCACGGGATCTTGTGGAACCGCGGGCCCCAACGCCGTAGCCGGCCGCTGCGGCTACGGGCAACGGATTCCTCTGCTGGTGGTTTCGCATTTTGCGCGGGTCAACTTTGTGGACCACTCCGTGACCGACCAGACATCCATCCTGCGATTCATCGAAGACAACTGGGGCTTGGGCCGGATCGGCGGGTCTTCGTTCGACGCCATGGCGGGGCCGCTGCTGAGCCTGTTCGACTTTGAGGAGGGCGGAGGCGCCCACAAGCTCATCCTCGATCCGGCGACAGGTCAGCCGCAGTAGCACGCATACGCGTAAAAGGGCGGATTCGGCTCGTTGCGGCCGCCCCCGCCTCCGCAGTCCAGTACCATTCCCTCATGATTCTCCCAAACCGATCTCGCGGGATCTCTCGTATAAATCCGGTGAGGTTTGGATTTTCCGAATGGGAGGATTCATGCGGAACATCTCGGGAATGCATCATCGCCGGCCGGTAGTTGACTCACCGGTAGAGTTGCAGACTACGCAACTCCGTTGGCAAGGACAATTTGTCACGTCCATGGGGCCGGGGGCCAAACCGCAGCCGATGACCGCGTTGTTACAGGTAAAGAACGGGACCACGGTGAATGGTACTTTCAGTTTTAGCTTCCGAGGCATGGGGCCGCAGACATTCCAGCTGCTCAATGGCCAGATCACTTACAGGACGGATCCGGACGGGGAAGTGTCTTCGGTCCAGAACTTGCCTTCCGAGTCACGGCCGACTTACAAGTCGATCATCGACGCTGTCTATATGGGTAAGGTGATTACAGGGGCTCGCATCGATTACGACTGGACGTTTCTGACGGGCAGCGGAAAAGGGTACTTCGTCTCCGTAGACGAGCAACACCTGGAGGGCCGGTTCGGCAACCGTGGATTGAATGACAACTCCGGCATCATCACCCTCTCGGCGGATGGCACCCCCGCGCCTGCGGGCGCGCGCGAGCCCAACCTCGTAGCAGCATTCAAGGCCGCGGAGCAGAAGGCTGCCGAGCAGAAGGCCGCGGCACAAAACAGATGAAGGCAGAGGAAGGACATTATGGCAGGCCTGTTAGTTGTCGAAGATGCGCCCGGTGAGTTGATTACCAGCGCACCGTTTTACCGGTTGGCCGGAATTGCCGGCGCCGATGACCCGATCTACGTCAAGAGCGTACCGGAAATGGTGGCCAAACTGTGGTCGCGGGCCATGGGTATTTTTAATCCACAAATGCACGCGCCCGGCATCGGCGCGATCGACTGCCTTTTCATTGGAGGCCATGGCGCCCCAGGCGATCAAATCCGTCGGCATTGGCTCCGGCAGCGATCTGACCGGGACAAAGTGTCTGCGCGCCGGCGGCGGAACCTTGGGCGGCGTCGCCGCATCGGTGCTGCCTGCGCTCGTCCCATTGTTCAGTCCGAACGCCGTCGTGACATTGGGTGGATGCGAGGTAGCCGATGGGGTGAAGGGCCGCAATCTTCTTATGGCGGTGTCCAAGGCCCTGGGCGGCATAGCCGTGCAGGGGGCGACCGGCTATCAGTTCACTGTGCTCGGACACCTCCGCGGCGATGTGTGGCGGGCGCGTGGCGGAAGGGTCCAAAACCTCGGCCAGTGGCCCAACATTCCCGGACCCACCGCGGCCCCTCCCAATCGCATGGCCGCTGATATCGGTGCCGTGACCTCCTCATCCCGCACAACCCGGTAGGATTGGTCCGAAGTGGCGCTGCCAGGGTACCGGTCAGCAGAGCCCGACAAGCCCATTCCACACCCCAGATTCGGCGAGACCCATTTGGATGCTGCGGTTGGTTGAACGCCGGCCGGCCAGAGGCGGTTTTTACAGGCGAAACCGCCTGTCCCACCAAGCCTCCAAAAATCCCATACACGTTTCGCGAGCTTCAGGAGTTGTTCTCTATAGAAAGGAATGACCACCCTGACGTTCCTGGCAACAGTTGGTCCCATGGACGGCCCCGAAGACCGCTCCAGCGCCATCGGGGCAGCCAAGGCCGGCGATTTGGCCGCCTTCGAACAGCTCATGCGGCAGTACGAGCGCATGGTGCTGGTGACGGCGCTGCGCCTGTTGGGCAGCATGGAGGATGCCGAGGACGCTTCCCAGGAAGTCTTCCTGAAGCTCTATCGCAATTTGGGCAAGGTGGAAGCGTCGGCCACCTTTTCGGGGTGGCTGTACCGTGTAACGGTTAACGCCTGCCATGACTTGCGGCGGCGCCGGCCGGCATCGGTACCGATCGAGGATGCCGGAGAGGTGGCCTCCGGGGAGGCCGATCCACAGCAACGGAGTGCCGCCGAAGAGAGGCGCCGCGTGCTTCGTCTGAGCCTGCGGATGCTTTCCGAAAAAGAGCGGGAGGCCCTGGTGTTGCGCGACCTGGAAGGGCTCTCGACGGGAGAGGTGGCGCGAGTCTTGGGATCCTCCGAAGCCACCGTGCGGTCGCAGATCTCCAAGGCCCGGGTGAAGGTGAAAGGATTTGTGGAGCGCTACTTCCGGAGGCGCATATGAACTGCAAGGATTGGGAGGAACGGCTCGCCCTCTATGTGGGGGGCGACTTGTCCGCGGCGGAGGCCACGCAGGTGGAACGGCATCTGGGTGAGTGTGCCGGTTGCCAGTTGTTCTCCAGCGGGCTGAAGGAAGGGCTGGAGTTGCTCCAGGAATCGCATCGGGAGCCTCTGCCGCCGGCGCACTTCGCCGCGGTACGGGCGCGGGTTCTGGCGGAACTGGAGCGCCAACGCCGTCCGTTCTGGCGGCGCGGATGGGTCTTTGGGTTGGCGGCGGTTGCCGTGGCTCTGCTGGTGATGATGTTGGCGATCAGGCCTGGACCGGTGGTAACCGGCCGGCAGACTGGGACGAGAAGCCGATCGAGTGGCGCATCATCGGTACCGAACTCCTCTCCCAAGAAAACTATATGAGCAACGCTGAACTGGGGCGGCGCCTGGACGCCTCGCGGATTCTGACGTGCCCTTACGGCGAGGACTGGAAAAGCGCCCTCAGCAAGTCGAGGCCTGCGATAACCCTCGTCTCCAACGTCCGCACCTGGGTCAATCGGCCGGGCAAAATCCCAACCGAGAAAAAGGTCGTCAATCCCCTTGGGTCGAAAATCGCCGCTCAGTCCAGTCTCTTTTGACAAAATAAACCCCGCGTCCAGCGCGGGGTTTAGAGTTTTTCAGTAACTTTCCACAGGTTTCCAGAGGATCGGTCAGTAACTTTTGGGGCCTCTCCTCGTTCACTGCCCCTACTCTCGGTTCCTGAAACACGAACGCCCCAACGGATGCAACCCGCGGGGCGCTCAAAACGGAGCCGAGACAGTTGCAGCATAGCCGGGACAATTCGAGCGCGTCAACACCAACGTCGCCGGCGCCGCGGCTTCCCGAACTCCGCATCCCCATCGCCGACCTTGTAGCTTGGGCCGGCGGCCTGCCCGACTATGAAGCCGGTTGGTTTTTCCGACTCGTCTTCACTTCCGCTGCGTCCGAAATGCAGGGCTATCTGCGTAATTCATCGAACCTCTGGCAGCTTGCAGGTGCGAGGCGCGCCGACTTTTGGGAAAGCCACAAGTCGGGCGTGCTGGCACGCTTCAAGAGCCGAGAGGTGGACGGAATCGAATGGCTCTATTTTCCGCCGCTCCTGGACCTCATCCACCAACAAACCGAGCAGCTCCGAGAGTGGCGTGCGAAGCGCGCGCGCGCTGCTCACACTCACTCACTTACTGATGTTGGTTCTAAGAACCAAAACCAAAACCTGAGTGAGTGTGTGAAAGAACCGCGCCCAAGAACGGAGGCCGCAAAAAATGCAGGGAACACTCGACGAACAACTCCGCTCGATCGGCTTATCGGCGGCTGAGATAGTCAGCTTCAAGGAACTGCTCAACGCGGCCGTGGCCCACCGCCGCGCGCAATGGGAGAAGCTGAGCCCGGCAGATCAGGAATACTGGGTGCTGGACATGGCGGAACTCGTCCACGAGTGCGGGATCTCTCGCGTCTATGCCGGCATGCGCAAGGCCTGGACCTGGAACAAATTTCTAGCCTCGGCCGCCGAGGTACGGGAATGTCTCCCACCCGTGCCCGACGTCGCCAAGCCGCGCGCCGTGCACGATCCCCATTGTGCGGATTGCAGTGGATCCGGCTGGAAGCATGGCCCCGTGGATGAGCATGGCGGCCGGCGTGTGGCGCGCTGCGATTGCAATCTGCGTCCGCACAAACCCTGCACGGTGGTAGCGAATGCCGAGACCGCGGCCTGGATAAAACAGAAACTGGCGGAGCTGGATGCGGCGCCACTCTGCTGGTCGGGGAAAGGCAAGATGGGCCTCAGCGTTCCCCGCAAACGATATGAGGCGGCGCCCATCATCCCCACCACCGCAGAACTGGCAGCGCAGCTCGGCCTGGCGCCCGTGCCCATCGACCAGATCCAGCAACGCAAGCCCATGGAACGCGCGGAGTGTCAGCGCGTCGAACAGCATCTGGAAGCACAAAGGAACGGGCAGTACGAGAAGCAAGCGTAGCCCACATCGGGAAATGCTGTCATGAGTTTGTCGCGAGATCACAGCCCGGCGCTTGACGTTGCTGATAGGATCGGCGCGGCAGATTCGGAGTTGACCCTCAGAGAGACGCTGCTCTCTCCCGAGGAGTTGGCTTCGAACCTGGAAATCTCGCCGGCGACGTTGGCGACTTGGCGCTGTCTGCACGTTGGACCGCCATTCCTGAAGGTCGGAAGAAAAATCTGGTACCCGAAAGAACGCGTCAACGCGTGGCTCGCAGCCAAGCTGCAGAAGGTGACCGATGGCACTGCGCAACAAGAACGGGAAGTGGCATTACCGCTTTCAGCTGGACGGACGCAACTACGCGGGAAGCACAAGCTTGGCCGCCACACAACGAAACGAGAGCGCGGCCCTGCGCAAGGAAATCGAACACCGGACAGCACTCCTTGAGGGCCATGCGCCCACCAAACGTGTTGCTGTCCGGGAATTCAACACGGCCGCGAAGGAGTTCTTCGAGTGGACCCTGGCCAATTACCGCGACCATCCCAACAGCAGCCGGCGGATTAGAGTCAGCCTGGCCAGCGCGATTGTGTTCTTCGCCCGGCAGCCGGTCAGCGCGATCGACGAAGGCAGGATTGAAGCCTACAAAACTTGGCGCGTGAACGAACACAAGGTTCGCGACATCACGCTGCGCCACGATCTGCATGCGCTCAGCACCTTTTTCAAATATGCCATGCAGCAGAACTGGACGCGCGACAACCCTATCCGTCGCGTCAAGATTCCTTCCGAGGGGGATGCGGTCCGCATCCACGTGCTCACTCCGGAGGAAGAGAAGAAATATTTCAGCTTCGCCGAACGGCGCCGCGATCTTTTCGACTTGGGGCGATTGATGCTGAACCAAGGCATGCGGCCGGAAGAGGCGTTGACCCTCGGCTCATCGGACGTCGACCTGGAACGCGGCCAGCTGCAGATTCGCTGGGGGAAGTCTACCGCCGCGCGGCGCACGCTGGACCTGACACCGGAAAGTCGGGAGATCCTCGCGCGCAGAATGACGGCTGCTGAGTCATCTTGGATTTTCCCCGCCAGTCGCAAAGCCGGCGAGCATGTTGCTCGATTGAACAATGCTCACAATGCAGTGTGCGAAAAAGCTGGGCTGGCCTTCGTGCTCTACGATCTGCGCCACACCTTCGCGACGCGCATGGCGCAAGCCGGCATCGACCTGGCCACATTGGCCGCAATTCTCGGTCACAGTTCCATTCGCATCGTGCAGCGTTACGTCCACCCGACCGAGGAACACAAGAAGGCGGCGATGGCCACCTACGCGGAAACCATGCGAAAGTCGCAGGCCGCGAACCTGCAGTTCGACTGGCAGCACGCCAGCGAGAAAGTGAACTGATGAGCCTCCGGAATTCTTGGGCCAACTTTGGGCCAACTCCGATGTCAAAACAGACTCGTTTGAACACAAATGAGGGCAATCGAGCGCAAAGGAAGGAATCGAGCTAAGTGCAAGCGCTGCACGCTACTGCGTTGAGAAATCTGGAGGCGCGGGTCGGAATCGAACCGACGCATAAAGGTTTTGCAGACCTCTCCCTTACCACTTGGGTACCGCGCCCCTGCCACTACGTTAGCGTTCCGGCCGAAAAAAGTCCATCCGCGGGGAACAGCAGGTCTGAAGAGGCGAAATCTGGAGCGGGAGACGGGATTTGAACCCGCGACTTCGACCTTGGCAAGGTCGCACTCTACCACTGAGTTACTCCCGCTCA
>JAIQFL010000536.1 GCA_020073365.1 Terriglobia bacterium | reverse complement strand
ATGTGTGGACTTTGTCGCGAGGTTCCGATCAGCCCCGTTTCCAGGACTCACCGCTCGCCAGCTATCGAATCTAACCATCAACTATTCGAGTGGGTCCTTCCCCCACTGGTAATTCAGCCCCTTTGGGGCACACGCGAAAGCGCCTGCCCCACCCAGCGAGCCGGGAGTTATACTTCTCCTGGGGCGGTATTACAGTCTTAGAGGCCCTGATGTACGATTCGTGAGGATTCCACCAGGCATTCTCATTACGGAAAGGAATACAAAAGATGCCAGAGAAAGTGGAAGTCGCCCAGTCCACGCGGCGAACGTTTCTGGGCACGGCCGCGTTGACGGCAGCGTCTTACCAGAGGGTGCTCGGCGCCAACGACCGCATTGGCGTCGGATTCATCGGGTTCGGCCTGATCGGGAAACAGCACGTCGCGGATTTCAAGAGATTCAACGATGTCGATATCGTGGGCGTCTGCGACACCTACAAACCGCGCGTGGATGAGGCCATCCAGTACATCGGAAACCCCAACACGAAGGGCTACGCCGATTTCCGGCGGATGTACGAGAACAAGGACATCCAGGGAGTCGTCGTAGCCACGCCGGACCACTGGCACGCGCTCCTCACCATCATGGCCTGCGCGGCGGGCAAGGACGTCTATGTCGAGAAGCCGATGACCGTGTTCATCGACGAAGGTAAGTGGATGGTCCAGGCCGCCCGCAAGCACCAGCGCATCGTCGTGGTGGGAACCCAGCGGCGTCACGGCAAAGGGGTCGCGGCGGCCAAAAAGGTGGCCGAGAGCGGCGTCCTGGGGAAGATCCATTCCGTGCGCATGGCCGCATTCCGCAACATCTACCCCGGATTCGGCAAGACTCCCGTCTCCGACCCGCCTCCCGGGTTCGACTACGATATGTGGCTGGGGCCGGCGCCGAAGCGGCCGTACCAGGCGCACCGCGGCATCTACCACTTTCGCTGGTTCTGGGACTATTCGGGCGGCCAGATGACCAACCTGGGCGCCCACATCATCGATCAGGTCCTATGGGTCATGAACGTGAAGGGCCCGTCATTGGTGATGTCTACCGGCGGCCGGTTCGCGCTCGAAGACGACGGCGAGACGCCCGACCTCCAGGATGCGTCGTGGGTGTTCCCCGGCTTCACCTTGAACTGCGCCATCCGCGAAGCCAACGCGTCGCGCGGCGACCCGGGCCAGGTCTATCTCGGCACCAAGGGGACCATGACCATGGCCGGCGGCTATACCGTGGCTTCGGAAATGAAGGGTGACCCGGTCAACGATATCCCGCCCTTCCAGGGGCATCCCATCGGCGGTCCGGTCTATTCGGACACAAAAAGGACGCCGTGGATCGAGGCGTCCAGTGGCGGGGTCCAGTCGGACCCCCGTTACGGCACCGGCGGCGAAGACACCATGGCCATGAACGAGCGCGATTGGCTCGACTCGATGCGCACCCGCAAACGCCCGTTGTGCGAAGTGGAGGACGGTCATCGCGTCGCCACGGCTTGTAACCTTGCCAACATGTCTCTCCGGCTCGGCCGTTCGATTCGTTGGGACCCCGAGAAGGAGCAGGTGATCGGCGACAAAGAGGCCGCCGCAGCGTGCGTCCGCCCCTACCGCGCCCCCTGGGACGCCGTGCTTAGAAGCATCGTCAAGGTGTAGTTATCGTGTAGCTTTCCAGCAGCAGGGGGCAGAACGCCGGCAGAATCCGTTTGAGCGGGTTCATTGTACCGTTTCACCGTGTTGCTCGACGACCTCTTCGACTACCTCTTTGACAACTTCGGCTACTGCGGCCTTCACGGCGTCCTTGACGATGGCCTCTACTTCCTCGGCGTTCAGTTCCACGGGAGCCGAGTCGCCGACCAGTTTCTTGACGGCGCCGTCTAAAACCGGGGCCACCGGAGGCAGTTCCTTGGCTATCGCCTTGGCTACTTTCCTGGCCACCTTGGCGGCAGGCTCGGCGGCGTCCTGCGCGGCCTGCTCCGCCGATGGTTCGGCGGCGAGCCAGTCCTCCTGAAACGTCCGGACCACGAGACTCACCACCTTGGGGTCGCGCAACACGATGCCGGCTTCCCGCCGCTCGTCCAGTTCCAGCGCCCTGAGGCTCTGGCTTCCGATGAAGGCCACACGGTTGTCGCAAACGATCGTGCGAGTGTGCAACCGCATTTGCGGCAATTTACGCACGGCCACGCCTGGAATCCTTCGCGTCAACTGACCGATGATCCGGACCTCGATGCCGGCTCTGCTACGGGCCGCGAGAAGACGAATCATCGCCGGATCGCTGATCCTCGGGTCGTAGAGAATCAGTGCTTTTTGTGCCGTCCGGATCAGGTCCGAGAGTTGCTGGCGAGCGTTCACCGGGCTGACCACAAAGGTGCCAAGTCCCGGCTCGTAGGGATGGCGCTTGGTATCCGCCTCGAACAGCTTTACCGCTTCCCGCACCACCGCCCGGGTACGGGTGACGACGCCGAAGCTGCGGCTGTGCTCGATATCCAGGTGTGTAAAATTGAAAGCCAGGAGATAGAGCTCGCGGCGGTCGATGATCATCAGCTTGCCGTGGTAACGCACCAGGTCGTCAGCCGTGCGGGCCACTGTGACTCCTGCCGCAAGCAATCGCATTTCCAGTTTTCTCAGGTTCTCCTCGCCGGCGCGGTTGGTATGGGCAATCAGCGCGTGGACGAATACTCCCCGGCTGACGGCATTCGCGAGCGCCCGTTCGATTTCCCTCTGGTCGAAACGGAAGATGACGATTTCGACGCTCCTTTTTGCGCCGGTGATGGCTTTAACCAGCGCCAGGACTCCCTCCCCCGGCTGCACCAACAGTCTCACCATGGGCCTCCCCGCGACGCTTCTTGCCTGTTCCCGTACGGTGGCATGCATCCTGCTATCGAATGTGCAGTTAACGCGCCGTTCGGAGAAAGGCTGCCTTTATGAGTGTAAAGAAACTCTCACTTGGTGTTCTGCTCGCGGTTGTTTTGAGCTATCCCGTTGCTTCCGGCAAGAAACAGCGGAAAGCGTGGGCGGATAGCGGGAGCGTAACCGCGGTGCTCTGGCGCAGTCCCACGGACATGGCGTCTCGCGACCTTTTCTGGGGGTCAGGCGGCAGGCAGGATCAGCCTCACGGCCCGTTTACTTTTGTCAAAGAAGATCTCGATGGCACCAGTCCCAAGTTCGTGGTCCGCGACCGGGATGGCGTGAAGTGGAAGGTGAAACTGGGCTTGGAGGCGCGCCCGGAGACCGTGGCGGCGCGGATCGTCTGGGCCGCGGGCTATTACACGGGTGAGGATTACTTCGTGCCTGACTTGCAGGTTCAAGGCATGCCGGTCCGCCTGCATCGCGGCTACAAACTGGTTGCGCCCGACGGTTCCGTGCCCAACGTCCGGCTGAAGAGAGAGTGGACGGAGGAAAAGAAGATCGGAAACTGGCACTGGCGGGACAATTTGTTCACCGGCACCCGGGAGCTGAATGGACTGAAGGTGATGATGGCGCTCATCAATAACTGGGATCTCAAGGATGAGAACAATGCCATCTACCAGAAGGGCTCCGAGCGCATTTACATGGTGAGCGACCTGGGAGCCAGCTTTGGGTCCGCCGGCCGCTCCTGGCCTCGCGACAGGGCAAAAGGGAATCTGGACTCATACCACCAGTCGATGTTTCTCCGCCAGGTTACCGACGGCTGGATAGACTTCCGCGTGCCGGCCCGGCCGAGGTATGTCTACCTGGTGAACCCGAAGGAGTATATCCGGCGCGTGGGGCTGGAGCGGATCGGCCGTCAGGTACCTCGCGCCGATGCCAGGTGGATGGGAGAACTGCTGGCGCATCTCTCGACGCGGCAGATCCGCGATGCTTTCCGGGCCGCCGGTTATTCCCCGCAGGAAGTGGAAGGATTCGCCGCGGTGTTCGAGAATAGGATCGCTATACTGACGGATCTGTAAGCGGAAGGGAGTGGACAAGCCACCAGGCGGTGCACAACCCACCAAGCGTCCCCATGAGTGGGGACGCGGCAAGCAAGTGCTTGCGCCACTCAACTGGCGTGCTGGGTGTCTTCCGTTTCGCAAAACTGTAGTTCGTAGAGTTCCGAGTACAGGCCGCGGGATTTCAGGAGGTCTTCGTGCCTGCCGCGCTCGACGATGGTTCCGTCTTTGACCACGAAGATCACATCGGCGCGGCGAATGGTGGAGAGCCGGTGCGCGATCACGATGGAGGTCCTGCCCTCCATCAAGCGATTCAGGGCATCGAAGACCACCTTCTCCGCCCCTGCGTCGAGTCCAGTGCTGGGCTCATCCAGGATGAGGATGGGGGTGTTTCGAATCACTGCGCGGGCGATCGCGATGCGCTGGCGCTGGCCTCCCGAAAGGGTCACGCCTCGCTCGCCGATGATGGTGTTGTAGCCTTCGGGCATCTTCTCGATGAACTCGTGGGCATTGGCAAGTTCGGCGGCGCGAAGAATCTCGGAGCGCGTAGCCCCCGGTTTGCCGTATGCGATATTGTTCCAGACGGGAGCGTGGAACAGCAGCGTCTCCTGCAACACCAGGCTGATTTGCCGGCGAAGCGACTGCTGCGTGAAACGGCGAATGTCCCGCCCGTCGATCTTCACCTGCCCGGAATCCGGATCGTAAAAGCGGGGAATCAGGCTGATGATCGAGGTCTTGCCGGCCCCCGTCGGCCCCACCAGGGCCGCGACGTGTCCCGGTTCGATCCGCAAGCTTATATCGCGGAGAACCGGTCTGTTGGGTTCATAGCTGAAGGAGACCTTCTCAAATTCGATCCGGCCCTTGAAGGGCGGCGCCAGCCGGGCTCCCGGCAGGTCCCTGACATCGCGCCTGGTTTCCAGAACTTCCCGAATGCGCTCGTATCCCACTGCGGCCTTCGCGTAGGCGTCGGTCATTTTGGAAAGCTCCTGCATGGGCTTGTACATCATCCCCAGGTAGAAGATGAAGACAATCAGCGAGCCGGCCGAAAGATCGCCGCTCAAGACCATATGTGCGCCAAACCACAGCACCATGCTGGTGCCCACCGCCACGATGATCTCCACCAGCGGGGACAGCTTGGCCTTCAGGCTGCGCGCGTGCAGGGCCATCTCAACGCTTTCCAGGCTTTCTTCTTCCAGGCGGCGCTGCTCGTAGTCTTCGCGCGCGAAAGCCTTCACGACACGAATGGAAGTGAGAACTTCCTGGATCACCGAGACAATTTCGCCCTCCTTCTTGCGCACCTCGCGCGATGCCTTCTTGATCCGGCGCGTATAGCTGTAGACCACCGCAAATAGCACTGGCGCAACGGACAGTGCAATCATCGTGAAGCGCCAATTGATGTAGAACATGACTATGGGCATGCCCACCAGCGTCAAGCTGTTGATCAGCACCCCCAGGAGTCCCGAAGCGATGAAGCTTTGGATCGCGTCGATGTCGCCGGTCACGCGGCTGATCAGGTCGCCGGTCTGCTTGTGATCGTGATAGGAGAGTGACAGGCGCTGCACGTGAGAGTAGAGCATGAGCCGCAGGTCATGCATCACCCATTGGCCTATACTGGTCGTAAGGTATTTCTCAGTGTAGGAGCAGATCGCTCCAGCCACTGCAATTGCCAGCGCGGCGATGGCGGCGAAGCGCAAGATGGCCAGGCTGTCGTTGCCAACGGTCGAGAGTACCAGGTGGTTCAACCATCCGTGCCCGTGGAGCGACCGGGACTTCAGAACGTTGTCGAAAACAATCTTCAACGGCCACGGTTGTAGCAGATCGGTGGCGCTCTCGCCGATGACCGCCAGGAATCCCAGGGCCAGAGCCTTCCAATGCGGCCTCAACAGGTCGACGATCTTCAGTTGTCTCAATGGGCCTCGTGTCAGACTCTGTTCAAGGGAAAAGGCGGGGCACAAACTCGCGCGCGACGTTGAAGCCCACCGCCACCGAGAGGGTTGTGCCGACATTCACGGCCCCGCT
>JAIQFL010000535.1 GCA_020073365.1 Terriglobia bacterium | reverse complement strand
GATTTTTCTGAAGGAAAATCGCTGCACGCCCATCTTGATTGGCGTTTCACCCGGTAATCCAACACGTCATCACCTTAGTTTAGGACTCACCCGATATCCCGCCGGAGTGTGGATATCCCCTCTCATCCGCGCAGCATGAAGACCCCGCATGCCAGCTATCGTATTGATAGATGGAGTCTTAGCCCAAAACGCAAAAGAGCCGCACCCTGTACGATTCGATCTGGTCCTGCAGTTCGTTTGCTTGCGCATCCCGGAGCCGGCGCACGGCGTCAAAGGTCCACAACAGATCCTGTGCCTTGGTCCGCGACGTCACTACCTGCTCGAAGTAGTTCCAGTTCATCGTCCGCGCGACGAAAGCCGCGAGCGAAGACTTGCCGGAGCCGGGTGCACCCAGCAGCAGCAGCGGACGCCCGGTCGCCAGCGCGACGCGCACCGCGAGCTTGATCTCGTCCTCGTAGACGTAGACCGAGCCGTCCCGCACATCCAGCCCTCGCTTCGTTCCCGCGTCGGCCCCACCCAGCCGATAGTCGCTTGGATCGAAATCGTCTTTGTAATCGTTCATAGGTAGGCCGCCTCCGTTTCGAGATCGGCAGTGGGATCCGCCACCTCCATGCAGTCGCCCCACCCGGTTCTGGCTGTCTCTTCCTGATCGGGAGTCAGCGGCGGATCGAGGAAGGTCACGCCCGGAAACCCGCTGCGAATCTCCTGCTCGTCTTCGCCGAACAGGAACACGCAGAGCTCCGGCCACCGGGCCTGCGTCTCGGTCAGCACCGTGGCGTCGACGGCGTGCGCCGGCAGCAGCAGAAAGACCGGAACGCCCCGTTGCGCCAGCGCCTTGATTCGAGCCGCCACTTTAGCTGCCGATTTGTGACCGTCGTGGAAGACCTTATCCGCCAGCACGGAACGGATATGGTCCAGAATCGCCTCCGCACTTCCTCCCGCGGCGTCGGATGCTTTCGCGATCTTCAGCTTCGTCGTATCTCGCGTGCAGAAGCCCCGATGGAGGTACATCCTTTCCGAGAGACACCACGAACGCGCCCAGGCGACCACTCTGGCCTGCCCGGGCGGCTGCGCCAAGAGCAGCGCCACGCGGAGCACACTCTGCGGCGAAACCCAGCAGAAGGGCGCCACCAGGTTCACAATTCTCCGCACCCCCAGCGCTTCAGTGATTGCCGTCTTCATAACGCTGAGGCCGGACGCGAGATAGGTAAATCGCTGCTCTCCGAGTGGCGCGCTGCTGTCCAGCAGCCGCCGCGCCAGCGCGGCGGCGCCATCCTGCTTCGCGCCCGCCGGGAACGGTGCCAGGCCGTACTCCGCCGCGATCGCCTTCAACGCGGCCTCTGAGCCAGTCCTGAGATCCAGCTCGTTGATCAGCAGCTTTTCGGTGTCGTGGCGCGCCTGAAATCGCGTCAGGACAGGCCCCAGTTCGGCCGCTACACGATCGGCGATGGTGTCGAACACCCAGTCCTTCGGTTTGACGTTCGTGTGGATCTCAGCGATCTGCTGGGCGCCCATGCGTTCGGCCAGCACCTCCGCGCTCACTCCGGGGCACCATACCGGAACGAGCGTAAACCCATACCGCCAGCGCTGTCGCAACAGGGCCGCCTCGTATGCGACATCGCGAGTGCGTCGCCGCGTCCGACAGCACCAGCACCGCCGTGTCGCAGCGCCAGATCCACTCGTCGATTACGGCCCGCCACGCCTCCGACGTCTGCAGCGTGGCGTCCCAGAGTACTTCGAAGCCTTCTTGCGCCAGGCGGTCCGCCAGCGTCTCACACAGTTGGCGCGTTTCAGGCTCTTTCGCGCTGTGGCTGATGAACACCTTCGGCTTATAGAGCATCGGCTTGGTCAAACCGGATACATTATAGCCGGACGCGGTTACCGTACGACAACCGTGACCCCAAACTATCTTATTGCGGTTGACACAACTCCTCTCTTGCCTCTTCCGATGCTGTGTCACCCTGCTCGCCGGTAAAGGGAGACTCCAGCTGCTGGCACCTGTTGCGATCAAAAGCAGTCGGCGATCCTGGCGCACGGCGATGCAATCTATGACGTCTCTTGATCCACGCGACAAGAAGAGCCACAACAACAAAGAGCGCCGCGATAGGAACAGCTAATGAGACATCGACAAGCACATTCTTCCTCGGTTTGCGGCGGAAGGGCCTCTCTTCATGCTGCAATAACGTGGAATCGGGCGGGCTAGATTCTGCATTCAGAGCCACTCTGCCTTGAAGAATATCGCGCACTAGCGTGTCCGATTCGGCGGCGGGCCGAGACGATGAAGCCGCAGCAGTGTCCGAAGACAGCCGATTCGTCGATTGTGCCGAGAGTGTTCTCATGCCGATGGAGTGCCAAACACAAAGAACGCTGACGAGCCCAATCGCAACCGTGCCCGTCCGGTAGATTCTTGCGGTATCTAGTTCTCGCAAAGTCGTTCAATCCTTCCCCGATGCTTTATTGACCTGTACCACAGCTAGAATGTGCTTGGGAAGTTCGAAATTAGGACACTCAAGGAGGAGTCTCCTGAGAACAGCACCCGCGTCATCCTGTCGATGATCCGCAATCATCTTAGCGGCGAGAAGAATCGACGCGTTTTCGAACTCCTCCTCCTGTTTGACGGCGACGCGAAGGGAATAGTACAACTGCTGATCCAGAGCGCCTGAGGGCACAGAATGCGCTTTCCTGAACAGTTCGCCCGAAAACCACGTCTCGGCACTCACGCCAGGTGGCGCGATTTGGCGCGCTCGCGCGAAGGCTTCGAATGCCCTGTCTACTTGTCCGGAATCGAAGAGGACTTTGGTTTCATATACGCGACTGTCCAATACGACGAGGCAGACAGAGTATACGATGAATGCTAATCCAGCCCCACGTAGTACGATCGTGCTTAACACGCCTAAGGGCGATGGTCGCCTCACGCATAGCGCGTGACTAACCGCCTTCACATGGTCGTTGTCATTGCTGCAAGATGCCCAAATCAAACAGATTGGAAGATAAAGGGACAACAGCGTCGAAAGCTGGGGCGTAAAGAACATGCAGCCAGTCAAACAGGCTATGTGTGCAGCGAGACAAAACGAGTAGGGCCGCTTCTTCTCAGCGCTAAGCTGCCTGAAACCCAGAAACGCGCTAATGCACAGGCCAACAACTACAATGAGGCCAGGAACGCCCTGCGACAAAATGGTGTCCAACAGGTAATTGTGCGTGGACTCATGAGATGTGTTTGGCCAGTCGAGGGCCGTTTTTTGCGATTGGACTTTAGGGTAAATCCTCGGAAACGATTCAAGGCCGTAACCGAATGTCGGGAGACTAGAAAACAGTGTCAGGCTGTCCGTCCAAACGTCCGGCCTAGTCCCACCCCAGAGATCCACTCGGGCTTGTTGAAGCCTGATTAGCAGGGGGGTATTGGTTGTCAGGGCGAGTCCCAACGTGAGGGCCAGACCTGCGCAAATGCCGACTACAATCCCAGTAGCGCGCCGCCTCAAAAGAACGAACGACACCAATAGTCCCGTAAGTATGCCGAGGAGCCCGGCGCGCGTGCCCGAGAACAGAAGAGCGGAGAAACCCGCGGCGCCTGCTATCAAAGGTAAGCACCGCCATGGCGACCCCTTATCAATGACCCAGAGCGTGGCACAAAGAAAGATTGGGGCCGTTGCGTAGCAGCCAAACGCTGCTCCGGATCCCAGTACACCTCCTGGCCTAACGGTATCCTGCCACGACTCAAACCCTACATATCCCCAGACTCCGAGAACTTGTAGTAATACCGTGGCCGAAGAGAAAAGCAAAGCCACGCAATTCGCCCGGAGGCACCAGACGGCGCCTCGCGAATCACCCCGGGCAGTTGCCGTTTGTAGGAGCATGAAGACTGCCAGCGCGACTTCGGTTGGAAGGCCGACGCGCCGCCAACTGCTTCCGCCAAGTGACAGGAATGGGGCATGCGAAAAGGCGGTGCTGAGGACTGCAACTGTAATCATGCTAGCGGGCAAAATTATGGAGGATCTCGGGGAGGCAGCAGAGTCCAGCAGTTCCCTGGGTATGGAAACACTGGCGATGCCGACCATGAGAAGCATTGCCGCTATTTTCGGCGTGATATCGAACCAGACCAAATGATCAGGAGTATTCACGAGGGGGACCAACACGACCGCGCAAACTATTGCGCAAGTGGGAAGGCTCGATGTCCAACGTCGGCGGGCTGGATGTGTTGCTGTAACGGCCATTGTGGTCGTTGACTCCGCCTCGGGTCCGGGATGCAAGCAGCGCCACGCGTGTTGAAATACGGCAGAAATACGTAAGGCGGTTCGTTCGCCGCTTCTTCCTCCCAACGCGTTCAGAATGCGCCACATTCGCTACGCCTCACCTGACCAGCCCGTACGACCGGGTAGCGGCCCAACGAGTCGTAAGGGCCTTCCGCGAATTCTAGCAGCATTACTCCCGGGAAGTCGGCCAGGGTCCGGCTATGCCACTTGGCCGTATTACGCCTTACCACCGAATCGCCTGTCAGAACGGTGCACCGCCGCTTTCCTAGCTTCCGGGGCTGGTCGCTACCCCGCCCGTCGCGCGCCCGACACTTCCCCGTCCTGAAGGAAGCGTTTCACCCGCACCAGGAACGCGCCCTGCGGCTCCCGTTTCTTCTGCCCCCATTTAGCCAGCGTGCCGGCATCTACGCCGATCCGTCCGGCGGACTCTTTCTGCGAAAGCCCCAAGCTCATGCGCTGGCGGACCAACCTCTCGGCGAGCGTGACCGCCTGCGGCAGCGGATCGTACCCAAGGAAGTCGATGATCGCGGGCATGTGCCGGATTTCCGGGCTGGATGCATTCCTCTCCCAGTTAAAGACGCTCGGCTGACAAACACCGAGTTGCTCCGCAACCTCCTTTTGGAGCATCTTCAGCCCGAGGCGCCTTTTCCTGATGTGGTCGCCCACCGTGTTCAACTGCGTCGGAATCCTGATCACGGAGCCAGTGCTGTACGATTGCGGCAGGACCAGCGGCATCGGCTGGTCGGGCTGGCTGAAGCGGTGGGTGGCAGGCGGCAGCGATAGTTTGGAGGCGGGAGGTTTGTCGCACCGACTTCGGCCGGCGCCGCCCATTTTCCGCAAAGGGGGGACCAGGGGGTCGGTGCCTGGGACCGGGGTCTCCGGGGTTTCCGGGGTCTTTTTTCCCCCAAACGCGGGAACCCTTCAACCCGGTTTAACCCCCCCGCGGAGAGCGGGGAAAAACACCCCGGTTGAACCCGGCAACCCCGGTCGCAGGAGAAATCCGCCCCGGCGACACCTGGTTACCTTGCCAGTGGCCGCTTTTGGCGGCCGGTGGCGAACGATCTCGGTGGCTCAAAAACCCCTCGGCATTGACCAGCCTCTTGCGCTCAATCTCCGCGGCCAATCGCTCGCTGTGACCGTGGCTCTAAACCTGACGGTTTAGAGCCACCGTGGAGCCCATTGTCGCGTTTGAGAGAAGTTTCCCGATAAAGGTTGAGGAACTGTCTACAACAAAGAAGAAGGGCGACGTTAGCGTCGCCCTTCCCTGGGCTCCACGGAAGAGCCCCGGATGTGTCGTGTTTTGTCTTCCCTCAGGCGGTACTCGCCTCAGGAAGGAAAAGCCAGCGACCAGGATTCGCACTGGGTCTTAGGTACTGGGCACTGGGATCAATGTCCGCTCGCCGCTCACCGCCTCTGGCAGGTTCCTGGAAACCATCTTTCGCTAGCCTAAGTATTCTCCTCCAGACCACCCTCGCTTGTCAAGGAGTGGTAGTCTGCGACTGCGATTCAGACAGTGGGGGAGTCGGCCGGCGGCCGATCGGTAGGCAGGATGGTGGTGCACTAATGGCCGGCGGGTATTTTGCCGAGATCGAGGGCTGAAGAGGGGGGACTGCGGGAGTGGGGTAATCAGCGTACACGACAGCAGGCTGCGCCGCCATCGGGATACGGGGTACGAACCCGATAGCTCCACAGCATGTATGCGCCGGAT
>JAIQFL010000097.1 GCA_020073365.1 Terriglobia bacterium | reverse complement strand
GATTCCACCAGCGACCAGTAGGTGTGCTCCTTGCCGTCCTTGCTCCGATGATTCGGGCGCAAAAACATTCTCGCCTGATCGTGTCATAAAGACAGATCGCGGGACAAGAGGTCAGGTCTACACTACATTGCGATTTTGCGAACTCCCGATGGCAGCCATGGAATTTAGACTCCGTGCAGGCCCCAAAATAGCTTAAACGACAAATGTCGTGACGAACTTGGGTTAGCGGCTGCCGTCGGTTATCCTGGAAGCACGGGCTTGCTCTTGCGTGAACCCATTCACATTATCGGCGGGGGTCTGGCGGGCACGGAAGCCGCCTGGCAAATCGCGCGGCGCGGTCTGCGCTCGATTCTGCACGAAATGCGCCCCGTGCGGCGCACCCCCGCTCACCAGACCGATCGTCTTGCCGAGCTCGTGTGCAGCAATTCGCTCAAGTCCGAACAGGAATCCACGGCGCCCTGGCTCCTGAAAGAAGAGTTGCGCCGCCTGGGTTCGCTGCTTCTGTGCGCCGCCGGGAAGGCCCGTGTGCCCGGCGGCCACGCGCTCACCGTGGATCGCGAGCTGTTCTCCGCAGAGGTGACCGGCGCCATCGCGTCCGAACCGCTGATCGAGGTTCGCCGCGAGGAAGTGACAGCCCTCCCCTAGCATGCCATCGCCATCATCGCCACCGGCCCGCTCACCAGTGACGCCCTCGCCCAGGAGATCGCGCGCCTCACCGGATCGAGCCGCCTGTTTTTTTACGACAGCATCAGCCCCATCGTGGAGGCCGAATCGGTGGACCCCACCATTGCCTTCTGGGCCTCGCGCTACGGCAAGTCCACCGATGGCACCGACGATTACCTCAACTGCCCGTTCGACCGCGAGCAGTACGAGCGATTCGTCGACGAGCTGCTCCAGGCCCAGGGCGTTTCCGCGCACATCCCGGAAGACCACACGCCCTACTTTGAGGCGTGCCTGCCCATCGAAGAACTGGCGCGCCGCGGCCGCGAAACGCTGCGCTTCGGTCCCATGAAGCCCATGGGGCTCGCCGATCCACGCACCGGACGCCGGCCCTGGGCGGTGGTGCAGTTGCGGCAGGAGAGCCTGCGCGCCCAGAGCTTCAACCTGGTGGGTTTTCAAAACCACCTGAAGTTCGGCGAGCAGGCGCGCATTCTCCGGCTCATCCCTGGACTCGAAAACGCCGAGTTCCTGCGTTTCGGCCAGATCCATCGCAACACGTACATCAATGCGCCCGCGCTTCTGACCCCCACGCTCCAACTGCGGGCACACCCCGACGCGCTGTTTGCCGGGCAGATTTCGGGCGTGGAAGGTTACGTGGAGGCCATCGCCACCGGACTGATGGCGGGCATGCACGCCGCAGCCTTGGCCACGGGCGGCCAGCCCCAGCCTCTTCCACGGGAAAGCGCGTTGGGTTCACTGTGTCACTACATCTCCGGGGCCGATCCGTCCAATTACCAGCCCGCCAACATCACCTTCGACCTGCTACCGCCACTGGATGAGGCCACCAGGCATCGACTGCGCCGTGACAAACGGGCCCGCCATGCCGAGGTGTGCCGCCGCGCCCTGGAAGCGCTGGAACACTCCGGCTTGGGCACGCCGGGAGCCATGCCCCACTATGTCTGAACTCTCCGCCCAAATCGAAAGCTATCTCCAGGAACTGGCGCGCGAGGGCGCTTCTCCCCACACCATCACCGCTTACACCGCCGACCTGCGCCAGTTTCTGGATTTCCTCTCGCCCCCGGAGCTGGCGCCGCCCGCGCCGCCTGAACTCGATCTCCTGATCCTCCGGGAGTGGCTGGCGGGCCTCTACCGCGACGAGCTGATCGCGGTCACCATCCGCCGGAAGCTGGCGGCCGTCCGCGGCCTCTTCCGTTTCATGCTCCGCGAGGGCGTCATCAAGATCAACGCCGCACGCCTGGTGCATACCCCCAAGGCGCCCAGGAAATTGCCCGAAGTGATGACCGCGGAGCAGGTCAATAACTTGATCGACGGCGTTGGCAGCGGCAAGGTGGAGCGGCCATTTCCTGCGCGCGATCGCGCCATCTTCGAGCTGCTCTACGGCTGCGGCGTACGCGTCAGCGAACTGGCGGGCCTGAATCTCGAGGATCTGGACCGCACCGAACGATGGCTGCGCGTGCGCGGCAAAGGCCGCAAGGAGCGCCAGGTTCCCCTGCCGGGCAAGGCTGCGGAAGCCTTGGAGCGCTACCTGGCCGCCCGCCCCGTGGTACGCGACGAGCCAGCCGTCTTTCTCAACCACCGCAACCATCGCCTGACCCCTCGCGGCATTCACGGCATCGTCAAGTTTTACGCCATCTACCTGAGCGGCGATCCTTCCATCCATCCGCACAGCTTCCGCCACGCGTACGCCACGCACCTGCTGGCCGACGGCGCCGACCTGCGCGCCATCCAGGAGTTGCTGGGCCACGCGCGGCTCTCCACCACGCAGAAGTATACGCAGGTTTCCCTCGTAGACCTGATGGCCGTGTACGACAAGGCGCATCCGAGGGCATAGCTTTGATGGCGACCTCCTGGGCCAACCTGCGGCGGGAGTTTCATCCCATGTTGCGCCTGGCCGCGCCGCTGGCTCTTGCGGAACTTGGCTGGGCCGCAAAAATGGAACAGTATCTCTGCATAGACAAGGTACTGGTCAATGACTATGCTCGGATGAAGGGGACGAGTGAACATTAAAAGCGAGTCTTTGCAACCATTCGTCCAAGCAGGGATTGCCGGTGATCTGTCTGCCAAACCCGGGCACCGATAAAGATGCGTTGGCGCGGCAGGTGGCCCAGGGGAAGAAAATCACAAGCCGACTGGTATGTGCCATCAGCGCAATGGAGCCGAGCCCGACGTTTGAACATCGAGGCGTTCGAATCAGGCGGGTGCGGCCCTGCCACCCCGTGTTGTATCAATACCAGATCCATCCGGTGGTGGCGTGGATGTACGCGCGGATTTCAGACATGGTTTCCCTTCAACATTCAAGTGACCTGAACGGGCGGGAATGGTTGGCCGGCAAATGAACCAGCAAGGGCGGAGTACCGGCAGCAACGGAACTCCTTTGTGCGGATAGGGGACTATGAATTGAACAAGCCCAAAAGCTGATGAAACAGCGGTGCGAGACGAATGGGACGAAACTGCTGAACCATTTCGCCGGAAAGTTGAATCCCGTTCACGGCCGCATTTTCGAGCGTTGTCAGGCCAGCTATTCCTGGGCCGCCTATCAGAGCGAGTGGGTGACCGACATTGTTTCGCAAGGCGGCGCCTGACGCCGTGAAGGGAACGGGCGCATGGTGCCGCCCGGAAGGGTTCCTCTTGACCCCGGGGAGGAAACACCCTATACTCGATCTAGATATGGGACAATGCCCCAGGTTTACGTGTCCTGAGCGTGTTGTCTCCCTTGAAACACTCCTTTCTCACCGTTCAAATATAAGATTAGTAAGGGGTTGTAAGATGAGACGATTCTCATTCATCATACTTTTGACAGTCCTTCCCGGAATCGCCCAGCAGGCCTCGATCAGCGGTGTCGTGTCCGACTCGTCGGGCTTGGCACTGCCGGCTGCCACGGTGACAATCAAGAGCGTTGAGACCGGGTCGGTCCGAACCCTGATCACCGACGAGGCCGGGCGCTACTCGGCGCCGGGTCTCGGCGTGGGTCAATATCAAGTGACCGCAGCCAAGGAGGGTTTCACCCAGTCACAGAAGACCGGGATCACGCTGGTGGTTGGCCAGGAGAACGCCGTCAATCTGACGCTCAACGTGGGCGAGATCAGCCAGACGGTGACGGTGGAAGCGTCGGCCGCCCCGGTGAATCTATCCACGGAGCAGATCTCGGGATTAGTAGGCGAGCGCCAGGTCAAGGATCTCCCGCTCAACGGACGCAGCTACGACGGTCTGATGACCCTGAACCCCGGTATTGTGAACTATTCATCGCAGCGCTCCGGCGGCATCGGCACATCCAACTCCGCGGTCGGCAATATGTTCGCCGTGTCGGGCCGGCGTCCGCAGGAGAATCTGTTTTTGCTGAACGGGATTGAATACACGGGTGCCTCGGAGATCAACGTCACGCCCGGTGGCGCGAGCGGCCAGCTTCTGGGTGTAGACGCCGTGCGCGAGTTCAACGTGGTCACGGACGTCTACGGCGCGCAGTACGGAAAGCGGCCTGGGGCGCAGGTCAGCATTGTCACCGCCTCCGGCACCAACCGGGTCCAAGGCTCGGTGTACGAGTTCTTGCGGAACAGCGCTCTGGACGCTCGCAACTTTTTCGACTTCGGTCCGATCCCGCAGTTCGAGCGCAACGAATTCGGGGGCACGCTAGGCGGGCCGATCCGGAGAGACAAGACGTTCCTGTTCGGTAATTATGAGGGCTTCCGCCAGCATCTGGGTTTGAGCGACGTGACCCTGGTTCCGGACAACAACGCCCGTGCGGGCTATCTTCCCGATGCGCTTGGGAACCTGATCAACGTGGCGATCACGCCGGCGGCCCGCGCCCTGCTCCCGCTGTGGCCCAAGCAGAACGGGCCCAGCCTGGGCGGGGGAATCGGCGAGGCGTTCAGCAACCCACTGCAGACCATTCGAGAGGACTTCGGCAACGCGCGGCTCGACCATGCGTTTTCGGACAAGGATTCGCTATCGGCCGTCTACACCATCGACGACAGCGCCGACGACACGCCTACGGCGAACCCGCTGAGCCGGGTCTATGAGACCCTTCGCGAGCAGGTGTTGAGCCTCCAGGAGACCCACGTCTTCTCACCGAGGGCGTTGAACACCGCAAGAGTCGGGTTCTCACGCGGTGCCTATTACTTCACCGGCTCGACACCGGTTAGCGTGCCCGGATGGGTGCAGGGCGCTCCGATTGGTGCGGTGGTAATCGGAGGGGGGACGGCGCTCAATGGCGCGTCGCAGATTACCCTGGCCGGGACCAACGCCGGCAGCCATCTTACGGCGGCGCGAAACTTATTCACTTGGGAGGACCATGTGAACCTGACGAGGGGCATCCACCAGATCGAGTTTGGCGCGTGGGTCCAGCGCCTTCAGAATAACGACAACCTGGCACAGGACCAGTTCGGGCAGGCATCGTTTGGGAGCCTGGCGAGCTTCCTCGAAGGAACCATCTCCAGCTTCACGGTGGTCCCGACGTCCACGCCGCTTAGCTGGCGGTCGATTGAGGCCGCCGAGTACATCCAGGATTCGATCAAGGTGCGACCCAGCCTCGAAGTATCCGTGGGGTTGCGCATCGAGCATTCCGATGGGATGCACGAGGCCCACGGCCGCGCCGCCAACTACCTGTTCGATTCCAACGGCGTCATTCAGACCCAGCCTCACGTCGGCGGTTCGGTGTTCGCCGAGAACAACGGGAAATTCCTGCCGGAGCCGCGCGTGGGCATCGCGTGGGATCCCTTCGGCAGGCAGAAGACGGTGATCCACACGGGCTTTGGCATGTTTCACCAGCAACTCGACGCGATCAGCTATCGCCTGGATCAGAACGGACCGTTCAATCCAACGGTGTCGTTGAAGAACGTGGCGCTGGACGGGCTGAGCATTGTCCCCGGCGCGCAGCTTCCTTCAGGCAGCAAGGCCACCCCTAGCGGGATCCAGCCGGACACGAGGATTCCAACAGTGCTGTCATACAACTTCAAGATTGAGCAGCAGCTCTGGGCTTCAGTTTCACTCGGTGTTGGATACGTAGGATCGCGCGGATATCATGAGATCCTGGCGCTGGACGCGAATCTGCCTGTCCCCGCGCTGACCGATGGCGCGATCTACTTTGCGCCAGGCTCGCCGCTGGCCAATCCGGCGGTAGGCAACACGACCACGTGGTGGTCCAGCGGGCACAGCAGCTATAACGCGCTCCAGATCGACGTGAATCATCGTTCGAGCCGCGGCTTGCAACTTCGCACTGTGTACACGTTCTCCAAGAGCCTGGACGATGGTAGCGCGTGGAACAGCAGCGTAGGCGCGAACGCTCCCGGCTTTGTGATGTACCCGCTGAATCCGCACATTGATTGGGGCCTTTCGACCTACGACGCGCGGCATTCGGCGGTGATCAACGGGACCTATGAGCTGCCCTTTGGCCGCGGCAAGACGTTCTTCAAGAACGCGAGCGGCGGGTGGGCCAAAGCGGTCGGCGGCTGGACGCTGGGCGGCATCGGCACGTTCCAATGCGGATTTCCCTTTACGCCGCAGTTGGGATTCAATCCCTCAAACGACGGCGACACGCGCAATCCGGTGCGGCCCTCATGGAATCCTGCGTTTCATGGGCCGGTGATCCTGGGTGGCCCCAGCCAGTACTTCAATCCCGCCGCGTTTGCCGTGCCGTCGAACGGAACCTACGGCAACGTGGGCCGCGACATATTCATCGGTCCGGGCTCTGCCACGGTGGATTTCTCGGTGCTCAAGAACACGGCTGTCACGGAAAGCGTAAAGCTACAGTTCCGCGCCGAGTTCTTCAACCTCCTGAACCGTACGAACTTCAGCACGCCGAACACGGTTGTGTTTTCTTCGGCCAACTCAGGACCGTCGCCGACTGCTGGCGTGATCACGGCGACATCCAGCACATCTCGACAGATTCAATTTGGATTGAAGCTACTATTTTGAGTGAAGACACAACGAGAATGCGTTGTGTGACGGTCGTCCATGCGACGCCCAATCCTGGTACCCGCGGGAACAGCACCTGGTGGAGCTCTTTATCCAGCGGCCGCTGAGATCCTGGGATCCTCGGCCAATTAGGGGCAGCGGAGGAGGGGTCATGGGAGGCCCAAAGCGCGAGCGGGATTGGCCTTCGACATCTGGTCGATCTCCGATTGCTGGAAGCCCTCATTCCGCAGGGCGGAGAAGAAGGCTGCCAGGCCATCGGGGTGTAGCGGGTTCGCCGGCTGGCCCAGGTCGCTCGACAGGATGCACCACTGCACGCCGACCGCGCGAATCGCCTTCGCGTAGTCCGCGATCTCGTACTCCCGGTTCGGTCCGATGAGGCCGTTGTAGACGAACTCGATGTACGCGCCCTCCCGGGCGGCCTCCTGCATCTGGGGAATCGTCATCCGCACGGGGGCGATCATCGCGTGGGTGACTACAATATGCTGGACGCCTTGCCGGTGGGCCTCGCGAATAATCATGAGCCCTTCTTCCGCCGAGGAATGTCCGGTCTCCAGTGTCAATTGGTGCTGCGCCGCCAGCGCGATGACCTGCTTCACCGCGGGAAGGAGCTGTCCGTCTTTTGCGACAGGGACGCATGGCCGGTCCTGTTTGGAAAAGCGGGCCTGGTTTTCGGCGTCGAATGTCGGCATCCAGACCACGCGGCCCCAGCCGCCCTTCATCATGGTCATGCGGTCTACGGCCGCCGGGTTGATGCCGCCCACCGTGAGGTTCAGATCGATCCCTCCAAAGATCTCGATACCCGGCACCTCTTTTCGTACCAGGTAAGCGAGCGACGCCGTGGGCTCGTAGTGGTTCTTCAGTACCAGCCCGCGCATGCCCCGCTTCTTAGCCAGACGCGCCAGGTCGATGGCGTCGATTTTGCGCGGCAGGCTGTCGGGATCGCTGTGCGCGTGGATATCGATCACTCCGTTCAGCGGAGACTGTCCGTAGGCCGCAGCCGCGGCGAGAATTCCCACAGCGAAGCAGTGCGGAGCCATCCTATGCAGTTTGCTCATCTACCGAAAAAGCATACCTCAGCGGGATGCGGGAAGTTGCCGGTCCGGAGACGCTACCTGTGCGGGCGCATGCCAGAGTGAACCACGGTCGGCCTCGCGTCCCGATCGCCCCGCCAAAAAATGGACCTTGCGCGCAGGCGATGTCATGTGGATATACTCGCCGTGATGACACAGCCCACAGATTCGCCGGAAGGCGCCCTGCCAGCCAGTCGCGCGCCCACCGGTAAGGTCGGTGTATTCGGCATCGGCCTGATGGCCTATTGGGAGCAGTTTCCCGGTTTGAAGCAGCGTTTGGAGGGCTACCAGCGCCAGGTGGAGGGGCGTATGCGTCAGGCCGGCGTGGAAGTGGTCTCTGCGGGATTGGTGGACAGCGCGCCCGCAGCCGCGGCGGCCGGCGAGTTTTTCGGGCGCGCCGGCCTGAACCTGATCGTCTGCTACATCGGAACCTACGCCACGTCCTCACAGGTGCTGCCCGTGGTGCAGCGCGCCGGAGTCCCGGTGCTGGTGCTGAATCTGCAACCCACGGCAGCGCTGGATTACGAAAACACCGATACCGGCGAATGGCTGGCCAACTGTTCCACCTGCTGCGCGCCCGAAATCTCTAACGCGTTCGCCCGTTCCAGGATCCCGTTCCGCGTGGCCTCGGGCACTCTCGACGGCGATGCGGAGGCCTGGAAGACCATCCAGGAGTGGTGCGCCGCGGCCAACGTGGCCGGCGCGCTGCGCCGCAGCCGGATCGGCTTTCTGGGCCACACCTATCCCGGCATGCTGGATCTATACTCCGACTTCACCATGATCTCGGCCCAAACCGGCGCTCACATCGAAGTGCTGGAAATGTGCGACCTCGATCGTTCGGTCCGCGGCGCAACCGAAGACGCCATTGATGACCGCGTGCGCGCCGTTCGACAGACCTTCGAGTTGAGCTCGGTCGACGACCGGCAATTGCTCTGGGCGGCGCGTGTGTCGGTGGGGCTCGACCGCATGGTCGACGCCTTCAACCTCAACGGGCTGGCGTATTACTACCGCGGACTGGAAGACAATCTCTATGAGCGTTTGGGCGCCGGTCTGATTCTCGGCAACTCGCTCCTTACGGCGCGTGGCATTCCCGCCGCGGGCGAAGGCGATCTGAAGACCTGCCTGGCGATGAAGATTCTCGACCTTCTGGGCGCAGGCGGCTCGTTCACCGAATTCTACGCCATGGATTTTCGCGAGGGCTTCGTTCTGATGGGGCACGATGGCCCGGCGCACATTGCCATCAGTGATGGCCGGCCCGTGCTGCGGGGCCTGGGGCTCTACCACGGCAAGCGCGGGCAGGGCGTCAGCGTGGAGTTCCGCGTGAAGACCGGGCCCGTCACGCTGCTCGGTCTCACACAAACGGCCGGCGGCAATCTGAAGATCATCACCGCCGAGGGTGAATCCATACCCGGGCCGATTCTTCGGATCGGCAACACCAATTCCCGGTTGCGATTTCCGTTGCCGCCCGCACAATTCGTCAATCAGTGGTGCGAACAAGCTCCCACTCACCATTGCGCGCTCGGTGTGGGACACGTTCAGGAAACCATCCGAAAGCTCGGGGAGTTAATGCGGATTCCGGTAGTCAAAGTCTGTTAAGTGGGCAGTCATTGGCTGGGCGCGTGCCGCGGCAAAGTGACTAAGCCGTAACAAACTGAATGGGACCAAATCCGGGCACTTTCGTTGAGCGCAGGCGGGTCTAAAGCAGCCGCACACCGCGCGGAGACGCCCAAAAACTGCGTCAGAAACTGTAACAATGGGAAACGACTTTGTTTTGGAGAGATGACCCCCACTCCGGAGTGGCACGGGGCACGAAACTACCATTCACGCGGGAATCTGCATTGCAGCTTGTCCGATCGCGCCCCCCAGCCAAGGCACAGCCCCGTTCCGACCGGGCCCTGGCAGACGGTCACCGGTTCGCGACAAATATTTTTCCTTTTTAATACAATAACTTCGCACAAAGAATCCGGGATCCGTTGGTTATCGAGGACTACCTTGAAATTGAAAGGATCGCTGCGTTTGAAAGCGGTCACATTCAGCAAAAGAATGTCAACTGATCCGATTATTATTATTTTTCCCGGACTGTGGAATCTAATCTACTGCTAAGATAAACAAAACATTCGCGCTCCCCACAGGCGCGTTCTGCTAATTACCCCTATTTAGGGGTGCCTATTCTTAGGCAAAACCTGCTACTATTCTTTGGGGGTACTTCTTAAAAAGGAGTATTCCCAAAGAAACACCCCAAATGGTTTTGAATTCCGACACAGGATGAGGAGCTGGATCTTGAAAACGGCCAAAGTTTTGGCTTGTTGCCTGCTGGTATTCCCACTGGTCGGTACCTTGTCAAGGTCCGTTCCTGGCTCCAGGGCGAAGTCCCTGCCTCTCGCTGAGGATACATCCGCTCGCGAGTCGCGCTTCAAAACGCTCATGCGCGAGGGTGGCGTATTCTTCCGCGCCTGCCAGTTTGTCGATGCACGCAACCGCTTTGAATCCGCACGGCAGGCGGCCCTCGCCTCACGGCAAAACAACTTAGCGGCTCAGGCCACCAGCAACATCGGCGGTTGCGAGTTCTCCCTGCATGCATATCAACCCGCCCTCCACTCCTATCTGGAAGCTCGCCGCCTGGCCGAGTCTGCTGGCGACACGAGCGCCGTCGCCGTCCTCGATGCCAACATCGCCTCTCTCTATGCGCAGATGGGAGAATTGGATGCCGCATTCCAATGGTTGCAGGGCAGCCTGCAACGCGTAACCGGTCCCAACCGGCCATTGTTTCTGCCACAGATGCAAATTGAAATGGGTTCGCTGCTGGCGCGCCAGGAACGCGCGAGCGAGGGTGCGTTGCCTGCGGGCCGGCAACGCATGAGGCAGGCGATGCCCTTGTTCCGGCAGGGCATAGATGGCGCGGATCGGGCGGGCAACCGTGCACTCTACGCAATCGGCTGGAATCGTCTGGGTGAAGAGCTTCTGGATCAGAACGATCTGCCGGATGCGGAACGGGCCCTCCTGGAAGCTTTCCGTGTCCGCAAACTAAACCGCCTGCCACTCGACGCCTCGTACTGCAACCTGGGTAAGCTGCGCCTGGCCCAAGGGGATCTTACTTCTGCCTCGGCGCTGCTGGATCGCGCCGTGGAACTCGCCGAGGAACCCCAGGGGCCCATGCCGAATTGGCACGTTTACGACGCGCGCGGACGTGCACGCCTGGCCCAGGGACGTTTGCGGGAAGCACTGGACGACCTGCGCATCGCGGTGCGCCTGGCTCGCGCTTTCCGGTGGTCCGCGCCCGCCGCCGACGCCACTCGCATCGGCGCCGAGGGTATTCTCGATCACGTTCATTCCGAGTTGATCGAAGCCGGTAACCGGCTTTACATCGAAACCCGCGATCCCGCTTTGATTCGCGAAACTTTCGAGGCTGCGGAGGAGAATCGGGCCAACAGTCTTCGGCAGCTCGTCAACGGGCGCCGGACACAAACCGCCCTCCCGGCGTCCTATTGGGAAGCCATCGCCCGCCTCCAGCGCGCCGAGATCGCGGCCTTGCGGTCGAGCGATGCCGGCACCCAACAGGCTGTGCACGCCGCCCGCGCCGAGCTGGTCCTGATGGAGGCATCGCTGGTTCCCGATTCGCAGCCGTTGTCCGGCAGGCTGATGGACCGCGTGCAGGCCGCACTCACGTCCGACACCGCCCTGCTCAGTTTCCACCTGGGCCATTCGATCTCGTGGCTGTGGGCGCTGGATCGAGACAGTCTCGTGCTGTACGCGCTGCCTCCGCAGCAGGAGATCCAAGCACAAGTCCAAACCGCAACTGAGGCCATTCGCGAAAATGCTTCAAACAGCGCACTGGCGGGCGCCCGGCTGTACCGGACACTTTTTGGATTGTTGGCGCCGCGGTTTCAACGGAAGACCGAGTGGCTGCTGGCGCTGGATGCGGCGCTGTTGGAGGTTCCGGTGGCGGCACTGCCTGTGGACACCATGCCGCGGCTGACCTATCTCGTGGAGCGGCACAACACGCAACTCATCCCCGGGGCCGGATACTGGGTGGAATCCGCCGCACAGCGGGATGCCCACTCCACGTCGCCCGTATTCGTTGGCATTGGCGACCCGATTTACAACGGGGCGGATCCCCGGGCGGTCACCCGGCTCCCCAATGCGAAGGCGCCGCCACCCACGGGTCTGAGGCTTCTTGCGGCCTCCGGGCCACGTGATGGCGCTCCACTGGCCTTGCCCAGACTGGTAGGGAGCAGTTCCGAGTTGGACCGGTGTGCGCACGCTTGGCAAGGTGAACATATCCTGCTGAAGGGGGCGGATGCGTCGTGCCGGAACCTCACCGAGCAACTGCGCCGCAATCCAGCGGTAGTTCACTTCGCGACGCATTTCGTGGAATCATCCGAGCGGCCGTCTTATGGCTTGATTGCGCTCAGCCTCACCGATCGGAATGAAGCCGAGTTTCTACAGCCGAGGGAAATCGCCAACTGGAGGGTCCACGTGGACCTCGTAGTGTTGAGCGGCTGCCACTCGGGCGCCGGTGCAACTCTTCCGGGGACAGGAATGCTTGGATTGACGCGCGCCTGGCTGACCGCGGGTGCACAGTCCGTCTTGGCCAGCCGGTGGGCCACCCCGGATGAAGAGGGCGATCTGTTCAACGCTTTCTATCAGACCCTGAGCGGGCAGCGGCGCGCGGACCCCACGCAGGCACTGCGCGCGGCGCAGTTGGAAATGATCCGCTCCGGCGGTTGGCGCGCCCGGCCACGTTACTGGGGAACCTACTTTGTGGTGGGAAACTAATGAATCCTGAAGCCGAGACCGATGATGAAGTCGCCATCAGCCAGGAAGATACATCCTGGGTTGACCTCGTGGAACGAGTGCGGAGCGGAGATGCTTCCGGTCTGGAAGAACTGTACCGTGTGTTTTCCAAAGGGATCCGTTTCTATATCTGCCGTCAGCTTGGGCCGCAGGATCTCGACGACAAGGTACACGACATTTTCCTGATCATTACCCAGTCCATTCAGAAAGGCGATCTGCGCGAACCGGAGCGCCTGATGGGGTACGTGCGCACCATCGTCCGCCGCCAGGTGGCCGCGCATATCGACAACATCGTGCAGGCTCGCCGTAACCAGACCGACCTGGACTATGGCCTGACGCTCTCCGACTATCACCCGAATCCCGAGCGCCGCATCATCGATCAGCAGAACCTGGCCCTCGCCCTGCGCATCCTTAACAGCCTTCATAAGCGAGAGCGGGAAGTTCTCATGCGCTTCTATCTCAAGGAGCAGACGCCCCAACAGATCTGCAGCGAGATGGAGCTGACCGAAACGCAGTTCCGGCTCATCAAATCGCGCGCAAAAGCGCGTTTCGGCGAACTTGGCAAGAGGCGGCTGGCTCACCGCAGCCCCCATGAGGCCGCATAAGTACTAGAGGGTTTACATAGGTTCTATGAGTCCTATAACTATCATGAAACTTTTTGAGAATATTGGCGTGATCCTGGTACTTTAATTGCGAATCGGAAATGGTTCATTATGGAGATGCCGAATATGCGGATCGATGCCAATCGCCACTTGGATGAGGATGAGATCGAGCGATATTCATTGGGGACGACAGCCGACGAGGATTTCGCCCGGCTCGACGAGCACCTTCTGATCTGCGAATCCTGCCAGGACCGCGTCACGGAGAGCGACCGTTACGTTTCGACGATGCAACGGGCCGGCGCGCAACTGCGAGGAAGAGGCTCAAAACAAAGCCGTATGGTGCCCATTTTTGCACTCGCTGCCACCGTACTGTTCCTGGTCGTGTTTGGGCTGCGATTCACGAATCGTAGTACGGTAGCACCGGCCTTTGCCCTCAATCTCGTAGCCACCCGGGGCAACGGAATCGAGGCCAAGGCGCCAGGGGGAAGGCCCCTTACCCTTCAACTGGATCTGGCTGGCCTGCCGCCCGAGTCGTCCTTCGGGTTGGAAATGGTAGACCGGTTCGGCAGGCAGGTCTGGCAGGGCACTGTAGTTTCCCATGATTCCAAAGCCGCTGCTTCTGTTCCCCAGAGGGCCGGCGGCATCTATTTCGTGCGCGTCTATGCGCCTTCCGGGGCACTGCTTCGGGAGTACGGTCTCGAAATCGAAGGCCGCTAACCTGGATTTCTCGTCAAAAAAAAACCCACCTATGAGTGGGGCTTAAGGGTAGACTGAGCGGGAACCTGAGGGGGAGTGAAGGCGGAGGGATTGTCGGTTCCAGGCGGCGAAGAATGGAGTGAATGCGAGGCAGAGAGGCCCTCAAGCCGACGACGGGCCTGTTTGTGGAGTCAAACGAGTATGTAAGGACGCCGCTCCCACGTGGCTCGCGCAGATGCTGGACAATCAACCGAAAGGACTAGAGCTGGACGCATATCCGAATGATGGCGAAGCTCCGGCCGGGTGGGTCCTGTCGGCTCCGTTCGCCGAAGCGGACTCGGGAGGTGACGAGAGTTCCGCGGCCGCACCAGTCATCCTTGAAAAGCACCTGGAGGATGTTACCCGTGCGGTCACCCAGGCCACATCGACGGCTATCACTGACGAATCCATTCGCCAGAGTCTCATACGGGCGGCGCAATTCCACGACTACGGCAAAGCGGACGCGCGTTTCCAGGCGCTATTACGCGGTGGCGACCCGATGGCCGCGCAGTTAGCTCCGAGGCCCCTGGCCAAGGGCGCACAAGCGCGCCAGAGTAAACAGGTCCGCAACGCACAGTGGGCGCGGAGCGGTCTGCCCGATGGCTTCCGTCACGAGTTGATCTCGCTGCTTCTTGCACGGCAGGGGCCTGACAAGGTAGACGATGATCTCGTGTTGCACCTGATTGCGAGTCATCACGGCCGTTGCCGCCCCTTTGCGCCGGTGGTGGAGGACGATGGCGGGGATCTCGCTTATGGTGGGCGACGTATCACGCGGGGGCAACGGATCGCGGAGGCCGCGCATCGCCTGGAGAGCGGCGTGTCCGACAGGTTCTGAAAACTCACGCGGCAGTACGGCTGGTGGGGGCTTGCGTATCTCGAATCGCTGTTACGCCTCAGCGACTGGAAGGCCAGCAAGGAAGAAGCATCGAAGGAGAACAGGAAGTTAAGTTCTATCGTGTTCCATGGAATTGAAGGCTCGAACCCACTGGGTTTTTTGGCGGCGGTTGGCGCGTTGCGGCTATTCGATTTGGTGTGGCGCGAACAGGGCATTCAATTGCGGTGGATTCGCGACGGGGCTGGCGTCCGGAGGTATCAGGGCTGCCCACACAGAACGAGGTGGAGCTTTGCCATCGGCTGCACCGGCAAGCACCATAGGCGCCGCTGGAGGTCTTCAGTGAATTGGGGAATAACGTGACCGTCGCGCGGCCGAGGTTTGCAGGAGTGGTTCGCAAAGTGGCCGACGGCACGACCGCTAGGGATCGCAGAGCGCCCGACTTTGCGGCGGCATTCGGCAGTGACGTGTTCGAGGATAAAGACAAAGGCCGTATCGAATATTCGGACTTGTGCTTCATCACGGGTTCGGGGCATCAACACTTCCTGGCGACGGCGAAGGTTCTTGCCCGGTCCGCGGGACCGGAACATTTACGAGAGGCGCTGTTCGAGACATGGCGGTATGCGGACAAGGGTCTCTCCCTGCAATAGGATCCGGACGACGCGAAGGAGTACGCCTTGCGATGGCGCGATCCGAGCATGGGCGGCGTGTCCTCCGTTTGGGGGGCCAACAGACTGGCATTCGTGGCGCTCCCATTGTTTCCGACGGTACCAACTGAGAGAGGGCTGCGAACCACGGGCTTCCGCACGCAGAATCGTGCGCAGTGAGTTCACGTGGCCTATCTGGACTCAGCGGGCCAGCGTTGACACTGTGCGGTCGCTGATCGGCTTACGAGAACTGGAGAAGAATACACCGGATCGCGCAGAGTTGGAGGGAATGGGTATGGATGAGATCTTCCGCGTGCAACGGGTTTCGAATCGGACAGGGCGCCAACTTCAAAGTCAGTTTCCGTCCGGCTCGGGCGGTCTAAGGGATTCGGATGCGCACCTCCTACCTGGTCTGCTACGACATCTCGGACGACAAGCGCCTGCGCAAGGTCTTTCAGACCATGCGCGGGTACGGCGATCATTTGCAATTCTCGATCTTCGAGTGCCAGCTCACGGCATCATCGGCTCGCTGCCGCGCGGAGCTGGCGGCGATCATCAATCATAGAGAGGACCAGGTTCTGTTCGTGAATCTGGGTCCGGCCGAGGGGCGCGGCGACCGCGTGATCCTGGCGCTCGGCAAACCGTAGACGGCGGTGGACGGCCGTGCATCATCGTGTGAGGGCATCATGGGCGCACTGCCGGTACTGCCGATCGGGATCGAAGGAGGACAGGGCAACACAGGCACGGACGCCCGTGCCACCTCGCCGGATTACCTGCCGGCCCGCATGGTCAATGAGTTCGCTTACTGTCCCCGCTTGTTCTTCTACGAATGGGTGGACGGCCTGTTCCAGGAGAGCTCCGACACCGTCGAAGGCGCCATCCAGCACCGGCGGGTGGACGAGAAAGCCACGCCGTTGCCCGCGGCCACCGGGGGCGGAGACGGCCCTCCACAATCGATCCACGCCCGCTCCGTCACGCTGACGAGCGAGCGCCTGCGGGTGATCGCCAAGATGGACCTGGTGGAACTGGAGGGCGGAACCGCTACTCCCGTGGACTACAAGCACGGACGTCCGCGCGAGGGCGACGACGGGCTGGAGTTGTGGCCGTCGGATCGCGCGCAACTGGCAGTCCAAGGGATGGTGCTGCGGGAGAACGGCTACCGGTGCGAAGAGGGGATCGCGTACTACCACAAGACCGGGCAGCGGGTCCGCCTGGCGTTGGACGACGCCGCGATCGCAGAGACCGAGGCGCTGATTCAACTGGCCTGGAGCACGGCCGAAGCCGGGGAGATTCCGCGGCCGCTGGTGGATTCGCCGAAGTGTCCGGGGTGCTCGCTGGTGGGGATCTGCCTGCCGGACGAAACGCTGGCGAGCGGCGCGGCCGAGCGGGAGGAAGAGCCGCAGCAACTCGGGTTGTTCGACGAGCCGCGGCGAAAACCGGCGAAGCCCGAGGTCCGGCCGCTGGTGACGCCACGGAGCGAACTGCGTCCGCTGTACCTCAACAGCCAGGGCGTGAAGGTGGGGAAGTCGGGCGCGGTGTTGCAGGTGAAGGACAACGAGACGCTGCTGCAAGAGGTGCGGATCGGCGAGATCTGCCAGGTGGACCTGATGGGGAAACGTGCAGATGTCGACGCAGGCGGTGCAGGCACTGTGCGAGGCCGGGGTGCCGATCTGCTATTTCTCGATGGGCGGGTGGTTTTACGGGATCACGACGGGGTTGAACCAGAAGAATGTGTTTCCAACTCCATTAGTTCAACCATCTGCCAGCGTGCGTGGGAACTGGTGACGAAGGGAGGTACGAACCAGGCGGCACGGCGAGGTCATGGACCGTGAAGGTGAACGGGCCGGCCCGGGCCATCGCCTCGGGTGCCTCGCTCCGCTGGTCTCACGCTCCGCCGGTCTCACGCATTGAGGACATACATGTCCACCCGGCCATCGTATGTCGGGACGAAAAGCTTGCCATCCGCGACTACCGGAGTGCAGAACTTGCTGTGGTTAAAAGTAATGCCCGCCCGTTTGCTATCCCACAGCAGCTTCAGCCGAGGGGTCCCGGGATCGATTGGGATGGCGTCGAGATTTGTGGCGTCGTAGGCTCGCGCAATTCCCTCCACCACGGCGTGATTGGCGTCTCCGTTCACCGGAGCCAGCGCCCACACGATCCCCGTATCGGGCGTCTTGCCGTTTGAGGAGAGCGCCAGCAATCCGCCGGGCATGCCGCCAATCCCCGCGGGACTGGCCGCGAGCTGGGCCGAAGCGACCTCCGCACCCTTCCCCACAAAACTGACAATTCCCGTACCCGGATCGAGCTTCCAGGCGCGCAGCGATTCATTTTCGCCCCACGTGAAGATCATGGGGCCATGCGAGCCGTTCCAGTAAACCGGCGATCCGTGCAGGTGGTGCGTCTTACTCGGGTTGAGCCCCGGATTTCCCAGGAGAAAGTCGATATGCGGCACCGTCACCGGGAGGCCGAGTCCGTTGTAGGTCACATAAATCGGAGGAGATTTCAGGACGCTCAGGTCGCCGATCTTCTTGCCGAGATTATGGCGGTCCAGCACGTATAGGAGGCCGTCCTTGCCGCCGCCCAGCAGCAGGTTGTTATCCGGGGGAAGAACCGGGGCCGCCGAGCCGAGGTCCTGGTCGCGGTAGTTGTAATTGTTATCGACTTTTCGATCGGAGTCGCGGAATGGTATGAACCAGTCGTCGATCGTCAGGGATGCGGAACCGGCTGCGGGCTTGTGGTATTTGAGCCGGACAATGGCTTCCGCGAAATCCGTTTTGCCATTGAAATCCTGGATGACGTTCTTGTGATCCTGATGGTAGCCGCCGTTTCCGGTGATGGCATAGACGTTGCCCTCGGCGTCCGCCGCGGGACCCTGCGAGGCGTGCCACATTCCTCCGCCAAAGCTGCTCGGTGTGGAGACCCAGGACGCGGTCTGGGTAAACGAATCGACGTCGACGGCCATCATCCACCCGTGCGGCGCGCCCGGGTTCTCTCCGCCGGTAGTGGCGATGAACAGTGTCTTGTGAGCTCCGTGCAATGGTACCAGCAGAAGCGCCGCACGCACCTTCTGATCCGGTTGGAGCTCAACCGGCTTTCCGTTAAGAAGCACGGGATTGCCGTGCGCGTCCAGGGCTTTCGCCTGGAGCGCCAGCGGCGTCCCGATCGGCTGCATCGTGGAAATATCGATCTGATCCGCGAACAGGGCTCGTTTCCCGCCACTCTGGGCCCTCCAGTTGACGAAATACATTCGATTGGCGTCCGCATCGATCACCGGCGTGCTCAGGATTCCCCATAGTTTATTGATTGCAAACATGTCGATCGCCGTCGGCGTGGCGGGCTTAAATGGCGGTCCGAGTTCCGGCGATGGGAACACACCGTTGCCATCCACGTCGAAAGCAAAAATGTGATTGCCCATGGAGGCCACGAACAGGATGTTGTGATGCTTGCTGTCGGGCATCTTCACGTTCGGCACATAAAGCGGCTGGGCTTCGATCCGCGGGTCGTCGGGAATATGAAAGCTTCTCTCCCTTTTGAGCCCCTTGCTCGCCAGCAGCGCGGGGGTGAATACTGTCTCGGTGGTGTTGGCTCCCGTGCGGCCATTATCGTAAGAGCGCGTCAATACTGCAGTAGGCATGGTAGTCTCCTTTTGAAGAATCGGCGGCCGGCCATTAACGCATCAAGGCGAACGAAACGCTCACCAGGCCAAGAGCCATCGCTAGCGCGCCGCCTGGCGACAGGAATCGTGCGATGGGTTTGGCTGCCGCGAATCCGGCCCACGCCATTAGACCGCTGGTCAGCCCGGCCATGACACCGAACGACGGCTGGGCTCCGGAACTGTCGAGCGCTCCGGCGGCGAAGTTATCCAGGCTGAGCAGAACCGGCGCCAGCAGTGTCAGGGCCGGCATCCTCCGCCCGTAAAGCAATGCCAATATTCCCGCTGCCATGGCCAGCGCCACGGCCGGCGCCGCCGCGCTGAGGACCGCCGGCGGCAAATGAACCGCGGCGGCATGCAGCCGCGCTCCAGTCATGGTGGCGAGCATATCGCAAGCCGCGAAGGCGAATGCCAGGCGGCGCTTGTAAATGTTCGGACAGCCCAGCACGCTCACGCCAGCGGCTGCCAAAAAGCTGTCTGCGGAACAGAGGATTGAGAGTTGCATCGTTGGTCGACTCCTTTTGTGATCGCTGATCTGAACTACGAAGGTTCCGGAACCCGGTCCGCTCCCCCCGGCGCCCAATTGACCGACGCCAGAATGAAGCCGATCGCATTGACAACCGCCAGTGCCGCGACAACGGTGAAGGCGCCGCGCACGCCTGCAATGGCTGCCGCTGCGCCGGCTGCCTCCCCGGGAGCGGAGACGGTATACATCGCCGCGGCGATCGCCACGCCGAGCGTCATGCCGAGATTCCTGGCAGTGGCAAGAATGCTGCCGGCCATCCCATACAATTCCGTGGGCGCCGAGCCCAACAGGGATGTGCTGTTGGCCGGCACGAAAAGGCCCGTGCCGATGCCGACCAACACCAGGGTAGCGCCGACCTGCACGGCGGAGGTGCCGCTGTCGAGCCGGCACAGGCAAAGCATACCGATTCCGAGGATCACGACGCCCAGGCCGGTGGGTATGCGAACACCGGACCGATCCGTCAAACGGCCGCCGATGGGAGCCGCCATGGCCCGCGCGAGGCACTGGCAAGCGACGAAGAATCCGGTCTCCGCCGCGCCAAACCCGCGGGCCCGCATCAGGTACAGCGGCATCAGGAACCCTGTGGCATAGAGGCACACGTAATACACCGTCTCCGCCAGGGTGGCGGCGGAGAAGGCGGCCCGGCGAAAGACCGCGAAGCGAATCAGCGGATCCGCGCTGCGGCGATTGATGACCACAAACGCCGCGCAGCACACGCAGGTAGCCGCGCCCAGGATCGTGGTTCGCAGCGACAGCCATCCACCAGGCTGCCAACCGCTCAACGCGACCATCAGGGGGACCAGTGTCGCGATCCAGGCGAGACTCTCAAGCCCGTTGAACTTAGTGAGGCGGGGGCGGCAAGAGACGCTTTCCAGCACGCGAGCCGCCACGATCATGGCGATCGCGCCAAGCGGCAGGTTCATCAGGAACAGCGCCCGCCAGCCATACTGTTCCGCCACGAAACCGGCGAGCGCCGGACCCAGCGCCAGACCAAAATAGGTCATGCCCGCCTGCCAACCAAGCGCCTGGCCCAGTCGTGACGCCGGCAGGTGGCGGGCCAGGATGGCGGCCGAGGTTGCCGAAATCATGGCGGCGCCAACTCCCTCGATGCCTCGCAGCACCACCAACGTCACGAGATTGGGAGCCAGGGCGCATGCCGCCGAGGCGATGGTGAATGCCGCCAGGCCGCCAAGGTAGACGCCACGCAAGCCAGCGCGGTCGCCCAGCCGTCCGAACGTGAGGAGGCAACCGCTCAGTGCCAGCGTATAGACCGTCAGGATCCATTGGGCTCCGGCGACACTTGCGCCCGTCTGCTGCGCAATCACCGGAAACGCGGCGTTCATTCCGCTGGCGTGCAGAGCGGCGATCATCGTCCCCAATCCTATCGAGAAGGGAATCGCCCGATTTCGATTGACGTCGGTCATCCCGGAATCCTGCTGCGTCAGATCGTCTGAGGCGCGGCGTAGGCTACGCTGGCCCGGTAACTCGGGGCCTTGTTCTGCGCCGGCGTATTCGCAGATTGCACGAAGAGCGAGTGGAAACCCTTCTGCTGAGTCCCTACCGTCACAGAAGTCCCTTGGGCGGTGCCCTGGTCGAACTTGCGAGAGGCCGCGAGACTGCTGTCCGGCTGTTCGATATCGAGCTGGATGGTGGTGGCGGGCGTCCAGTGGGCAGCGTCGAAGAACAGGCGGACCTCGAGCCGGGTATGCGCCTCGGCGAAAACCCGGCACATCGCGACACGTTGTCCCTCTACCGCGGGTTGGATGTCCAGATCGGCCGCCCCTTCGTAATCCTGTGTTGCAGGCACGGCCTTGGGCGAGAAGGGATCCACTTGCGCCGGCAGCGCGTAACATGCGTAGCCCTTCCCGTTGTCGTTCTTCGGAATTGTGATCGTCACTCGGGATTGACCGTCGGTGGTGACGGTTCCCTCGTGGCCGGCGAAGTCCTGGAGCTCGGTGTGCGGTGGAAAGCCGGTGGCGACCGCGATGGTGCGCGAAGCGTTCGAATCTTTGTTGAGCCCAACCAGCAGGTGCCCGCCGCCCAAGCGTTCGAATGCAAAGACTCCGCCGTCCTTGAACCGTTGCACCGTGGCGCCTTGCGCCAGTTGCTCGTGAATCCAGATGAGCCGGTCGATGGACGTCTTCAGCCCGAAACAATTCTTGTCCGTACTGTAGTCCCGGTAGAACACGCACGGATAGCCTTCCGAGGTCAGAATGTACGCATAACCCAGCAGCTTGTTCCTGACCACCGGGCCGCCGAAGCCGCCGCGGTCGGTATCGTGATTCTCGACGAATGTCACTGCGCCCCGCGGATCGATTCCCGCCAGTCCCGCGTGATCCAGCGACGACATGTCGAAACTGCCGGAATTGTTGCACATGTCCTTCAAAGCGAAATGCAGGGGAAAGTCGAACGCGGCGGAGCGGTGCTGCACGGCATTGGCCCAGTTCTCGACCAACTGCACATTGCCGTCGGCGAACTCCGCCACCGAGAACCTGTTGGCCATCGCGCCCGTGTGGAGGAGCCGCTGGACGAAGACAGTCGACACGCCCTTGGCATCGTCCAGACGGTAACCCTGCACGTCGAGCGCTCGCGTCAGCCAATCGGCCGCATCCACCAGCCCCTTGCCGCAGTGGTCTTTCGGCACTCCGTTGATGGGCGCCAGATCGCGCCCGAACTGCGACTGATCGCTGAAGACGCCGGGATCTTCCGGAACGTTCGGATGAAAGTCCCCCGGCCCCTTCTCGAACCGGCCGCCCTTGGGATGCCCGAATGCGTCTACATACTCGAAGTGGAAGTGCTTGTCGTCGCCGTCGCGATGATTCTCCACCAGGTCCACATATACAGCTATCCCGTTCGCCCGCATCATGGCGGCGCACCGTTCCAGTTCCTCGCGGGTGCCATACCGGGTGGGGATGGTTCCCTTCTGATTCTTGGAGCCGAGATCGTAATCGTCGAACGGATCGTAACCGTTCGAAAGGGGGCCCGTTGCTCCCTTGAGCACCGGCGGAAGCCAGATGGCGGTGAAGCCGGAGCGGCCAAAATCATTCGCCTGGGCTGCCAGGTGATCCCACCAGAACGGAACGCTCTGATCGCCGTCGAGCGGCGAGGGCACTCCGTGCACGCGTCCCGGACCGAAGAAAAAGCCTTGCAGCAATACACCCAAGCCGGCACACTCCTTAGACCCGAGTCAGTTCCTCCTGACCTCGCAAAGTAAGGTCCGATACTCTGAACGGTCCGTTACAGTTTGTTCCGATGCCGCCACGACGATCCGGCGTCAGTACGCCGCTACGGCCGGGCAAAATCCTACTCCTCGCGGCAACCGACTTATGCCAGCGAGACAAATCGAAGTACTCGTGGACCGTAAGTCGGCTAACCCAGGCTCATTCCTGCCGGCGGGTGAGATCATCGGGAGCGGGCTGACGTAGCAAAATCCGTACGCGCGCCCCTCGGATGTATGTTCCGAGTCAAATATAGACGCCTTCCGGCATCGAATCCTAACAATACATTCAGGGCACGTTGAAAGCAAGAGAAAAAACGGCTCTATCTGCGCACGGGGCCGGAATTTCTTCACGCGTCCGGCCGGCGTAAAGAGAGGCGGCGCTCAAAGTACAATTTCTTACAAAATCAATCGCCGGGTTGGCTGCCGTTCGGGGATCTACCGGGTACTATCGATTCGAAAATATTTGTTTCCAGCCAAGGACAATTCGCTTAAACTGTAATCCTACGATTCCTACACCTCGAGGTGGTAAATGAGCGCACGACACGGCAAACCCCTACGCGGACTGATGTCGACTAAGACATCGCCATTATTCCAAGGACGCTTCGGCCGGATGTTCCGATCGCTGCCCGCGGCCAAATACGGAAAAGACGAAGCCGAGAGCCGGACAAATCTCATGACGCTGGGCGATTTGATGACGTCCGACTTCGACGCTCCGAAGGACGCGCCGGACGCCGAGGAAAGCGGTATTCCCGCACTGTACACTTATTTCGGTCAGTTCATCGATCACGACATTACCTTCGATCCGATGAGCAGTCTGATCCAACATACCGATCCCGACGCTTTGACGGACTTCCGCACGCCCGCATTCGATCTCGACAACGTCTATGGGCGAGGGCCGGACGATCAGCCTTATATTTATGACGGCCACACGTTCTTGCTCGGCGATATCATTGGGGGTGGCAACGATCCCCACGCGCAGGACCTGCCGCGTAACAACGCGAACCCGCGCCGCGCCCTCATTGGCGATCCCCGCAACGACGAGAACAGCATCGTCTCGCAACTCCAGGGGCTCTTCCTGCGTTTCCACAACCGGACGGTAAAAGACCATCCGGAGATCGACCCCGGAACGGATTTCGCCCGGCTTCAGAAGATCGTGCGGTTCCACTATCAATTCGTGGTCCTGAACGACTTCCTGCCCCGCATTGTCCACTCCAGCGTACTCGCGGATCTGAAAACCAACGGACACTACGACCGCCACAAGCTCAGATTCTTCCACTGGAAGGACGAGCCATTCATGCCCGTGGAGTTTTCGGTTGCCGCTTACCGTTTGGGCCACTCCATGATCCGCCCCGGCTATCGCTTGAACGACGCCGTTTTGCTGCCCATATTCCCGGTTTCCAAGAAAATCGATCCCCCCGACGGGCTCCCGGACGGCCTCACCGGCTTCCGCGCGATGAACCCTTTCTGGGGCATCGACTGGGGCCGTTTCATCGATGTCGACATTCGCTCGTACGGCAGCGATACGCAGCCTCCCGACGGCCCAACCAAGAAGCGGCTTCAGTTCGCCTACCGGCTCGACACGTCGCTGGTAACGCCGCTCTCCGACCTGCCGCCGAGCGTGGCCACCAACCCGCCTTCCCTGCCACAGCGAAACCTGCTTCGGTCGTTTGAATTATCACTTCCCAACGGCCAGGACGTCGCACGGGCCATGCATGTCACGCCCCTGAAGGACAACGAGATCATGATCGGCAAGGCGGTTGACAGCCCGGAGACCGGCGATGTGAGGGGTACGATTGCTTCCATTCCGAAACTGAGCGTCTTCCATGGAAATTGTCCGCTCTGGACCTACATCCTGGCGGAAGCAGCCAGGAACCCGGAGCCGGTGAAGATACCGGTCCAAGAAGACAAGACGATCACGACTCCAAGGCTTGGCCCCGTCGGCGGCCGGATCGTGGCCGAGGTCTTCCTGGGCATGATGTTCGGTGACAACGACTCGCTGCTGAATCTCGACCCGCATTGGCAACCGTCTTCCGGACCGGACTATAAGCTGAAGGATTTCGTCAAATACGCCTTGGGCAGCTAAGCCTCGCGAACGGAGGCGGGCCGTCAGGAAATCTCGATACTTCGGCTATCGAAAACGCCGCTGCCCGCCCGCCAAGCCGACATGCCGCTTTGCCGCAACCACCGTCACTCTGTGACATCACGCCGAGTTTGTCGGCCCCGCGCGGGCTGTTAGGATAAGGTTGACTCCATGAAGAAATCGGCGCGGGTTACCCTGACCGTCGTAGCCGTTGTGGGGCTGGCTTCCTGCGGCCGCCGGCGCATGGACCCTTGCCAGCCCGCCTCCTTCAATCAGCAGGCCTGCCAGGAAGCCATCGACCGCGGCGGTTACTATTGGCAGGGGTCGTGGTTCCCCATGGTGTACCACTACCCTTACCCTTACTACTACGATTCGTACCGGGGATACGTCTCCGGCGGGGGCCGGGTCTACTCGGCGCCGGCGGGAGCGTACAGCCACTCGACCGCGAGTGGGCCCTCGTCGTCGCCTTCGTCGTCGGGAGTCCAGCGCGGAGGATTCGGATCGACCGGGGCAGGGCATGGAGCGGGGGAGTAATGCGACGAATTCGAGCGACACCACGGACAGATTGGCAAAAAAAGGTGGAAGAGGTCGGCCTCACCTGGCATTCCGGTCAGCAACCGTACTGGGACGAGTCGGCGTTTTATGAGTTCACGGCCAAAGAGGTAGACATCCTGGAAGCAGCCACCAACGAGCTTGAAAAAATGACGCTCGCCGCGGCGCAGCACGTGATCGATCACAAGCTGTATGACAGGATGGGGATTCCGGAGAGCGCCGTACCTTTGATCGAAAGCTCGTGGGAGGCGGAGCCGCCCTCTCTCTACGGACGATTCGACTTCGCCTGGGACGGCGTGCATCCGCCCAAGCTGCTGGAGTACAACGCGGACACGCCCACGTCGCTGCTGGAAGCGGCGGTGGTGCAGTGGCACTGGCTCCAAGACATATTCCCCAGGCGCGATCAGTTCAACTCCATTCATGAGAGGCTGATCGCGCTTTGGAAGGAACTGAAACCGTACCTGCCTGGCGACCGCGTCGACCTCTGTTCGATGGACGACGCCGAAGACGGAATGACGGTCACCTACCTCCAGGACACAGCGCAACAGGCGGGGCTCACGGCATCGATTTTTCCGATCGATGAAATCGGGTGGGATGGGAGGGCTTTCGTGGGGCCGGACAATCAACCTCTGGGCGCCGTGTTCAAGCTGTATCCCTGGGAGTGGATGGTACGGGAGGAATTTGGCAAGCACCTGGGTGCTGCGTCCACCCTATGGATCGAACCCCCATGGAAGATGCTGCTTTCGAATAAGGGAATCCTGCCGGTCTTGTGGAAGCTCTACCCGCGTCACCCCAACCTGCTGGAGGCGAGCTTCGACGGGCCGGGCCTGATGATGTCGTGGATCAGAAAGCCGCTGCTGGGGCGCGAAGGCGCCAACATCACGCTGCATCAGCCGGGCAACGATGTGGAAACGGGTGGCGATTACGGAGCGGAGGGCTTCATCTACCAGGACCTGGCGCCGCTCAAGAGCTTCGACGGTATGTATCCGGTGCTGGGTAGCTGGGTGATCGGGCACGAGGAGGGCAATGCCGCCGGCGGCATGGGCATTCGGGAGTCGGACATGCCCATCACCACGAACCTGAGCCGATTTGTGCCGCACCTGTTCGACTGATCAGGCGAGATAGTCAAACAGGCTGGTATGTGGCATCTTGCCCTTCATCTGTAATGCGGCCTGAAGCTGCGTGGAGGCTTGGGTAAGTTCCAGTGCGGCACTGGTCACATCCGCATCCTCGATCTGGCTGATCTTGGTCCTGAGCTGGGTATCGAGCCTACTCGCGAAGTCCGAGGCTGTCTGTATCCGGTTCTCAACCTGACCGTAGAACGCCTGCACGGAATTCAGATGCATGGAAGCCTGCTTGATCGGGTCGATTGCATTGGCGATGGTAGTTGTGTCGCCGCCTAGAAGGGCGAGGCGCAGGTTGTTGAGCGCGGTGAATACGTTTCCCGGGGCGGGACCGTCAAAGATCTGTTGCGCGCTTTGCGCGGCAGCGAAGGATCCCCCGGCCGGGTCCTCAATGCGGTACGTGGCCGCGGCGACGAATTGTCGCACCACCGGGTTGGTCGACAACAGGGCGGAGTTGAACGTATATGCCGGGCTGTTCATCTGATCGCCGCTGAAGATGTAGCGCCCCTGGGACGTTGTCTGGCTGCAGGCGACCATTTGGTCCTGGATCGACTGCACCTGCTGGGCGAAGCTCTGGCGTGCGTCGGAGGTTTGGGTGGAGTTGGCGCCCTGCTCGCCCAGGACAAGGGCTTGATCCATCAGCGTGATGGCGGAACTGAGCGCCGTATCGGCGCTGGCGGCATCCGCTTTGGCTGAGGTGAGATTGGATTGAATCTGGCTGTTGTGCTGGAGGCTCGCCCGAAGCTGGATTAGAGAGCCGATTTGATCGGGAGCGTCCGAGGCGACATTGATCTTCTTGCCGGAAGAGACCTGGCGGTTGGCCGCCGCGATGTTTTGTTGGATCCGGTCGACATTGGCAAGGAAGAGTTCGGATGCGGGGTCGAGGTTGGTAATCATGGCGTCCTTTATGGGTGCAGGATATTGATGATGTCTTGTGTGAGCTGATCCAGCACGGTAATCAGACGGGCGTTGGCCTCATACGCCCTCTGGAACTGGATCATCACCGTGGCCTCCTCGTCCAGGGAGACACCGGATATCTGTTGGCGGAGATCCTTGGCCTGTGCCACTGTCGATTGTTGGGCCTGCAGTTGATTGGTCGCATCGTTTAGAGCGCTTCCGACCCGGGCAGCCATCCCGCCATAGAACGCACTAAAGCTGGTGGTGCCGTTGACCATGTCGTTGGGGTCTGTCGGCTTGGCCAGATTAGACAGCGCGAGTGGAACTCCGTTGGACACCTCCTGCGTCAGCGTGACAGGCTGCGTATCGACCGGCGTGGGGTTCCCCGTGATCGCTGCCAATTGGTCCTGAGTAACGGCCGGATTCACCGCGAGAGACTGTGCCACTCGGGTGTAGTCGGGGCCCTGGCTGACGGTGCCGTCGCTGGCGGTGGTTGTGGTGGTGGCGTACTGAAAAAGTGGCACGCCCGATTGCGGCATCGAGCCGTCCGATCCGTCCGAGTGGTCGGTAACATAGCCCGACGTCAAGAGCTCGTTCACGCGGTCGGCGAACTGCTGCGCCATGGTGTTCAGGTCGCCTGGATGGGTCGCATCGCCCAGGTACGAGGGCAGGACGTGGTTGTGAACGTTGAGCAGAGCGCCGAGTTGGCCCCCCGTGGTCTTCGACGTGATGTCTCGGCCGTCGGATGCGTAAATGTGGGCGGATGGCGGCGCGTCCGGATAGGGCGACGTGGCATTGGGCCCTCGAAGTCCGTAACTAAGAGCGTACGACTGATCTCCCACCAATAGAGGCGTCTCGCCGTTGAGCATAACCGAGACCGAACCGTCGGCCTGGTGCGTCGCAGTGAAGCCGGCGTACTGCGATAGTTGTTCCAGCGTGGAATTCACTTGGGCATCAATGCTGGGATCGTTTCGAGCGCCCTGGAGAATCTCGGTGTTGTATCCCTGCAGCTTCCCCACCAACTGGTTCACCTGGCTCACCGTCTGTTGGAGTTGCCCTTCGGTATCCTGGGCTACATTGGCCAACCCGGCGGCGGCTTGCTGGAAGGAACTGGCCACCGCCTTGGCCCGATCGATCACGTTCTTACGGGCGGTTGTGTCCGAAGGCGCTTGTCCCCAAGCCGAGAAACTCTGGAACAGATTATTCAGAGCGTTGGAGATGCCCGCTGTACCCGAGACGTCGAACTGCGATTGAAGGGCGGTGAGGCTGTTGACGTTCTGCTGCGCCTGTCCGAGCTCGACGGTTTGCCGCCGAACCGCCTGCTCGGCGAATTCATCCCGCGCGCTTTGTACCTTGCCGGCGCGCACACCTCCCGACGACCCCAATGCCAGATCGAGCGGCATGGCTTCCAGCGGCAGGCTCTGTTTGGCGTAACCCGGGGTCGAGGCGTTGGCCACGTTGTTCTGCATGACCGCCAGTACCTGGTCGTAGGCGTCCAGCGCCACGGCTGAGTTTCCTAGAGAGGACAGGAGGTTAGACATGGTGCTATCCCGTCAGACAAACCAGCCCCCGGCGAATCTGCGGCGGCGGTTCCCCTCGAGGCGTGTAGCCAGCGCTCCACCCTGACCGCGTCCGGTTCCACTGCGCATAGTAGTCCCACGCGGTTTCGAGCAGACCGCCGGCACGGCGAACAGCCTGTTGCAGGCGATGGGCCTCCACCAAGACCTCAGGATGGCCGCTTGCCCCGCTCAGCCAGGGCCGGCAACCGGCCAACTCGCAGCAGGCGGATTCCAGGACGGCCGAGCAGTGATCCATCCCTTCCGCCGATGGGGAGAGCAATAGGCCGCGCGCCTGCTCCACTTCCGATCGGACCAGGAGAAGCCGTTCCAATACGAGATTCGCCGTCACGATGACTTGCCGCCCGCCGCCAGGGCCTCGGCAACCATGTCTCTGCTGGTGGCTGCGGAATCGGGCCGATAGCTCCCGCTCTGGTACTCGGCCGCCAGCGCCTGCACCCTGCTGGCTCGCGCCGACCCATCCGCCGACATCGCTTGGGACAGACGTCCCAAGGTATTCGAAAGTTCCACGCGGTCGCCGGTTCCACCCGCGCCCGCTTCCCCTGCTCGGGCGCTCCCGGCACGGCCGGAGTGGGGTGTCTCCTGCGCGCGGCTGGACTCGGCGGCCGAAGTGCCCGTCAGATTCACATCGTAGATTCTCATACCGAACACGCCAACCTTTGGCTAAATGACATATCGGCTGCCGGTCTCGTCCCCTTTAGCTGTTTCCCGAGAATATTCCCGGGTTTTTCCGCTAAAGTTCTCTCTGCTTCTGTCGATTGCTTCAATGGAATCGCCATGGACGCCAAACGAGTGTTGTGGATCGGCACAGTTCAGTCCCGCCCGCCTGCTGAATGCGCCTGTCCGCCGCCGGGCTGGACGGTCGATACGCGCACTCCGGAGAGGGCCTTGGAGGAGTCGCATCAACATCCGTACGACGCCATTGTGCTGGAGTTTCCAGCACCCGGTTGGAACCCTGCCGACTTGTTAGAAAGTGTACGACGCTGCGCTCCCCAGGTTCCCCTGCTCGTCCGAGATTGCGAGGCCACTCTCTCGATCGTCCAGTTGACCCGCTTCGGGGTGCATCTATCCCTGGCCCCGGCCGACAACGTTTTCGCCCAAATCGACCAGGCCATTGAGGCTCGGAGGAGCCGCGATCTGGCCGCCCTGGCGGCCGGTGCCGGGCGGGAAGAATGGGAGCGCCTGCTAGTCGGTGAAAGTCCCGAAATGCGGCAGGTCAGCCATATCATTCGATTGGTGGGCGCCCGCCGCTGCACCGTTCTGATCACGGGCGAGACTGGCACGGGAAAGGAGGTTGCCGCCCGGGCGCTCCATATGGCCAGCCCGCGCCGCAAAGCGCCATGGGTTGCCGTGAATTGCAGCGCACTGCCCGAAAACCTGCTGGAAGCCGAACTGTTCGGCCACGTCCGCGGCGCCTTCACGGGAGCTCTGCAGAGCCGTGTCGGCCGGTTCGAGCAGGCCCACAGGGGCACCCTGTTTCTGGATGAAATCGGCGATTTGCCGCTGGATCTGCAGGCCAAGCTCCTGAGGGTTCTCCAGGAGCGCGAGTTCCAGAGGCTGGGCAGTTCCGACACGGTCCACGTGGATATCCGCGTGGTGGCCGCCACCAATTGCGAGTTGGCCCAAAGAGTGGAGGCAGGCCGTTTTCGCGAGGATCTTTACTATCGCTTGAACGTCGTGCCGATTCACCTGCCACCGTTGCGTGACCGGCCGGGGGATATCCCGGCGCTCGCCACGCATTTCGCGGAAAAGGTATGCCGGCTGGAGGGTCTCCCGCCCAAGTCTCTCAGACCGGAAGCCCTCGATCGATTGCGCTGCTATGCCTGGCCCGGTAACGTTCGCCAACTGGAGAACGCAGTGGAGATGGCGATTGCGTTGAGCGGCGAGCGTACCCTGCTGGCGCCCGGAGATTTCCCGCTTGCCGCGCCGGCGCGCATACGGGGCGTCTTGCCGGTCGTTAGTCCGGTAATCTCCGTACCCGATGATGGCCTGGATTACGAGCAAACCCTGGCGCTCATCGAACGCAGTATCCTGGAGCAGGCGCTGCGCAAGACCGGGGGAAACAAGAAAGCGGCTGCGGGAATGCTGCGTCTCAAGCGCACCACCCTCTCGGCCAAAATGCGGAGCCTGGAGAGTGCCTTATGCAATTAGGTAAGACCAGCCTCCGGGCTGACTGCGCGGCTCACCACAGGTAATCCTTGGCGATCTCGCGCTTGTCGTAGCCGTCGAGCACATGTACCACCCGGATCCTCTTGAGGGAGACCGGCGATAGTTGGCCGATCGGAATGTACATGATGCTACGGCCGGCGCGCGAGGCGATGGTCTTGAAGAGGGAACGTGGCGGCTTGGCGGCCACATAGACCACGTACCGGTGGATCGAGTAGTCCAGCGCCGCCAGCAGGAGCCGCTCGGATTTCGATTCGGCGAATTGATAGTCCGCGTCCTGCCATACGTCATACATGCGGCGCGGGGGGAGGCTCATCAGAAACCCGCCATATTCGGCCCGTCCGATCCCCGGTCCCACCAGGTTGTCGAACGGGAACGTGGAATAAAAGGCCATGTCCGATTCGTTTTGGTTCTCACCGAGCCAGGTGGTCATGTAGGAGTAGCGGTTGTCGCGGTCTTCGTCGAAGATCACCACTACCGAGCCGACCTCGCCGTGGATCTTCTGGAACTGGCGCACATAAATGCGGTGCTCGTACCATTTGCGGATGGTCTCCCGCATGTCGATCCCGTCCAGGATGGAAGTAGTGAAGGGCTCCACGCGAACGCGTTCTTCGGAAAGGATGCTCTTCCCCTTTTGCTTCAGATACCGGCCGTAATCCTCGATGACCAGGTCCTCGGGTGGATAGGAGCAGATGCCGGCGCCGTTCAACTGGCTGGCCCATTCTCCCGGAAACTTCTCTTTCTTGCGCGGCTTCAATCCGAAGGGGCGAAGCCGCTGCTTGCTGCTGGGCAGCCGGCGGCGCAGGCGAATGCGCCGCGTGTCCAACCAGACCTCTTCGCCCGAGATGCGCACGGTCATCACATCGGAGGCCAACTTTTGCGGTGGATAGCGGCTGGCGGCCTCCCAGACATCCCACGCGTAGTTGTCGTCGGCCACCCCACGGGCCGCCACCGTCAGGTCAAAGATGCCGGCCGAGAGCTCGTTTCCGGCCAGCGCCAGGTTACGGGCGTAGCGGCCCAGCAGGCGGCGCTGCCAGTGGGCCATGCGCTCCCCGGTGGAGGCTTCGTACTGCTTCTCGGCATCGCGAAACACGGCCAGTTGGGCGTGGCGCCGGTCAATGAGGTTCGCGTCTGTCAGGAGCGTCCGAAAATTCTCGTAGCGCCACTGCAGCGCCGGGTACTCGGCGGCGATCTCCCCGAGCGACTCGGGGTGGGGGTTGAAGAGTTCGACGCCCTCCCGGCGGGGGCGCGCCATGGGATGCCCCTGGGGCTCTTCCATGGCGTCCAGCACGGGGTCCAGCAGATTGAGCGATACCACGACCAGCACCTGCGCCAGCGGATCGGTGCCCTGGAGTTTCCAGGCGATCCCCGCCGCATGCCTCTGGATCTCCTCCGACCGCGTCTGGGGATACACCCGGTAGGCCTCGATGTAGCGGGTCAGCCCGATGTAGCGCACGGCGTAAGTGTCCGGATACGCGTCCTTCAGGTGCGGGCGCTGCCCGGCGTCGGGGTCCGCGAACACGATCGCCGCGCCTGTCTCCAGACCCGTGCGGATGGCTTCGGTGAACGGATCCGCCGGTTCCACCGGCACGTAAATCGCCTGATCGTCGCCAGAGCTCTCGTCCGGGTAAAAGATCAGGGACATCTGGGGCAATCGCGTTACGGCGCGCATCCACGCCTGTTCGAGGGTGGCGGGTAGTTCCAGCGCGATCACCTGCGGCCGGTCCCGCAGAATCGCCTGCCGGACCTCGATGGCAAACTCCAGGCGGCCCGGCGCCACCGGAAAGTATGTAAAGCGGCCCCGTTTCAGGCTGCCGGGATCAGGAAGCGGAAGATCGATTTCTCCGGACATAGCGCAGCGCTTCCTCTCCCAACACCTGCACGACGGCGATCTCGAGCGCCTCGGCCTCATGGGTCCGTTGTGTCGCGAGGCTCTTCAGTTTAATGGCGAAACGGGCCACGTTGATGCCGTCGCGAACGGTATATCGCTCGTCGGCGGCGTGGGCCATCTGCAGGAAGTCCGTGACGTAAGTCAGGATCCGCTCCTCGGCGAAAGGAAGGTTCTCTTTCAGAATGTGGTACTCTTCGTCGCGTTCGGGGAAATCGATGAAGATCTGGGGCTGCAGCCGGGAATGAATATACTCCGGCAATTCGAACGTGGATGCATCGTCGTTCATGGTAGCGACCAGCCGAAAATGCGCGTGCGCCCGGATCTTGATACCCGCGACGATGGATTCCACGTAGCGCCGGTTGTCGAGCAGTGGGGCGAGGCTGGCCCAGCTTTTCTCGCTCATGCGGTTGCCTTCATCCAGAATCGCGATGCCTCCGCGCAGCATGGCCGTCACGAGGGGTGAAGCCACGTACCGAAGGCTGCCTTCTCCTTCAATCACGGGTGTGATGAGAAGGTCCTCCGGGCGCGTATCCATGGTGGCTTGCAGAATATACACGTCGCGCCCCATGCGTCTGCCGGCGGCGTAGGCCAGGGTGGTCTTGCCCACCCCGGGTTTGCCCAGCAGCCGCGGATTCATGGGCAGATCCTGATCGTTCACCACCATCCA
>JAIQFL010000534.1 GCA_020073365.1 Terriglobia bacterium | reverse complement strand
GGAGGACAAAGACTGAACGGCGTCCTGCAGAGCCTCACGAGCCGGAAGAAAGGAGTGTCATCCACCTGGTCTTGGTGTACCCAATTTCAGGATCATCTTGCATTGGAAACGATTCCTAATTTCAGGATCATCCTTGGATTGGAAAATGCTAGTCGAAGCGCTCGAGCCCATTCCTCGAGGAACGGTCCAGTCAGCCTGTGCTATTCTTTCCGTAACGAGGCTAAATGCCAGGCTGGACCGGCAGATCTCTTCAATCCGGCATGTTGGGCCTGGCCCTTACACTCGCAGGGTTGCTTCACCGAGACATCCTGGATCGCAGCATCGTCCAACCGGACTTCGAACCGTACGCCTCGCACGTGGTGGAGGCGCGAGGGTGGCTGCTTGCCTGGCTCGTGACGAAACCGGCAACCGCCCAGCTACCCTTGCATGTTACCGAACGGCTTCTGATATCCCGGTTCCTGGTATGCTGGACCGGCGCGACCGCCGTATCGGGGAGTATCCTGTTGGCATTCCGTAAGCGAGGACTTCGGTGATGTGTTATCGAACGTCGAAGCTCTTTCTTCCGGCGCTGGTATCGAGCCATAGTTGGTGCGGGCTGGTCCACGAAAGCCGGGTCCGCGCCGCTTCGTTCGTCGAAAGGCCCGTGAGCGGGTGCAGTGTGAATTGGCCGTTGCGAGCGACGATCGCGAGCGAGCAGCGCCGGTTGGACTCTTCCCCGGCTGTATCTGGCGAGCCTGCACCTTCGGCCGTCCAATCGTATGTGCAATCGATCAAGGCGATGCGCCGGGAGTCGGGTGCCCAGGATAGGCCCGGCTGAAAATCGTGGATACCGAAGTAAGTGAGGCCCCGATTGCGAACCACGTCGGGCGGTTCAGCCAGCCCTTTCTGCGCAACAGGTTTTCTGCCTTTTGGAAGGGGATAAACCGTCGTGTTTTCCACCTGCAGGTAGTTGCTATGAGCGTATGGCGGCGCGAAGTGGACGATCCAGCCGGCGTGCGCGATGTTCTTGCCATCCGGCGATCGTGCGAAATCGTAGCCCAGCAGGTCGCGGATGTTTTGCCCGTTCGAGAGGTCTGTCTCTATGTATTCGCTGAGCGACGGATTGATGTGGCACTCGGATGCAATCGTATTCTGCCCCGTCCACGCTATCGAAAGAATGCTGGTACACAGCTCCGCTTGAGGAATCGCTTGCCGCTTTGGCTGGAACGACCCGGTACGATCGCCCGCCAGATTGAGAATTATGATCGACGGCGTGCAGTGTTCTACCTGCGGGCACTGTTCGTAATACGCTACGCGATCGCGCGACGGAGAAAGCTCCGCCTGAAGTTTCGCCTTTCCATCGTTTGTGAGCTGCTTCGGCTGCCCGTCGCCGATCAGCCAAACCTCGGAGTTGCGGATCTCGACCTGTAGCGTCGCAGCCCACCCTGGCGAGAGCAAAATCAGAACCACACACCGCCACATCGTGAGAAATCCTCGCATAGTCAGTGTAGCCTCAAGGCGCGCCAGCGGCAGCCGCTGAGGAGAATAGGACCTAGGGGAGCCTAGGGGTACCGCGACCGAATGCCGGCGATCGCCTGCATCAACCAGTAATGCGACTCGCGGTCGCCGGTCCAGAAATCGCTCATCGGAACCAGAACGCTCAGGTCCTGCGCCGTTCCCAGGTTGGCGAGGAGGAATAGCGCCGTGGTGCGAAGTTCCCTGTCGGATAGCGCTCCGCGGATTTCCGGTAGCGAGCCCGCGCCTTTCAGCCCGTACAATACTCTGAGCGCTACCTCCCGAGCCGGCCCTGGAGCCGAACTAGCCAGCAAGGTGCTCGCCGCCGATTCCACTTCCATGCCCCCGATCTGGATCAACGTTTCTTGAGCGCTCTGCGCGACCGGCCAAGAGGCTTGCGGGATCTGCTGAATTACCGCGCGGCCCGCGGGGCGGTACTTGAGTTCGCCCAGCCGCGTCACCACCCAGTCGATCCCGTCCGGAGGAAGGTTGCCAGGTTGGCGCAATCCCTGTAACAGGAATGCCCCTTCGTCGGTCTTGAGGCCCGCGCCCCACACCGGGCGAAGGTAGTCGCCGCGAATCGGCTCTGTACGCTGGAACTCTCGATCGCCGCCAAGCCAGGCAAGAGCCAGCAGCGGCGCCGGGGGTGTGCCGCCCACCATGCGATAGCCCTGCGCCTTGGATTCCGCTTCCAGCATCTCGATCAGGCGGAACACCGCCTTAGCCCGCCCGCCGGGGCCGAGTTCCCGAATGGCCATCGCGGCCAGGTACGGCGTCTTCTGACCAACGAAATCCTTGCGGCCTAGAAGCTGCAGCAGCAACGGCAGATTGTCCGGATGCCGGAGGGCGCGCAAGATCCGCGCTGCGTCGGCGATCTGCAGGTAGTTTCCCTCCAGTACCATCCGGACCAGTAGCGGCCATAGCGTCGTTCGCAGGGCGTTCTTCCCCGCCGCGTCGAGCAGGTCCACCAGGTCGAGCGCGGCCCACATGCGGATCTCCGGGGACTCGCGCCGATTCGCGGCCACGGCCAGCAATCGGGGGCGGGCCTCTTTCTGCCTGCCTGCCGTGAAGAGCCGGAACGCTTTCTGCATTTCGCTCTCGTGAGGTGGCGGGGAGGCGTGACGGCGCAGAGCTTCACCGACACCTGGCGCTCCTGGGAAGTAGGTGGCCAGGACGCGGCGGGCGGAATCGGCGAGATCCGCATCGGCTGCCCGCAGGGCATCCAGCAGTACCGGGACGCCCCGCGTATCGCCGATGTATCCAATGATATCGACCATCTTTAGACGTCCCGCTTTGTCCAAGCTGGGATAGAGATCCATGACGATCGCATAATTGGCCGGCTCATGCATGTTTCGCAGATCGTCGAAAATCTGCTCGCGATAGCGCGGCTTGCCTTCATTGGCGAGCGCCCTCACCGCGTCGAGCCGCTGCCGCTCCGATCTCAGATCATAGACTTTCACCAGGGTGCGAAGGTCGGCCAGGTCCGCCGCCGCCGTGTATACCTCCACCACGGGCGACTCGCTGGTCTGCCATCCTGCCGAGAGGAGAATCGCGTATCCCTTGCCTGCGGGAACCCAGGGACAGGGGCGGCTTCGAATTGTGGCCGTGTTCCGCGGCGGGCCGCTGCTACCTTTGAGATACTCTCGAAAGGTAATAGTCACGCTTTCGAACGGGGGGCTGGCGGCGGTGTCGACAATGGCAATCAACTGCGCCGACTGAATATACCTGCCCATCGTCTGTTGGGGACGTTCGCATGACCAGAGGGGCAGTCCGAGAGTTAGCAGGAATAGCGTCAACCCCTTGGCCATATAGGTATTAGACGGGCTTGGCGGATTCCCGTTTCGGAAGGCCGTGCGCCATCGCCGCCGGTGGGGCATGCTTTAGCTCGCCCTGGAGCACCATGGCCACAAAGCTAAAGCATGCCCCACCTCACAACCTCACTCGAAGCGCAGCGCTTCGATGGGGTCCAGGTTGGCGGCCTTCTTCGCCGGATAATATCCGAAGAAAACCCCGATGGCCATGGAGAAGAGCGCCGAACCCGCCACGGCCACGGGTGAGATCAGTTGCGGCCATCCGAAAACTGTCGATAACAGAAACGACACACAGATGCCCAGCAGGATTCCGCCCAAGCCACCGGCCAGGCCGAGCACCACGGATTCGATCAGGAATTGCGATTGAACGTGCTTCGTGCGCGCGCCTACGGCCATGCGGATGCCGATTTCGCGGGTGCGCTCGGTTACCGAAACCAGCATGATGTTCATGATGCCGATGCCGCCAACCAGCAGCGAAACGGCGGCGATCCCGCCCAGCAGGAGCGTCATCACGCGGGTAGTGGCCTCGGCGGTGTTGGCGACGTCTGTCAGGTTACGGACGTTGAAGTCGTCAGGCTGTCCGGGGCGAAGGTTGTGCCGGGCGCGGAGAAGGTCTCCGATCTGCTGCTGGGCCGCGCTGGTGGCATCCGTGCTCACCGCGGAGATGTACGCGGTGGGAATGTAGGTGGTCGAGAGAAGCTTCTTCATGGCGGTGGTGTAGGGCATCAGAAGCGTATCGTCCTGGTCCTGGCCGAACTGGCTCTGGCCTCGGGCTTCCAGGACGCCGACCACGCGAAAGGGGAGATTGCGCACGCGCAACGTCTGGCCCACGGGGTCCACGCCGGGAAAAAGCTGATCCGCCACGGTCTGGCCGATCACCGCCACGCGCGCGGCGGTAGATACGTCGGCATCGGTGAAGAAGTCGCCGGAGGAGACGCCGCGATTGCGAATTTCGGGATACGAGGTGTTGGTCCCTTCGGCGCGCGTGGTCCAGTTCTGGTTACCGAAAACCAGCGTGACGGACGCGGTCACGCTGGGGCTGGCGGCGTGCACGGCCGGAGCGTCGCGGAGGATGGCCTGAACGTCTTCGGGCGTGAGCGTGGTGGTGGTCCCGGCTCCGCCCCGCAGCCCGCCGCTGTTCTGGCTCCCGGCGGAAACGATAAGCATATTGGTGCCCATGCTGGCAATTTGCTGTTGGACCTGTTGCTGGGCGCCCTGGCCCAGGCTCACCATAGCGATTACCGCGGCCACGCCGATCACGATTCCGAGCATGGTCAGGATGGAACGTGCCTTGTTGCGCGCCAGTGCGCGCATGGCGATCTTGAGTACCGAGGCGATCATAACTCCTCCTGTTGTGCCGGTTCGAGCTCATCCTCTTCCGGCGGCAGTTTGGCCAGTTCTTCGGCGGCATCGCGGGAGCGCGACACCGGCCGGTCGGAAACCACGCGGCCATCCCGCACCGTGACGATGCGGTCCGCAAAGTCCGCGATATCCGGCTCGTGCGTTACCAGCACGATGGTGATGCCGGCTTCGCGGTTGAGCCTTTGGAAGACACCCATCACGTCCAGCGATGTGCGCGTATCCAGGTTGCCGGTGGGCTCATCGGCCAGCAGCATCGACGGGTTGTTCACCAGCGCCCGGGCAATCGCCACGCGCTGCTGCTGTCCCCCGGAAAGCTGGCTGGGATGGTTATCCTCGCGGTACGCCAGCCCGACGATGCTCAGCGCCACTCGGCTGCGCCGCACGCGCTCGGCCGCGGGCACGCCGGCGTAGATCAGCGGCAGTTCGACATTTTCCAGCGCGGTGGTGCGCCGCAGAAGGTTGAAGCCCTGAAACACGAATCCCAGCTTGCGGTTCCGCACGTCGGCCCTCTGGTCCTTGTCGAGCTGCGAAATATCCACGCCTTCGAGCAGGTACCGGCCGGCGGTGGGACGGTCCAGGCAACCCAGGATATTCATGAGGGTCGACTTGCCGGAGCCCGAAGTTCCCATGATGGCGACGAACTCGCCCGGTTGTATCTCCAGGTTCACGTTCCGCAAGGCATGCACGCGGATGGAACCCGTATCGTAGATCTTCTCGATCCCTGACAGTTGAATCACTGGCGTCGTCATGGCTGCCTCCTTGGAAGAACGCGAGTGACAGACGACGAAAAACGATCGTCTGTCCCACTGACTACCGGCCACCCCGTCCACCGGCCGCGCCTGCCGCGAAGGGAGACCGCGCCGGCGCGCTGGCGGACTTCGCACTATTGGTTGCGGAGATCGCCACCGCGAGGGCGTCCCCCTCCTTCAGATCTCCGCCGACGATCTCCGTGCGGACGCCGTCGGTGATTCCGGTCTGAACTCCCACGGGCGTCAACTTCCCGGCCTCTACCTTCCACACTACCGGTCCACGGCTGGCTTTTGCCGGAGCGGCCTGCGTGTCGGGCCGGAAGCGAAGTGCGCTGTTCGGAACGGCCGGCACGTTGTCGCTCTCCGCCACCACGACGGTGACACTCGCGGTCATGCCGGGCTTGAGCTTCAGGTCGGGATTCGCCACATTGATGACCGCGGTGTAGGTCACCACGTTCTGCACGGTCTGGGGGGCGAGCCGAATCTGTGCCACGCTGCCCCGAAAGACGTCCGTGGGATAGGCGTCCACGGTGAAGCTGACCTTGCTGTTCGGGGTC
>JAIQFL010000533.1 GCA_020073365.1 Terriglobia bacterium | reverse complement strand
AATTCGTTTCTGGAACCAAGCGCATCCCGCTGCTCGAAACTCTCCACAAAGCATCGAATGCTGGCGGGCCTAATTCGTAGCAGCGGGATGCCCGCTCGGCTAAGTAGTAGCAAATCTTCCGAGCGGTGAAAAGCCTGGGGTACACCTCTCCTTGGTGGCGCCCAATTCCAACCCCAACCGGAAATATATAAATTGTTCTCGGATCTACTATAAGCGGGCCTCTGGCCTGCCATGCCTGCATTCATGCAGGCATGTCGGGGCGTAGCGGAGGCATGTTCTGCGTGAATGCGGACCGGGCGTGGCATGCCCCACGAAAAGCTACTTCTGCAAGAAGAAATTCCCTACGAACATGGCGTCGATGCCGGAGGAGTAGAAGCTTCGCACGGCGTCGCGCGGGGTACAGACCAGGGGCTCGCCGAAGAGATTGAATGACGTGTTATACAGAACCGGGAGTCCGGTGGACTTTCCAGCCGCGTGCAGCAGCTTCCAGTAGAGCGGATTCTCGTTGCGGTCCACGCTGTGCACGCGAATCCGATCGCCGGCCAGGATTGCGGCGGCGAATCGGTCGCGGTGCTGGGGCCTGACGCGGCCAACCGTGGAAAGGTACTTCGCGTTGGCTCCCACTTCGAAATACTCCGCGGTCAGCTCCGCGGGGACCGACGCGGCGAATTTGCGGTGGGGTTCCCGGTGCTTGATGAAGGCGTTCAGGTTCTCCGTTGAGTAGGGGTCCAGAGGCGAAGCCAGAATACTGCGGTTGCCGAGGGCACGCGCTCCGAATTCCATGCGGCCGTGCATCCAGGCGACGATCTTGTTGTCGTTCAACTGCGCCACCGCGGTATCGATCACCTCTTCGGCGGTGATCAAGTAGCGGAATCGCAGTTTGCAATTCTCCAGCACTTGCTTGACCTCGGGCGCGGTGTAGGAAGGCCCCAGGCAGAGCGTCTCCAGCGCCACGCGCTTCTCCTGCCGGTACGTGCCGTGCCAGGTCTCCAGGACCGCGCCGATGGCCGTCCCGGCATTGCCCGAAACGGGTTGGACGAAGACGTTTTCGTATCCCGAACCGTTTTCCAGCGCCGAGACCAGCAGCGCGTTGAGCCCCAGGCCGCCTGCCAGGCAGAGGTTGCGTCCGGCGCCGGCCATACGGATGGCGGCCACCTCCACGGCCCTCTGGATCCCCGCGGCTACCTGTGCCCGCTGGTCTTCCGGAATCGGGTCGCCGTCCTTGAGCCCGAGGCGATCGTAGAATCGCGCGCTGAATCCGCCGTGGTGCAGGCGCTCGGTGCCGAAGTACGAGCGGTCGATGCGGGGGCCGGCGTCGGAAAGGCAGAGGAGGTCCAGGAACAGGTCGCGGTAACGATCGTCGCCGGTGACCGAGAGCCACTGGACCTTGTGTTCCTCCTCGTTGGCCGTGAAGCCTAACAATTCGGTGACGCGGCCGTAGAGGTCCCCCAGCGAATCGGCGAGATATTGCTCCTGTTCAAGGACCAAATGGGTTCCGCGCGCCTGCCAGCGGGAGCCGCATCGGAAGTCGCCGCCGCGATCGAGCGTCAGGACGGTGGCCTCGTCGAACGGCGAAGGGAAGTACGCCGAGGCGGCATGTGCCAGGTGATGCTCCAGCACCAGGACGCGGCTGTTGGCGAATTGCGCGCGCAGCTTCAGGTGGAAAGCCGACTCCGGAATCGGGCGGACGATGGTGACCGCGTCCACCTGCTCCGGTTTCACGCCCGCAAGTTCCAGGCAGGTGGCGATGGAGCGCTCCGGCAATTCGCCATGCCCACCCCACAGCGTGCGCCGGCGTACGAGTTTCGACTCCTCCACGGCGGCGACTAACTCGCCGTCCTTCAGAACGGCGCTGGCCGCGTCGCCCAGGATGCCGCCGATTCCTAAGATGATCATGCGGCGGCACCCCGGATTGACAGACGAAAGCGTCTGTCCCACGGGTGGGGCAGGCGCTTTCGCCTGCCAACGGATTCTCTCACAGCCTCTGAGGGAGCGGTCACTTCGCTCCCCGCTTCTCGATTTTGGCCCAGGTGTCGCGCAGCGCCAGGGTTCGATTGAACACCAGCTTTCCCGGGGCGGAATCGGGATCTACGCAAAAGTAGCCGAGGCGTTCGAACTGGTAGCGGCTGGCGGGGGCCGCGCCGGCGAGCGATGGCTCCACTTTGCAGCCGCTCAAGATCTCGAGCGAGTGCGGATTGAGATTGACCGTGAAATTCTCGCCCTCCTTGGTCTCGCTGGGGTTCTCCCGCGTGAACAGGTTCTCGTAGAGGCGCACCTCGGCATCCACCGCATGCGCCGCCGAGAGCCAATGAATGGTGGACTTCACTTTGCGTCCATCGGGCGGCGCGTTGCCGCCTTTGGTGGCGGGATCGTAGGTGCAATGGATTTCCGTGACCTCGCCGGTTCTCTCATCCTTCACCACGCCGGTGCACGTGACGAAGTAGCCGTAGCGGAGCCGGACTTCGCGGCCGGGGGAGAGCCGGTAATACTGCTTGGGCGGATCCTCGCGGAAATCGTCCCGCTCGATGTACAGCACGCGCGAAAACGGCACTCTCCGGGTGCCCATGGTGGCGTCTTCGGGATTGTTCACCGCCTCCATCTCTTCCACCAGGTCCTCCGGGTAGTTGTCGATCACCAGGCGCAACGGGCGCAGAACGGCCATCACGCGCGCTGCCCGCTTGTTCAGGTCTTCCCGAACATGGTGCTCCAGCAGACCGAGCTCGATGACACCGGTGGTCTTGGAGACACCGATGGCCCCACAGAAATTGCGAATGGCTTCGGGCGTAAAGCCGCGCCGCTTGATCCCGGCCAGGGTCGGCATGCGCGGATCGTCCCATCCGCGCACGTGGCCGTACTCCACCAGGGTGAGCAGTTTCCGCTTGCTGAGCAGGGTGTAGGTGAGGTTGAGGCGGTCGAACTCGATCTGCTGGGGATGGTAGATGCCCAACTGTTCGACGTACCAATCGTACAGCGGGCGGTGATCCTCGAATTCCAGGGTGCAGATGGAGTGGGTGATCTTTTCGATGGAGTCCGACTGGCCGTGGGCAAAATCGTACATGGGGTAGATGCACCACTCATTGCCGGTGCGGTGGTGTTCGGCGTGCAGGATGCGGTACATCACGGGGTCGCGCAGGTTCAGGTTCGCCGAGGCCATGTCGATTTTGGCGCGGAGGGTGCGGGAGCCGTCGGGAAACTCGCCGGCCTTCATGCGGGCGAACAGGTCGAGGTTCTCCTCCACCGGGCGGTTGCGGTACGGGCTCTCGGTGCCGGGCTCGGTCAGGGTGCCGCGGTACTGGCGGATCTCTTCGGCCGTCAGATCGCACACGTAGGCCTTGCCGGAGCGAATCAGTTGCACGGCCCATTCATACAGTTGGCCGAAATAGTCGGAGGCGTAGAAGAGACGGTCTTCCCAGTCGAAGCCGAGCCACTTGACGGTTTCCATGATCGAGTCGACGTACTCGGTCTCCTCCTTCGAGGGGTTGGTGTCGTCGAATCGCAGGTTGGTCTTGCCGCCGAATTCCGCGGCGAGTCCGAAATTCAGGCAGATCGACTTGGCGTGCCCGATGTGCAGATAGCCGTTGGGCTCGGGGGGAAAGCGGGTGTGCACCCGTCCGCCAAACTTGTTGGTCTTCAGGTCGTCGAGGATGATTTCGCGGATGAAATTGGAAGCGCCGGATGGGAAGGAGCCCGCGGGGTCCGGCGTCGGATTGGACGGCGTCATATTCTTTTCAGCTTTTCAAGGGCCTGGGCGATACGCTTCAGGCAGGTATCGCGGCCCAGAACTTCCAGGGTTCCAAACAGGGGCGGCGCAGTCTTGCGGCCGCAAACCGCCACGCGGATGGGCTCAAACATCTGGCCGGCTTTGATGTTCAGACTCTCCGCCGCGGCGCGCAGGGCGGCCTCCAGTCCGTCGTGGGTAAATTCGGCCGTAGCCAGAACCTCGCGAGCGCGCTCCAGGGCGCGCAGGGCCAGCGTGGCGTCGCCTTTCTTGGGGATCAACTCGCCGGCATCGTAGGGGGGCAGCTCTTCCGCAAAGAAGAAGTCGGCTACGGTGAGGACGTCGCGAAGAAGTTTGATGCGTTCGCGGATTAAGGGCGTGATGCGGATCATCCTGGGCAGGTCGGTGACCCCTGGCCGTTCCGGCTGCCCCACGAAGGGCATGAGACGCCCGGCAAGTTCTTCTACCGGCAAGGTGCGGATATGTTCGGCGTTCAACCACGTGGCCTTAGGGTCGAAAGGATCTTCTTCCTTGAAGTTCACCACCGCATTGCTGCGATTGACCCCCTCCAGGGTGAAGGCGTCGATCAACTCCTGCCGGGTCAGTTGCTCGCGGTCGTCCTTGGGCGACCAGCCGAGGAGGCATAGAAAGTTGATGAAGGCCTGCGGCAGGAAGCCGGCATCACGATAGGTGGTGACCGACACAACGGGACCGTGGCGGCGCTTCGACAGTTTGGTGCCGTCTGGCGCCACCAGCAGTGGCAGGTGCGCGAAGCGCGGCGGAGCGACGCCCGCGGCTTCGAAGATGAGCACGTGCTTGAAGGTGTTGGTGAGGTGGTCCTGGCCGCGGATGATGTGGCTGATGCCGAGATCGGCATCGTCGGCGCAGGAGGCCAGGTGGTAGGTCGGCATGCCGTCGCTGCGCAGCAGAGCGAAGTCTTCGATATCGGCGGTGGCCTTAGCCTGTTCGCCGTACACGCCATCGGCGAAGCGCACCTGCTGCGCGCTCTCACGCGGCACGCGGAAACGCAGGGCAAAGGGCTCGCCGGCGGCGGCGCGGCGGTCGCTGTCCGAGCGGGACATGTCGCGCATATCGGCGTGGAACAGCCAGGTGCCCTGCGCTCCGGATTTCTCGCTCTCGCTGCCCTGCGCGGGTGTGAAATCGCGGTATGCCAGATCCTTCTGAAAGATGGCGTCGGCCATGTGGCGGTGCTGATTCAGACGTTGCGACTGCTTGTACTCTTCATCCCACCCGAGGTCGAGCCAGCGGAGCCCTTCGAAGATGGAGTTCAACGACGTCTCGGTGTTACGTTCCACGTCGGTATCGTCGATGCGCAGAATCATGGTTCCGCCGTTGTGCCGGGCATACAACCAGTTGAAAATGTAGGTACGCGCGCTCCCGATGTGCAGAAAGCCCGTGGGAGAAGGGGCGAAGCGAACTCTGAGCATGAAAATGCCAGTATAACAAGGTGCGCACAATGGCTTCCGGAAATGGTCGAACGGCGAGCACTATGCACACTTCGGGTGTAATTAGTGCCGGAGCCGCCGTGTAAAGCCTACCGTCGATCACCGTTCCCAGGGAGCTTCGGTGAAATACTATACCGGGGCTCAATTGGCACGGTGGTTGCACTCAGGAAAAGCAGTTGAAGTGGCGCGAACCGGTGGGACGGCGGCAGTTCGGAAACGGGCTAATGCCGCGCCCACCGGTCCTAGTTTTCGGATTACTGGACCACCATGACTTCGCGGCGCCAGAATGCGAATTTCTGAGCGCTGGGATTGAACACGTTGACCTGGCAGGTGTACTTGCCGGGCACCAGTTTCCCCAACGGCACGTCGAACTTCAGCGGGAGGGCTTTGGATTTCGCGTCGAGCCCCGCGGTGACCTGCAGGGGCGCGGTCTCGAACGTCTTCACCTTGCCGCGAATGAAGCTGACGGTAGCCACGAGCGGCTCAGTGTTCTCCGCGGCCGGTTCGTAAGCCTGCAGGTACACATACATATCCTGGTTCTTGTTGAACACCCGCGTCACACTGGGAATCAACTTCTTGCCGTCCTCGATCAAAGGATTCGCGGCCTCGAGTCTCTTGTCCCTCTGAGCCGAAAACACCGCGGAGCTCATGTCCATGCGCTGGCTGCTCAATACGACAGAGCTGATCGGCAGAAACCTGGTTTCGGCGGTCAAGTCGGGAACCACGAACTTGGTTTGATATGTCCCCATTTTTCCGCTGACATTCTCGCGCGCCAGGAATTTGATGTCGTACTTTCC
>JAIQFL010000702.1 GCA_020073365.1 Terriglobia bacterium | reverse complement strand
GATCGGGAAATCACCGGTGTGCTTCTTGCGGCTGAAGCGCTCCTGTGCCGCAGCCGCGATGACCTTGCCGTCAACTACTAGAGCGGCGGCAGAGTCGTGACCTTGGGAGATGCGGTACTCCCGCGGTTCCAACCCCGGCCACTGCTCCCGCTTGAACGGGACGGATGCCTCTAAGCCGCTGATCCCTAAGAAGTTCACTTATCCCTTTCGCAGAAACAAGCTGCGAGCAGCTATCTTACTGATTTTACTACGGGTAGGACAAGCCAGCAGAGCCTGCCTAAAAACACGCTGGTAACCACGGGGGGAGTAACCCTGGAGATAGCAAACGTCGCTCCAGTTGTAGCTGCTGATTCTAAGGGGCGTTAGCATCAACGGCTTCAGTGAAAGTGCAAAATCTTGCAGCACGTTGCGTACTTTGAACAATCTTATGCTCGGACGGAAACTGCGCTCCGGCAAGATCTGAAAGCCGATACGATCCAGAGCCTTATGATGGCGGGACAAAGTTCACTCGCTGCATCACCGGGGCAGGGCCTTCTACCACAAGCGCGGCTGCGACACCTAGCTCGCTAACGTCCAGCAAGCTCCATCGATTGAACTCTTCCCCGTCGACCCAAAGCAGTCGTGCCGGCTGGTCGCTCCGGAGACTCACCTGAAAACGATCCAGTGGCACCGACAAGCCGCCGCCGAGCGCCTTAACGAATGCCTCTTTGCGGGTCCAGCAGGTAAAGAACGCCGCCAATCGCGCGGCGGGGGACAGAGCCAGAATCTCGGCGGCCTCGGCAGGTGCAAAAAACCGACGACTCAGATCCTCGACCTCAATCTCCGACCGCACAGTTTCCGCGTCGATGCCCACGCGGCCGCTCCCCGCGATCGCCACGAGCGCCAGACCGCCGGTATGCGACAGATTGAAGGAAACGTCCTCCAGGGGCCACGCCAAAGCCGGCTTTCCATGCGACCCTGCCCGAAACACCAAAACGCTTGGCTCACATCGAGCATAGGTTGCCAGAATGCAGCGGAGTGCCCCGCGCGCGACCGTCCACCGCTCGCGCAACTCGAGTGATCGAAAACGGGTTGCCTTCTGCTTTTCTTCGAGTGACAGAGTGGCCCTGAGTGCGGCGGCACTTGCAGCACAATCGAGCTCTATGCGCCAAACGTGAACCTCGCCAGCTGAGCGCTTCATAGTTGCATGCTTATCAATGGAACGGAGACCAATGTAAGTCCCCGATTGTGAGCACCGGGTTGCCTCGATTCCTGTCCGACAGCCGACAGCCAATCGTGTGTAGTCCTCTGACGAGTTAGGAGGCTTCTGCTCAAACCGCGACAGCGAGGGACATTACGTCAAGACTGGGGCACGGAAGGTCCAGCGCCTAGATTCTCGTCGCCCCCCTGAAGATCCCCAAATTGGCTCTTGAACCCAATGCACTAGCCCCGAAGAGTTAATGCGGGGTAGCGGAAAGGCCGGTCGGAGCCACGGGACCGTCCGTAGCCATGAAGTTAGTAAATCCAGAATCACTGTAGGCAACGGAGTTGGTTAGATCAAATCCAATGCCGGGACTACCAGTCGCGTATACACTGTCTGTGGCGGTCAGAATTTGAGCATCATTCACATAGACAGTAATCACGTTGCCAATCATCGTCGCTTTGAGGACATCTCCATCTGTGACACCGTACTGCGCACCTGTTCCGCCTGTCAGCGTAGTGAAGTCCCCTAATGCTCCGTTCCATCTGACAATGTACAGATAGGAAGCCGCGTTTCCTCGCAGGCATCTGGCGTTGATTTCGTAGCCGGTCGCAACGTGAGCGGACAACGAACTGCGTAAACGCAACTCCACTTCTTGATAGATGCTGCTGCTTGGGTTCTTGCAGCGAACAGTTGCCTGAGCAGTCTGATCCGGTCCCCAATCGCCAGCCAGCAGGGCCGTACCGTCGTTATATCCTGCACCGGAAACGTCGAACGCAAATCCCGGAGTCGTCTGCACGTTGCTCCAGTCCAGCCCGACCGCTGTGCCGTTGATCCACTTGCCACCCTCGGAAATGGGATTTTCGGTGAGAGTAAAGTTGGTGGTGTAGGTCCTGGAGGCAGAAGCGGAAGCGATCGGCGCAATGCTCACACTACAGATAGCCAGGCACAAAAGCAACGGTACGATAACAACAGGTATTGGCGACAGACCGAGAAATACCTTGCGTTTCGAATCCCTGACATTCAGTAGCGACAACCGAAGCATAGGCCTCTCCTTCTTTCTTTTATTTTAAGGGTTCGGGAGCAGTGGTTCAACGACTCTGGACACCTTACAGTCTGCTCTACCAACCCAGCAAGCCAAGCGTCTTCTGCACACATCTGTGGGCAAGTCTACGGCCAATCGACGGAGTTGCATAGTGACCGAAGTCAGGTTGCGTGGCCTCCAACCACCGGTGCACTACCTTTTCGAGTCGGCTTCTCGGATCGGCGAAGGCCTTAGTGGGTTCCTGTGGATAAGCATCATGATAGATTTTGCCCCAGTCAACGTCCCAAATGGGCAACCGCCTGAATTCCGCCAAGCCATATTTTTCAAAGTACTGCAGTACTTCTTTGTCCCACCGATAAACCCGGTCACAATTTACGCTAGACATGTCGATGCCATGTTCTTCGTATCCCTGAATCCACTCCCTTGGTATTGGTTTGGTCACACATGCCATATACAGAAACGGATGATAGTAGCGATAGAGTTCCACGGGTCTCTTTTTTAGAGTGAGATGTTCGAAGCATTGGTACCATCTGATCCTACTTTTAAACCGATCACGATCCACTAGACAGTAATGCATGATCTTGATTTGTGTTGCCGCAACAGTCTGGCAGCCAGTCGGTACCGGGACACGACAACTATGGATGCTTTTGCCTTCCTGCTCACTTCCATCGTCGCTGAACCCAAACGGAATCTCATAAGGGTAACTGAAAAACAACAAGTCAGTGACATTCTTTTCGATTTGCGGCCATTGAAATCTGATCACAGTACCCGGAGGTGCGCTGATAATGGATTCCCATTCTGGACTTGTAAGGAAGTTTGCTGTTAGAAACTCGTCCGCATCCAGGGCCAACAAAACTTTAGGGTCCGCAGTGCGTCTTGCTTCGGCAATGAGCATTCGCTGCCTTTCCGGCTCATTGAATTCCGTCGACGTGTTGTCGATCATTGTTACCTTTGGGAACTTCCGGGCAATCTCTCTTGATCCATCTGTCGAGCCTTGATCTGCGATAATGATGCGATCCGCCCAGAGGCTGGCACACCTTAAGAAGCGCTCCAAAATCCAGGCTTCGTTCTTGACGGGGGTGAGACAGAAAACAAGCGGCCGTCGCATATAAGCGAGTTATCCTTAAACAAGTACTTCGGTTGACCAATTGTTAGCGAGGAGCGCTCTCATCTAATGAGGTCGTACCTCTACGAAACCCTTAACGAGTGGTCGTACATCTAGGCACAAAGTGACTTCGCCACACTGCTCTTCAGTAAACTCGTATTCATCAAGCGCAGAATAGAAGACTTCCCGGCACGTTGAATCATGCAGTTCGATTGCGATATTGTGCACCCGGTGCAACCACGAATCAGCATTGTTACTGAAGACCTGCGCTTCGCTTTTCTCTATGTCGATCTTTAATAGATCGATCTGATCGATGCCGGTAGTTGCGAGGAGGGTTGGAATGTCAATACCTTCTACCCTGTCCGTAGACTGGCCGGCACCTACTGTGCTCACTTGGATGCCCCATTCGTCGCCCTTCTTACGGGTGCCCTCCACAAAAGCAAGCGGCGCTACACTGCCCCACAGAGCTGTCTGGAGGACTAAAACTCGATCTGCATAGGGTTGAAGGTTTCTCCTGCAGACCTCGGCATTTTGGGGATCAGGTTCGAGCGCAATCACTCGTGCAGTTGGGAAATGCTCTAGGAAGTACGACGAAGCGTATCCGACGTTGGCGCCACAGTCGACAATAACCTTGGGTTCCCTGAGTTGCGTTGTCGGCTTGTACTGTTGCCAGACAAACACCTGCTGGAAGACTTGCATGTCGCTCGATCGCAATCGAACTGCGACTGGTCCGCGATTCCCCTTGGGCCAAAGGTGAACCTCAGAGGCGGCCTCCGTTCCTGTTATGAAGCTTAAGAGACGGGTCGAATCCTCGGCTAGCTGGAAGGTCAGGGCACCATAGAGGCCGATGCAAGGTCTCAGTCTGCGCAAGAAGCAAATCCGCCCCCAGAGGGCTCGAACAAGTTTTCTCATGGTGGACAGAGCTTTCCTTTACTATCCTGTTCGACGGCTAGAAGCGTTAACGTCGAATCAGGAACAATGTGACCGTGATCCTGTGTGTGAGGGAAAGAGCGACCCTGAGTGGGGCTCGCCAGAACTTCGAAGGAGAGAGCGGACGGCACGAGGTCGTACGTTAGGGTGTTGTGTTGTCCCACCCATGCCGTAATCTGGTAGTTGCCTGGTATGAGAGGCGGCAAATCGATCAGCACTTCGACTTTCTGCGTAATAGGATCGTATGGAATCAACGGCTGAATTGAAGGAAGAGCCTGCATGATCGGAACGGACCCTGAATCGAGAATGTCGAACGCCAGCAAGGCGGGAGCATGGGGCTCCAGGCTATCGAGTTCGACAACGATTCGCAGTTGATGACGTGGTTGTTCCCCCAAGAGATCAGCGAGCATGGAGCGGAACGCCATGGGTCCCTGCGGACGTTCTCCAGGCAGCCGGTGCCATACCTGCTGCGGTGCGCTGCCAGAGGTAACATACATTGCGATCGCATCCGAGGGGTCGTTGTGGTCGCATAAGACATGCCCTTCCTGAAGAACGATCGCCCGTGTGCACAAGGTCCGCACAGCAGCCATGTTGTGGCTAACAAACAGAACCGTTCGTCCGCTTTTCGATACATCCTTCATTTTGCCGAGACATTTTTTTTGGAACGCAAGGTCCCCGACAGCCAACACTTCGTCCACAATCAGGATCTCCGGTTCAAGATGGGCAGCGACCGCGAAAGCGAGGCGGACATACATTCCACTCGAATAGTGCTTGACCGGTGTGTCCAGGAACTTCTCTACATCACTGAAGGCGACGATTTCATCAAACTTGCGTTTTATCTCGAAATTGGTCATTCCAAGAATCGCGCCGTTGAGGAAGATGTTCTCCCGGCCTGTAAGTTCATTATGAAAACCTGTCCCGACCTCAAGAAGACTGGCTACGCGGCCGCTCAAGCGGATGCGGCCGCAGCTCGGCTCTGTGATGCGGCTGAGTAGTTTAAGAAGGGTGCTTTTCCCGGCTCCGTTTCGCCCGATGATTCCGACTACCTCTCCCGGCTTTACTTCGAAAGTGACGTCCCTCAGCGCCCAAAACTCCTCGCAAGAAATAGGCTGTGGAGGACGGACTCCAGAAAAAACACGTTTGAACCGCTCGGTAATAACGTCCCGCAGTGCGACATAACGACCTTGCTGCGCGTGGCGAAGACGGTAGCGTTTACCGAGATCCGCGACCTTAATGATCCAGTCAGACATAGAGGGTGCTCAAAAGTGCGACGATTTCTAGACCTGGCTAAATCACGTCAGCAAATGTACGTTCCATCTTTCTGAAATACCAGGTACCACTAAGGCAGAGTATCGCGGTGAGTCCGGTCGAAGCCAGCAGGCCGGGCCAATAGAGGTGTGCCTCCCCTCGGAGCAGAGCCCAGCGGAAGCCGTCGATCACGCCCACCATGGGGTTTAGCGAATACAAGAGGCGCCATTTGCTGGGAACCAGGGAACTGCTGAAACCAACCGGCGAGACATAAAGCCCTAGCTGCACGATGAAGGGCACAATGTACCGGAAATCACGGTATTCCACGTTTAAAGCGCACAACCACAGGCCTGCTCCGATAGCTCCTCCGAACGCTAGCGCGATGAAGAACGGTAGGGACACGACGCGCCAATCCGGCCAACACCGATACCAGGTCATGATCGCCATAAGAATGGCAAACGAAATCAGGAAGTCCACAAAACTGGTGAT
>JAIQFL010000532.1 GCA_020073365.1 Terriglobia bacterium | reverse complement strand
GAAACCCCTTCCCTAAGAAGGAAAGATGTAGCAAAGGTTCTCTTGGGTGTGATCGATGACGAGGGCGGACCGCTGATTCACAATTGCGCCTCCGAGGAGCAACAACGCTCGTTTGACGCCACCTGCCGCAAACTGCTCCGTTTCCTCTCTTCAGCCTCCGCCTGAAGGCAATTTACCCATAGATTCCTCCGACGAGGCCACGAAATACGGTGACAGGCAGCGGAATCACTTACGGAAATGCGGTTCTGGTCGCGATGGCCATCCCGGGTCAGGCGTTCTTCCGTACGATCCACGTCGTCATGCAACGTTGATTCTGCACGATGGTGGTCTTCAATGGGTCGGCCAATTGCCCACCCAACTCGGTTGTGATCCGTAGCAAAAGCGCCTCGTCCACGAGATAGCGCTCCGAACCGTCGGGCAAACGGAAGCGGCGTCCCGCTAGGCGCTCGACTTGATGTTCCATTCCGATCGAAGATGCCAGCCGGCAAAAGAGCAGTCCTCCCGGTTTCAATACTCGCCACGTGCCGCGCAGCATCGCTCCAAAATGATCGTCGGAGCGCGCAAAGTGGAGCACGGCGCTACTCAGCACGAGGTCGGCGAACGCGTCGGGAAAGGTCATTTCTTCGATGGCCTCCACGCGAAAGTTGCCCGTCGGTAGAGCCGCCAGGCGGGATCGGGCAAGGCGCCGCGTGCACTCGACCGCGTTCGGATCCGTGTCCACGCCGAATACGTCGTACCCCTCTCTGAGAAAGTAGACCAGGTTGCGGCCGGAACCGCAGCCCGCGTCGAGCACGCGCATCCCCGGCCCGATACGGCCTCGGAGCAATTGATCGAAAAGGTAGATGTCGATCTGGCCGAATTGCTCTTGAAGATCGGGCATAGGTTCCATACCGATCATACATTCGCCGGACGCCATCGAGCGGTTTCTGAAGTTCGGGAGGAACCGCGATCGGCCCCCGTTTTCTTTGGGGTAACAGGCCTCATAGACCGATTCTGTCCTCGCCTCAACATGCGACAGGGTGCGGCACATACGGAACGCCGCACCCTGCCGCTTTCGGCGGCCGCACGGTAGTTCACGGTCATTGGCCGGTTCGATGGAAGGAATGGCATCCTTGTGCAGGCCGCCCGTTGACGCAGGTGCGCGAAGCAGAATCGAGAAGTCCTTCTGTTCAACTTCTGAGAAGGCCCCCAACCGCAAGATGGGCCGCCGTCATTTCTTCGCCTTTGCTCCCCTCGGAGCAGCGAGTCGAACGGCGATGTGCCAGAAGACCCTCGCGTTGAACGGCAGGCCGAGGTGCGTCCCGACCACCTCGACATCGATGTTCGGCTTCCCGCTCAGGCAGTACCGCCAATCCACGAGCCCGTCGCACTTCGTATACACCGCAGTCTGCCGGACCGAGCGTGGCCACGGCCGACCAAGGGACCGCCCGAAGGCGCAACGGCAACGGCTCGAAGCACATTCCCGCGGGACGTCCGGTCCCGTTCTCTGGATCCAGCCGCGGACAGCGTTGCTGACTGCAAGTACCAGGCTGTGCATCACGAGCCCCCGGTAGGGCGATCCGAGGGTGATGACCGAAGCGATTCGTTGCGGCCCCCGTACCGCTGCGGATCGCGCGAAGATACCGCCGAGGCTGTGCCCGATGAGATGTACCCGGCGGCCCGTCTCCGCGTACGCGCGGTCAATCGTCTGGTCGAGGTGCTGCGAGAGGCGGTCGGGACAATCGGCGGCGAAGCCTATGCCGGAATAATACGGTCGGTACCCAATTCGCTGCAGCCACGCGTAGAGTTCGAAGAGGTTGAGATCCATCCCAACCAATCCAGGAATGATCACGACCGCCGATCCATCTCCGCGGGGGATCGTCGAGCCGTAATACGCGGGTGAGAGCCGCAGGGCGAGGAATTCCAGGACGCAAAGGGGCTCGCTAAAGATGGGCGAGGGGCAGGACACCTCGCCGTGAGGCATGAACGGCTGCGCCTCGGGGCTGCACTTCGAGGCGCATCTTTCTACACGAGCCTGCATTGTCAGAACCGGAATTGCGATTTGAACGGCTTTTTTGATTCTCCCCTGATTTGTCCCAGAACTCAAGAGAAATGAACCAGAATCTCCATTTTTGTTTAGATAAACGCTGTAGCGCGATTACAGCTTCACCTCCACAGGCCGGCCTTCGAAAACCATCTCGCGCGTGGCCGACTCCCCGGCCGCGTGCACGACGATATTTCTTCTGGCGGGAGGCAGCATCTTGGAACCGTTCGCCAGGCGCAAGCTCAGGCGGCGTTGGCGGTCGTTCCAGGCGATGTTCACGCGCATGAACTCGCCCTTGCGGAAATCGAAGGTCTTGCCATCGTCCTCGTAAAGAGAAAAGGAGCCGTCGGCGCCGGGGTGAACCAGGAGGGACAGCGGAGCGTCGGCCTTTTCGCCGGTGTACTGCCTCACCGGTCCCATGGGAAGCACGGCGCCGGCGCGCACGTAGACTGGCATGGTTTCGAGATCGACCTTGCGGGTGATTTCCCGGCCGCCTTCGAGCCTCTCGCCGGTCCAGAAATCGTACCAGGCGCCGTGCGGCAGATAGGCCGTGCGCGAGGTGGCGCCTTTCTCGACCACCGGAGCCACCAGGATATCCCGGCCGAACAGGTACTCATCGCCGCGAGCCACCGCGGCGGCATCGCCGGGATAGTGCAGCCACAGCGCCCGGATGATCGGCAGACCGGTCTCGCAGGTTTCCTTCACCGCCGAATAGAGATACGGCATCATCTGGTAGCGCAATTCGAGATACTTTTTGCAGATCGGTTCGATGGCGGCATTGTGCAGCTCCTTGGGATCGGGATTGTAACCGGGAGTCTCCTGGAATCCGAAATCGCCGGTATTCCAGCCCCACGGCAGCCGCAGTCTCCAATCGCGCCCATGCGACCGGAACAGCGGATTGAAGGCGGCGAACTGGAACCAGCGCACGTACAGCTCGCCGGTGAACTCCTGGGTGGGAACGAAGCCGCCGATATCGGTGCCCCAATACGGGATGCCACTCAGGCCGGTGTTGACGGCGTTCGGCACGTGAGTTTTGAGCGTCTCCCAGAGGCACTGGACGTCGCCTGACCAGAGGAATGCGGCGAACCGCTGCATGCCGGCGAATCCGTTGCGGTGCAGCGCGAAGACCCGCTCGTTCGGCCGGTACATCTGTTGACCTTCAAAATACATCCGGTTGCGCGCCAGGCGCGAGATGTTGTCGAGCCCGTCGCCCTGATCGGGCCACCACCCATCGATGCCGAGATCGAGGAGCGGTTTGTGGGCAGGCCAGTAGCAGCTTACCTGACGATCTTCCGGCCAGCTTCCGTCGGGCCTGCGGCCGCTGGGCAGGGGCGCCGCCGTGCACGGATCGCTCACTCGACCGGCCACGCGCCGGCCTTCGATCACGATGTGGAGCACCACCTTGAAATGCTCGTCGTGCAGCTCCTGGATGGCCTTCCGGGGATCCGGGAATGCCTTCGTATTCCAGGTGAACTCCCCGTTATGCGTGTTCCATCCGTTGGGGCAGAAGTCGGTTCCGAGATAGATCATGGTGTCGCAAGGGAGCTTCTTCTCGCGGAAGGTCTTGGCCTCCTGCACGATCTCCTCGGGAGGGCCCAGCGTGCGGTGCGACTGCTGGTAGCCGAACGACCAGAGCGGGGCCATTTCCGGATAGCCGGTGATCTTTGCGTATTCCGCCATGATCGCAGCGGGCTCTTTGGATCCCACCACGAACGCATCGATCGGCAGAGCGGCCCGAGGAGTGGCGGGCTGAAGCTGCCCCTCCTTGCCGGTGAGATCGAAGGCTCCCAGCGGCGCGTGAATGAACATCGCCCAGCCGGATGTGCCGATCAGGAATTGCACCGGGACCTTGCCGCCGTGCGTGCGTAGCTGGTAGCCTCCCTGCCCGCTGCGCATGCGGTCCACCTGGCCGCGGCGATCGAACTGGGGCCCGCCCTGGCCCAGGCCGAGAAGGGGGCCGTCGCCCAGCGGGAAGCTGATGGTGCCGGTGGCGGCATCGAGTTTGAGCTCTTGCACCAGGCGTCCGCCTTTGGCTTCGACGCGAATGCTCAGCGGGTTCGCGAAAAGCCTCACCGTCAGGTCCCCGCACTTCACGCGGCGCGAACCGAAGAAAGTCCGGAAGCGCGCGGCGGGTTGGCCCCAATTCTCCTTGACCAGCGCGCCGTCAGAAGCCATCGGCTGCGGCTGGCCGTTTTCGAGAGCCTGGACAGTGATGCGCACGGTCTGGGGGCTGGCCGCGGTCAGCGCGATCTCCACGGGACGGCCCGCCACCTGGATGGCGCCGTCTTGCGCGAGCCCCTGATTCAGAAGGGCCCCGGCCCCGGCTGTCGCGACGCTCTTCAATGCTTCGCGGCGAGTATATGGCTTCTTCATTTAGTTCACCTTGTTCCCTGCGATGTAGACGGCTTCGATAGTGCGCGTGTTGCGGATGTTGTCGAGCGGGTTCTTGCCCAGGACCAGCAGGTCGGCCCATTTGGCTTTCTCGAGTGTGCCCAGATCTTTCGAGACGCCCAGGAACTCCGATGTGTTTTTGGTCGCGTCGGTGATGACCTCGATAGGCGTGAGGCCGGCGCCGGCCATCAGTTCCAGTTCGACGTGCTCGAAATAGCCCTGGATGCGGCCCGGCATTCCGCTGTCGGTTCCGAACCCAATCTTGATGCCGGCATCGGACAGCGCTTTCAGGTTTTTCTGCGCCATGGAGAGCCATTCGCGGCCATGTTTGGCATCCATGCCGGCAGCGACCTTCATCTGATACTCGCTGCTCTTGAGTGTTCCCAGCGTTTTCGGCGAGACGCCGCTCTGCAGGAAGGGGTCGTCCAGCATGGGATCGGGTTGGCTGAATACGAACGTGGAAAGCTCGCGTGTCAACGTTGCGGCCATCTGAATGCAGTTGTGCGATTTCATGATGGAAATCAGCTCGGCATCGATGGGCTTGTCGCGCACGCTGTGTGCCAGGCCGTTCAGTCCGGCGTTGGCCAGGTCTTTGGCATCCTGCAGGTAAAAGATGTGCGCCACTACTTTCAATCCCTTGTCATGCGCATCGTGAATGATGTCTTTGGCCAAATCGAGGGAGAGTTTCTTGTCGGTTCCGAGGTGATCGTCGTACCAGAACTTCACCAGGTCCACGTGTCGATCGGCCAGCCAGGCGATGTCCTTCCGCACATCCTCCGGGTTCCCGACCTCGAACTGCACTTTCTGGGTGCCGGCGGGCGCCGGAGGGTAGCCGCCCACCGCGGAGAAGCCGCGGCCGGCGGTGAAGATGCGCGCCATCTTCGGGCGCGTTCCGCGCTGCTCCTCGCGAAGAGCGAAGATCAGGTCCTGGTCGCTGCCCAGGCTCACGACCGATGTCACACCGTAAGAGGCGTACTGCCTGAGCTGCTGCTCGACGGTCTCGCGTGTGTAAAGCTTGGGGTCCTGAACCAGGTCGACCGATGCAGCCAGGTGAGTGTGGGTATCGATAATGCCGGGCATGATGAATTTGCCGGAAAGGTCTACGTTCTGCGCACCAGCCGGAGCTTTCAGGCGCACACTGGGGCCAACCCAGGCGATGCGGCCATCCGTGACGACCATGGCGGCATCCGAAAGCGGCGGTTTGCCAGTGCCATCGATGAGTGTGAAATGGTTCAGTACCAGGTCCTCGGCTGGCAGGGCCGCGAGCGACCAGATTCCCAGTATGGCTGATCTGACGATTTGGTTCATAGCGGAAGGTGCTCCTTCAAGGGCGGGATTCTATCATATCGGGTTACGCGATCGCTGCGGAGAATTGTCCAATGCAAGATGATCCTGAAATGAAGTACGTTTCCAATGCAAGATGATCCTGAAATTCGTGGTCTGCCACCCTTTCAGGTGGATGCGAATTGGGATGAAGAACGTGGAGGGGCTAACGCCCCAGGAAATCGATGATTTTATCAAGGGCAGCTCGCAGATCGAGTTTGCCGGTGAAACCCGGCGGGAGATCTACGACTGGATCCAAGCGATGCTGGTA
>JAIQFL010000531.1 GCA_020073365.1 Terriglobia bacterium | reverse complement strand
TGGAAGAAGATGATCGGGCCGCTGGTCGACCGGCCGACCCACCCGACCACCTGGAGCTATCACTCGTCGGACGGCATGGGTCTGCTGGAGTTTCTGCAGTGGTGCGAGGATCTGCGCATGGAGCCGGTGCTCGCCGTATACGCCGGGTACTCGCTCGGCGGACAGGTGGTGAAGCCAGGCCCGGATCTCGATCCCTACGTGCAGGACGCGCTGGACGAGATCGAATACGTGACCGGCGGAACCGACACGAAGTGGGGCGCCGTGCGCGCCCGCGACGGGCATGCCGCTCCCTTCAAGCTGCACTACGTGGAAGTCGGGAACGAAGATAATTTTGACCGCGCCAGGACCTATGATGGCCGGTTCGCTCAGTTCTTCAAGGCGATCAAGGCGAAGTACGCAAGCCTTCAGGTGATTGCCACCATCCCTGTGAAGGGCGTCACTCCGGACGTGGTCGATGACCATTACTACAGCCGGGAGCAGCACATGTTTGAGCTTGCGAAGCACTATGACAGCGTCGATCGGAAAGGCCCCAAGGTCTTCGTCGGCGAGTGGGCAACGCGGGAAGGAACGCCGACTCCGAATCTCGGGGCGGCTCTGGGAGATGCCGCGTTCCTGACCGGCTTGGAACGGAACAGCGACTTGGTCGTGATGTCGGCGTATGCGCCGTTATTCGTCAACGTCAGCCCGGGCGGCATGCAATGGAGCACCGACCTGATCGGCTATGACGCTCTGAATAGCTACGGTTCGCCTGCCTACCACGCCCAGGTGATGTTCGCCTCCTGCCTCGGCGATCAAACCATGGAGTCCGATATTTCGGGAGCGGGCGATAAGTTCTTCTACTCCGTCACTGCATCCAGAGGCTCAAAGGCCTGCATGAAGATGGTGAATGCCGCGTCCACTCCGCAGCCGGTCACCATTGCGCTGGCCGGCCTCGGGTCTGGGAATCATGCCGCCCAACTGGACACCCTGAAGGCAAACACGATCTGGGCGACGAACACCATTACAAACCCCAACCGCATCGTACCGGTCCGCTCGAAACTGACCATCAAAGGCGAGCGCTTGGAACACGTTCTGCCGCCGTATTCGATTCAGGTCCTGGAAGTGGATCTGAAATAAGCATGGGTGGGTTGCGCCCTTTTCGAAACCTGAAATTGTCCTCATTTAATTTAGGAGATCAGTAAATGTCACAGTCCTACTTCGCCGACATCCCGCCGATACAGTTCGAGGGCATCGACTCTGAGAACCCGCTTGCCTATCGCTACTACGACAAAGACCGCGTAGTGCTCGGTAAGAGGATGGAAGACCACCTTCGAATGGCAGTCTGCTACTGGCACACGTTCTGTTCCGAGGGCGCCGACATGTTCGGGCCCGGCACGTTCCACCGCCCCTGGCATAGTGGGCCGATGGATCAGGCGCACGCGGAACACAAGCTGAGTGAAGCCTTCGAATTCTTCACCCGGTTGGGCCTGCCGTACTTCTGCTTCCACGACACCGACGTGATGGCTGTGGCGGAAACCATCCGCGAGCACGTCGATCATCTCGCGCGGATCGGCGACTGCATTCAGGAGAAGATGGCGGCCACCGGCGTGAAGCTGCTGTGGGGCACGGCCAATCTGTTCAGCCACCCGCGCTACATGGCGGGCGCCGCTTCCAATCCGGATCCGGATGTATTCCGCTTTGCAGCGACGCAGGTACGGCACTGCATCGAACTGACGAAGCGTCTTGACGGCGAGAACTACGTCTTGTGGGGTGGACGCGAAGGCTATGATTGCCTGCTGAATACCGATCTCAAGCAGGAGAAGGCCCAACTCGGCCGATTCCTCAAGATGGTGGTCGAGCACAAGCACAAGATCGGCTTCAAGGGAACCATTCTGATTGAGCCGAAGCCGCACGAACCCACCAAGCACCAGTACGACTTCGACGTCGAAACCGTTTACTCCTTCCTTCTCGCCAACGGACTGGAAAAGGAAGTGAAGCTGAATATCGAGGCGAACCACGCAACCCTGGCCGGCCACAGCTTTGAGCATGAGATCGCGACCGCGGTGGCGCTTGGCGTGTTCGGATCGATCGATATGAATCGCGGCGATCCGCAGAACGGATGGGATACGGACCAGTTCCCGAACGATGTTCGCGAGATCACGACGGCCCTCTACTACATCCTGCTGGGCGGAGGCTTCACCACCGGTGGCAACAACTTCGACGCAAAGGTCCGGCGCCAGAGTATCGAACCGGCCGATCTCTTTTACGCGCACATCGGAGCAGTGGACACAGTGGCCCGCGGACTCCTCAACGCCGCGGCCATGACCGAACGCGGAGAACTCGCGAAGATCGTGCAGGAGCGATATGCCGGATGGCAGGGCGAACTCGGCCGCGCGATTCTCGGCGGCAAGATAACGCTGGAAGCGGTCTCAGACAGCGCCATTGCGGACGGCGTCGCTCCGCGGCCGCGGTCCGGCAGACAGGAGTCGATCGAGAACACGCTGGGTAGGTATATCTGACCCATCTCGGGCAAGTGGCCGGCATCATGAAGAAACGTGACCTCATCGGAAGCAAGCGCGGCCTCGTACTGTTGCTTGTGTTCGTTACGCTTGTCGCCTCGGGCAGCGACTCCCGGAAAGCATCCACTTCATGGGCAGCCGATAACGGCAACGGGACGTATTCCAACCCGCTGTTCTATGACGAGTTCTCCGATCCCGACATGATCCGGGTCGGCCCCGATTATTACCTGACGGGCACCACCATGCACGCCATGCCGGGACTGCCGATTCTGCATTCGCGGGACCTGGTGAACTGGCGGATCATCGGCTATACGTTCGATCGACTGGACCTGGGTCCGGCCTTTCGGCTTGAAGACGGGCAGGAGATCTACGGGCAAGGCATTTGGGCTCCGAGCTTCCGGTATTACAAAGGAACCTACTACATCTTCGCCAATGTGAATCGCTTTGGCCTCCAGGTTTTCCGCGCCTCCGACCCGCGCGGCCCGTGGAAGCACAATCGAATCGAGCAGGGACTGCACGACCTCTCCGTGCTGTTCGACGACGATGGAAAGATCTACGCGGTCTATGCAGCCAGGACCATACGCATCGTCGAACTGAATGCGGAGCTGACTGGGCTGGTTCCCGGAACGGATCGCGGCCTCATCGGCCCGGAACTCGGTATGGGCGATGGAGCATTTCTACAAACTCAACAGCAAATACTACATCGTCAGCGCCATTCCCGGTGCCCACGTTCCCATGAAGTGCGCCCTGGGCACCAGGCCCAAACGGACCGCATCGGCTGCCACATGCCCAAGCGGCGAACCGACGACGCGGTGCACATTGTGATGACCGATCACAAATCGTCCGGCAACTACCGTCCAGCGACCCTCTCGCGGAGAAACGAGAGAAACACGAGACCGCTGCCAATTCTTACCGAGGCGAAGCCGTGTTGTGCTACCCGGAAAAGCCCGCGAATTCCCCGGAAATCGAACTGTACCTTGCGCTGGCGCAGATCAAGGATGGCAGCAACCTGCAAGCGGGACTGGCGCAGCTTGCGGGATTGATCGGGAAGTACCGTCCAGCTCAGGCCGGCTTCTATTCCGGTCTGGGCGAAGGGTACCGGGCGGCGGGCGATCTCGCCCAGGCCGTTCCCTGTTTCGAAGAAGCGACACGCCGCGCCCCGGATTCCAAAATTGTGTGGCTGCAACTGGGAAACACGCTGATGGAATCGGGTCAATGGGTTAAGGCCGAAGCAGCGCTGCGCCACGCCAAGACGCTGCGGCCGGACGATGCGGCGGCTTGGGAGATAGTCGGCTGGGCTCTCTGGCAGCAGGACAAAGCCTCCGAGGCCAAGGCGGCGCTGGAAACCGCCGTCAAGCTCGATCCGGACTTACCTGACGCTCGCAACTATCTCGGCTCGCTCCTGATGGCGACAAGCGATGCGAAGCCCGCCGAGCGGGAGTTCCGCGAAGCCGTCAAGATCAACCCCGGAGTGGCGGAATACCGTGCGAAGCTGGCAGCCCTCCTGGCGTCGCGCGGCGCGTTGCAGGAAGCTGCCTACGACGCGAAAGCCGCCGCAGAGGCCGCTCCGGACCTTGCTTCTGCGCGCCTCCTGTTCGGGCAACTCCTGCTGGCGGGCGGTGATTCGTCAGGCGGTATCCGGAAGTTGGAGACGGCCATCCGGCTGAAGCCCGATTCCGGCCGCGCACACTACGAACTGGGCGTCGCACTGGCGCGGTCCGGGAATCGGGCGGGCGCCATCGAGCACCTGAAACTCGCCGCCCAAGGTCCGGACGCGGACGCCAGGGCCGCGGCTCAGCAGGTTTTACGTAGTCTCGGGCAGTGAGTTCGCTACCGGGCGAACCAGACCGCCGTTCGCGGTAGCGCCGGTTGGGCTGCGAACAGAGGAATCCAAACGAAGAAGGCCGGCTCTCCTCGGAAAGCCGGCCCGATTCAAAACACCCTCAACCCGAGTGAGGCTTGACTGGCTCGCTCCCCATCAGAACTGGAATCTCAATTCCAGCGACAAGATGCGAGGCCCGCGCTCGCCTGTTAGCGCGCCGATATTGGCGTTCGTGTTCCGGAATCCTCCGGCGGGAGTGGCGATGCAATCGGCTGTCGATCCCACCGTGCAGGAGTAAACTTGAAACCGCTATTCACGCCCGTGAACTGCACGTGATTCAAGACGTTGAACGCTTCCAGTTTGAGCTGGAACTCACGCCGTTCCCCAAGAGCAATTTTGCGCGCGAGGGTCACGTCATGATTGATGTGCCCGGGGCCGTACATAATATCCACGCCTGCATTGCCGACCGATCCGATCGCCGGTACCGAGAACGCGGCCGGATTGAAGTACTTGACTCCATGCGGCAGCCCGGGCGTTCCCGCCGGAACATTCGCATCCGGATCGCCGACAATGTCGATCCGGGGGGCCGGTCGTCGGAGTCCCTGTGAAATCGACGCTGTTGGTTGGTTGCTGAAGCCCGGAGTGAAAGGCGGCATCGTCGTCAATCCCGCGGGGAGCGTCGTGCCTGTTGGCCGAGATTAGAATAACCAACCAAGGCACTGCCGCCGTCAACTCGACGACGTCCGATTCATACCTTTCCGTCAACGACCGCCGGCTCCATTTTGGACTGGGCGCCGAGACTGTCGCCGGCCTCGAAATTCGATGGCCGAACGGGCGGAAGGAGAAGATCGAAGAGGTGGCAGCCGATCAACTGGTTGTTGTGCGCGAAGGCGCAGGCACCGTTCGCAGGGAAAGCTTCAGCCCGCGCAGACCGTAAGCTTCGCCCGGCAGCCCAGGAAACCGGGCATCAACAATGACGTCTCGTTCCCCGACTGAGGTCTTACCACACATGGCGTGAGGATGGGCTCGTGCTGCCGGACCTCCACGCGGGGTTTCGATCATCCCCGGATCGGCCGCCGAGGAGCCGGTCTGTGTTTTGATTTTGCGTGCCCGGCGTGCGTAAGATTGTGGTTGGGCGATGAATCTGGATCAGGTCGCGCGAAGCACCGGCTTTCTCGGTCTACCCCGCTATTCCAGCACGCACTCGACTTTTGCGCCTTCCTTGGGAAGGCTTGCGCGTACCGCCTTAGACTTTCCGCCGGCTTTCACTTCGATCTCGTAATCGCCCAGGAAGCCGCGTGTCGCAAACGCCCCCTGCGGCCCCGTTTTCCCATCGGTATTCGTCCACCACCGCTTGAATACGAGGTCCTTGTACACCTCACCGTTCGGCTTGAGGGACCAGTCGCGCCGCATCATGGCGCCCCTCGGTATCCAATGGGCGCCCTCCCAGAAGCCCCACATCAGGAAAGCCTTCACCGAAGGCTGACTGAAAGCGGCGGTCATGAAGTCGCGGCAACGCCAACAATGGCCAGAGTCGGTGAGGTGCCCGTGTTGGAACTAAACGGGTCATAAACAGGGTGGCACAAAAGTCTCTCACCATGGTGAGATCCAGTCAATCCGTTTTGCTTGTAGGCCATGCAACGTTTGACCTGACAAACAAAATGCCTGTTGTTCGACTGTTTTGTTGTCC
>JAIQFL010000530.1 GCA_020073365.1 Terriglobia bacterium | reverse complement strand
GGTACTATAACAAATCTGGCCGATATCGGCCACGGGATCTCAATGTGCGCGCGAGGCCTAATTTTACAGGCATTCCGAGCCGATTTAGTGTGTTGCAGATCTCCACCGGTGAAGCCCGGTTATGCCAGAGAACCGATCAATTGTGAGTTGTTATTGTTGAGGGGACCCTAAGCATGTACTCAGCGGCCATGTACGACGGTGACTTTACGCGAGTTCGTGAGTTCGGGCGATTGGATAAGTCCGGCAGATTGAGGCTGGTTCACAACCTGAATCTCATCTTTGCGGGAGAGACTATCTATCACATCCCGACCTATAAAAAGGCACACCCGTTGAGGATGGATGGCATTGAAGTCAAGGCCAGTCCGCTTTCCGAGGAACAAAAGAAGAAGGTTATCGTCGACACGTTGAAGGCGGACTTTGACTTGAAGGGCGAGCGACTCAAAGTCCTGGAGCACGCTGCCCACTATGTGCATGGTGCGGATACGGCTGTCGAACTTGTTGAAATCGCCGGTTGGATTGCGGAAGGGACAGCCCTGGCGGCGGCCGCCTCAGTTCTGCAATTGGTTTCCGCGCTCCTGACGCCTATCGCGATCGGAATCGCGATCCTCAACGCCAACGAAACAGACAAGAAGCTGGCAGGAATGCAGGCGATTGGCTACTCGTTGACGGCGTGGGCGTTCGGTGACCCGATTCCTCCATTCCCCTCGTCACTGAGGGCTAATTTTTCGAACTTCCCTGGGCAGCAAGCGCTGCCCAGGGTCGAACAGGCCTGGACAGAGGCCTCGGAGGCCACGGTACGCAATCTAGAGGCGGAAGTGCTTAAGAAACGACGCCACAAAAAGAGCTATCGGGACTTCTGGCAAGCATTGGGCTCGGGTGACAGAAAGAAGTTGGCCCGACTCTTGATGGAAGCGCGCGCCGAAGAACTCCATGGTGTGGAACGGATGTCCTTTTGGGCGCTAGACCCTGAGGGCTATCCGAACTAGTGCTTTGACCGCGAGGAAACGTGCGTCGGCATGAACACCGCTTGCTGACATTACGCGCGCGGCTCCGATCGGAGCCAGCATGACATCGCCCCACAGCGCCTCCGCAGAAGCCGAGATTTCGTGAGTGGCCGCCTTCAGATCGAGTTCCGCCTTCGAGAGCCAAGCGCGAGCATCTTGGAGGCGGGCGTCGTCAGGCCCCATGGAGCAGCCGCCCTTCGCGTAGCACGGTTCCCGGAAGCGAAGCCTTCAATGACCGGCGGTCCTCAAAATAAGTGCTGCTGCACACGAGCACGTCCGCGGCGGTGCCAGTGCCCCGAAGCGCTTCGTATGCCAGCCGACTGCGCCGCCGTTCCGGAGGCGCGTCATCCGGCACCACTACCAGCAGGTCATAGTCGCTGTCGGTGCCAGCGTCACCGCGGGCCACGGAACCGAAGAGGTAGATGCGCTCCGGTTGATACGCTTCCAGCAGACGGCGCACCGCCTCGGCGAGGGCCGGATCGCCCGCTGCCGGCGTCTGGAAAATCGTGGCGCGTTCCGCCGCCATAGTTACGTCCACCACCAGTTTGCCACAATCTGGCGCGAAGCCGATTCTCTGGCTGTGAAGGCGTTCTTCCCCGCGCTACCGCGGCGCGATCCAGGTTACGATCGGCAGCTTGGAGATTGCTTCCAGGCTGGCCAGCGCCACATGGCCGGCAACTACATTGCCCTCAGTCCGCGTGACCACCAGACCCGCCTTTCGCAACTGTTCGATGGCGGCGGGGGACGCGTCGTTGAGGGTTACGCGGATGTAATCCTGGTCGCCGAATACGAAGCGGCTCTCATCCACACTGGGCCGCGCGCCGCTCTTCACGCGCTGGATGACGGCCGTAATCACCGGGTCCAGCCGCGCCGGCATGGGCTGCGGCAAGGGCATCGGCTTGGGTGAGGGCACCGCCTGTGGCGAGGACGGCGGAGCCGCCTTGCGCGTCATCTCCCATGGGGCAGCCTCGCTCATGGCCACGCCGCCGGCGTAGCCCGACACTTGTGCCCGCATCATCATCGGGCCATTCATCGCGGCAACCCGGTCCGTCTCCATCCGGTCGCCGAACACGCCCTGGTAGCTCATGCCCTCCGGCATTTCCACCGGCACCTCGACGCGCCGCGGCGCTCCTCCCTCGGTGACGATCTTCTCTTCCACCGCCACGAACGAGGTGAACGGCGTCATGAGCCGGAAATCGAGCCCCAATTTCGTGATCTGCGCTTTGAGATCTTCACGCGTCGAGCCGCGCTGCAGGCCCCCGAAATCCTGGCTCATCAGGTCGGCGACGCGGCGGCGCGCCCAGAGCGTCGCGAGCACGTCGTTCTCCGGCTGGGAGGCGGGCAGGCTCACGCGGATCTCGCGCGTGAAGTCGCGGCCCGCCATCTTGCCCTTCAGGCGAATCGTGCCGTTGGCCGGCGCGGCATACCGCCCTGAGATCACCACCGGCTTGGCCGCGAAGAGGTCGGGAATGCGCGCCGGGAGGAGATCGGTCACCGCCAGTCCGCCCCAATCGATGGAAATGTCGGTCAGCAGAGGGTTCCTGACGCGCTCGTGGAAGCGGCGGGCAGCGGCCGACCCGTCGTCCTTCAGCCCCACATACTCCACCTCGCCGCGGCCGTAGCGCGCGATGTTGTCCAGCAGGAAGTGGTTCACCGAGCTGCCGATCCCAAACGCGAACACGCGCGCGTTCGCATGTTTCTGCACCTCCGCGATGATGTCCAGGTCGTTGCCTACTTCGCCATCGGTCATGAAGCAAACCACCCGGACGTGGTTCTGGTCGTCGGAGGGCGCCAGCGCGGCGCGAATGGCCTTCATCATTTCGGTGCCGCCGCTGCCGTTGCGGGAATCCAGGAACTGGCGCGCCGTGCGGATGTTCTCCGGGGTGGCGGCTACCGGCTGCGGGAACAGAATGCGCGTGTCGCCGGAGAAAGTGATGAGATTGAAGGTATCGCGCGGATTCAGGCCGTCGAGCGCCAGCCGCATGGTCTCCTTAGCCTTCTCGATGGGGAAGCCCGACATGGACCCGGAAGTGTCCAGCACGAAGACCAGCTCCTTGGGCGTGACTTCCTCGGAGGTCACGCGTTCCGGCGGTTGGATCATCAGGGTGAAGAAGCCGTCTTTGCCGGCTTTGTGGGTGAGCACGGCGTCTTCCACGCGCTTGCCCGCAACCGCGTACTTCAGGATGAAATCCTTGTTCGGAATGGTCGCCTGGTCGCGCAGTCGGACGGTGGCGCGATCGGCTCCGGGCCGCTCCACGGACACGTCGTGGGTCTTGGATTCCAGGGCGTCGATGGGCACGCCGGCCTCAATCTTCACCTCCACCGAGATGTCGTGCCCGGCGCGCGTCCCTTCGGGGGTCACATTCGGGGAGATACGCGAGGCATCCGGCACCTTGCTGGTATCCGGCGCCCACCCGCCCCCCTGCTTGCCGGTGGGACGGCCCGGCATGTACCGCGGCGCCACCACCATCGGGAAATTGAACTCGTACGAGCCGGCTTCGTAGGGCATGGTCTCCACGTAGCTGATCGCGATCTTCACCTTGGCGCCCGGCATGATATTGGCCACGGCCTGTGTGAAGATGTTGGGCCGTTCTTGATCCAGCAGGCCCGCGACGTGCCCGGCGCGGCGCGCATCGTCGTAGATCTTGCGGGCTTCCTCGCGCGGCTTGATGAGGCCGCGGATGGTGCGGTCGCCCACCAGCATGGTCATGTCGTCAACCGCGGAATCGGGCGGGAGGGGAAACGCGTAGACCGCTTCGATCTTCTCGGCGAACGGGTTTTCGAACTCCTGCGTGACGGTCACGCGCGCCAGCGGGCCGCTGATTTTGGCCTTCACGTCGGTGTGTTTCAGGGGGCAGATGCCCTTGGGCGTAGTCAGCGAGCCGGGATTCCCCTCGGCGGATGCGGCGGGGAGCATAACCGGCAGGAACGGAATCAGCGCGCAAACAGCAATGGCAAACGATCGGGACGACATTCGGGACCTCCAGTGTGGGAATGCTCCGAGAGTGCGGTTCCTTTCACGCCAATGCAAAGGTTTCGGCAAGTCGAGGCGGCCGGAACCCCTCCTCTTTGCGCCGCGACCCCCTGAGCCCGCGCGCCCGTGAGGAAGCCGGCGACGCGAGACCTTCGGGCTGCCCCACCGGCGCGAACCGCAGAAAGGCCGGGGAGCGGCTTACCGCAACAGGCCCGAGATGCCTAGCAGCCTGACGAAACCCCGGTCGGAGCGCAGGGGATCGGAAGCAGGCTCGTTCGGGAGTTCGACCGTGCTGGCGTGTCCCACCTTATCCATTTCAAGCAGGCCCATCGGCGACGTAGTCGTGCCGGGGATCGCCGCTCAGGTTCTCGAAAGGCAGAACGACGAGCATGATCTTACCGGACGCCGGTCGGGCGGGTCGCAAGAGACGTTGCCCGGCGAACACATGCGACAAACTGCGACACTTTTGGGGGTCTCTGCAAATCCGCTCGCGGGCTGGCCTATGCGCGAGAGCCTGCGAACGTGCGGCCGACGCTACGCGGGAAAATGGTGCGGCGCGAGCGGAGGGTGCGTGCGCCAGGCCCTGGTCGAGTCTGGAGGGCGTTTCGCCGCCGTTGGCCAAGGCGATTCATTTCTATATCGCGCTTAACCCGTAACGATAGTAACGATGCCGTGGCGCTTGACGAGGTTGAGACGCTGGTATTTCAGACCGGTAAGAGCGGAGTCTAGTGAGGCTGTCCAGGCGAAGAAGAAACCCAAGCACTATCAGCCGCCGGTGAGGCGCGACCGGCATTGTCCTCTTGCTAATCCGGATCGATAACTGGCCTGAACCACCACGACGTATCCGAATCTGAACGTTTCATTTTTTCCCAGGAGCCCAGTCCTGCCAGTACGTGCTTCGCACCTGCGCGGAATATTTCCGCGTCTCCGTCGTCGTTCAAGGATTCACTCAAAAAACTGCCGAATGGTTCAAACAACCGAAAAACATTCACCCTCTTACCTTTGTCATTGAGGTAATAGAACATCAGGTAACCGCTACTCCCCAGCCACCCCCGGTTGACCATTTCGGTGCCTAGAGGCTCATCAGGCCCAAGATAATTCGGCAGATTCAGCGCGAGAGGGGTCTTGCATGTCCATGTAAACGGACATGGATGAGGATACCTCGGGTTCGCGGCGCTGCCGTTGTGGAGTGTCGAAAGCTGGATCACCGCTTGATGTGGTTCAGGGCCACCTGGGCCACCACCATCTTGCAACAAAACTACTAGCATCCCTTCCCCCCTGTGCGCGTGAAATCCTGCGGAGTGGGAACGAGCTGAGGAAACCCTGTTGATTCGAAACCACCCGTCAGTGTCATAGCCAGGGATTATAACCTAGCCATGCCGGTTGGGGCAAGCTGCTGCAGAATTGGGCGAATTGGGCGAATTGAGCGGCAGAATTGGGAGGGAATTGGGAGAATTGCCCTTGCCTGGGACAGCGGTGGGACAGACGATCGGGTTTCGTCGTCTGTCAGCCGACTTTGCCCCGGCTAGTTGTTTGTGGTATCCACGAAATCCGGCGCGATACCCCGCTTCCAAACCCCGTTCCCTTACAATGGAGTTTCCATGGACCAACTGACCCAGAGCGGGTTGGCAACCGCTGCCGTCTGCGCCTCTGCCGCCTTCCTGGCGTGGTCCGTCCGGGGGCGCTCAGCAACGGTCTTCGGTCCCTCGGTCTGTCGCGGGTCCCGCGACCGCCGCGCCGTGGCGCTACCTTCGATGACGGTCCCAGTGAAGGCACGACTGAAATCCTCGACATCCTGGCCCGCTATCGGGTCCCGGCGGCGTTCTTCCAATGCGGCGCTAACGTCGAACGCCTTCCTGCGGTGGCCCGCGCCGTCCAACAGGCCGGCCACGCCATCGGCAACCACAGCCACACTCATCCGCCGTTTTGCTTTCGCTCGCCGCGTTTCATGGAACAGGATGTGCGGCGGGCCCAGGAGACCATTGAAACTCACAGCGGCCGACGGCCCGATCTGTTTCGTGCGCCGTTCGGCGTGCGCTGGTTCGGGAT
>JAIQFL010000096.1 GCA_020073365.1 Terriglobia bacterium | reverse complement strand
GTTCAAAAGGCTGTTCAGTGTGAATGTGAGCGGCAGAATAAAACCCAACAGCGTCGCGATGCCCACCAGTTGGGCCAGGAACTGCCCCGGGGCGGGATCGGCCCCGAGAAGACCCACGGCTAGAAGGCTCCAGATGCCGGCGACGGCGTGTACCGAAATCGCGCCACCCGGATCGTCCACCGAGAGGCGTAGCTCCAGCCATTCGATCGTGTAAATCGCCAGCGCGCCTCCCACGGCGCCGGCCACCACGGCTGCCGCGGGCCGCATCAGCGCGCAACCCGCGCTCGCCGAGACCAGCCCCGCCACCCACCCGTTGGCGCAGAGAGAAGCATCCGGGCGGCCAAAGCGGGTGCGCGTGACGGCGGCCGATGCCAGCGCGCCGGAAGCGGCCCCCAGCGTGGTGTTCAGCGCAGCCAGCGGCAATCGCCCTAGATCCACTCCGGTGAAAAGCAGGGCGCCGGCGCAATCCAAACACAGCCAGCCCGCCCACGCCAAAAAGCACCCGGATAGAACCAGCACCGCGCTGTGTCCCGGAATCGCGACCGGCATTCCCTCGCGGTTGTATTTTCCGCGGCGGGGACCGAGGATCCAGGCGATCGCCAGTGCAGTGGCTCCGCCCACCACGTGGATCGGCCCGGCGCCTCCACTATCCAAAACCCCGTGGCCGAGGGAATAGCTCTCCCCGAGTTGCGCCAGCCAGCCGCCGCCCCACACCCAGTGAGCGAACAACGGATATGTGAAGCCCGCCAGCAAGGCCGTGGAGCAGCAGATCGCACCCATGCGCCACCGTTCCGCGCCGGCGCCTAAGGGAATCGCCGCCGCCAGTCCCGCTGCGAACATGCCGAACAGCGCATAGAGCGCAAACGGAGAAGCGTCGAATGCCACACCCCGCAGGAAAAGCCGCTCCGCCGCGATCCATCTCCAGGTCTTTCCGCCCATCGCGAACGCATGGGCCGCGCCGCCGGGGTGCCCGGCGATGGCGAACCCCACGGCAAAGAATGTCAGCGCCGCTACCCCCGCCACCGAGATCGCGCCGAGCATGGAGTGAGCGGCGCTTCGCGACCGGCCGAGGCCCGCATTCAGCACTCCGAGCCCCGCCGCCGCGAATGGGATGAAAAGAGTGAGCAGGAAGCCAACGGCTTTCGCGGTGTCGGGCAGCAACGGCTCGGGAGAAGCTATCACCGGTGTTCCCCAGGCGCGATGAGATGCGAGCGAAACAGGAGCACCAGCCCGATCCCCTCCACCACCATGCCCGCCGGTACGAAACCGTTCACCAGCGGACCCTGCGGCAGAAGCGCGACCGCCGTCAGGACGATGATCCAGCCCGACACGAGCAAGAAGATGCCGGTAGTATTGATAACCTGTATTCTATGCCACCGCCCCCTCCGCCTGGCGATAGATAATTTCGATTCCGCCCATAAGAGAATCCAGCCTTCCGGCACCCGCCGCTATGGGTGATACTGGAGCCTTGAGGACCGACATTCAACGGAGCGTGAAAGCTGTGTCAGGAGGCCCGCTCCCATCCACCAGTGCCTGGCGCCGGATCGCGGACGAGTTTCTGGCATGCGGCTCACCAGCGGCCGTACTCACCGGTCTGACCCAGGCAACCGACGCCATCGTGCTGGATGCCTGGCGCGCCTCGATCGAACCACTATTCTCGCGGTCCGCCGCCATGCTGGCGGTCGGCGCTTACGGGCGCATGGAGACCTTTCCTTACTCCGGCGCCGATATCATTATCCTCTTCGACCGCCTGGATTCCCCGGATGCGAGCGAATACTCGGCCGAGTTTGCGCGCCTGCTGTGGGTCGCCGGGCTTCGGTTGAACTATACCGTCCGCACCGTCGCCGACTGCCTCGACGCGCACAAGCACAATCTGGAACTGGCTGCCAGCCTCTTGGACCGCCGGTTTTTGGCCGGAGACCGAGCGCTCCACGACCGCTTCGAAAGCCGCCTGCCGGCCGTACTGTCGAAGCATACTCACGAGATCGCCCGCCATCTCTCGGAGGCCGCTCGCCAGCGGCACGCCCGCTACGCCAATACCTGCCATCACCTGGAACCCGACGTCAAGGAATTCCCTGGAGGTCTGCGCGATCTGCGGCTGATCGACCGGCTCACGACGCTTGCAGGCGAGCCGGAGCGGTCCGCCGCGATCGCAGAGGCTACTACGGTAGTCTGGTCCGCGCGCTGCTTTCTGCATTACCACGCCGGGCGCGATGCGAACCTGATGGATTCCGCTGCCCAGGAGGCGCTCTCCGGACAGGCATTCACAGCCGGCAAAACACCGGCGGAGTGGATGCGCGAGTATTTCCGCCGCGCGCGAGCGATCTTCGCCGAAGCGCGTCGCGCTCTCGACCGATCCGAACGGGGCCAGAGTTCGCTTCTGGAAAGCTTCCGCGAGCAGCGCACGCGCCTCTCCAACGCCGAGTTCACCGTATCGCGGGAGCGGGTGCTCCTGCGTATGCCGGGCCAGTTCGAAACCGACCCCTCCATGGTGCTTCGGCTGCTCGAGTTTATCGGACGCCACGGCGTACCGCCCGCACCTGAAACCGAGCGGCGCCTGGAAGCCGCGCGCGGTGCGTTTGCCGCCTGGTGCGCTCAGCCTCAGCCTCGGCCGCTCTGGCCCGCGCTCAAGAGGGTCCTTTCCTGCCCGCAGGCGGCAATGGCCATGCGCGCCCTGGAGAACTGTGGGCTGCTGCCGGCCCTCTTCCCCGAGTGGGCCGCCATTGAAGACTTGCCGGTCACCGATCCCGAGCACCGCTACACCGCAGACCAGTACACGCTCGCGGCGGTCGAGTGTGTTGGCGCGCTGGGCCCAGGCATGGATCCCGCCCGGCAGCGCTTTTCAGATCTGCTCTCGGAAATTGATGACCCCACGATTCTTCTGTTCGCGCTCCTGTTCCATTACATGCCCCGAACGGAATTGGCAGGCGGAAGCGCCTGCCCCACTGGGGCGCGAATCGGGATGCCGGAAGGCGACCGGAATGACGTCCAGTTCCTCATCGAGCACCAGCGCGATCTGACGGACGCCATTACCGGCCGCGACGTCGACGATCCCGCCACGGCACGAATGCTGGCCGGGCAAGCTGGAACCGTAGAAAGACTGAAGGCTTTGACGGTGTTCACCTACGCCTCGATTTCCGCCCGCAATCCCGAAGCCATGACTCCCTGGCGCCTGGAGCGGCTCTGGCGAGCCTACTCGGCCACTCGCGAGGAACTGACCAGGGAACTGGAAACCGACCGCATACAACAACTCCCGGCAGATTTACCCGGCCGCGCCGACTTCCTGAAGGGCTTTCCGGTGCGGTACCTCCGGGCGCGCACGGCCGCGGAAACTGCGGCCCATCTGCAGCTCTATGAACTTAGCCGGCCCACCGGCGTGGCCGTGCAACTCGATGAGATCGAGGGAGCGTACCGTCTCACGGTGGTGGGGCGCGATCGGCCATTTCTGTTTGCCTCCTTCGCCGGCGCCATCAGCAGCTTCGGCCTCGATATTCTGAAGGCCGAGGCGTTCGCCAACTCCGGGGGCATCATCCTCGACACCTTTGTCTTCGCCGATCCGAAACGGATGCTCCAGTTGAACCCCCCGGAGGTCGAACGGCTGCTCGACCTGATCCGGCGCGTCGCACTGGGGCGCACCGACGCCCAGCGCCTCATGCGCAATCGGCCTCCCGAAACCAAAGCTCGCTCCACCCCTCCGCAGGTGAGGTTTGATTCCGAAGCCTGCGAGACCGCGACTCTGGTTGAGATTATCGCTGAGGACAGGCCCGGGCTCTTGTACAGCCTGGCGACCGTGTTCTCCTCCAGCGGCTACAACATCGACGTGGTCCTGATCGACACCAAGGGCCGTCGCGCGATCGATGTCTTCTATGTGGCGTACGATGGACACAAGCTGTCTCCAGAGGCTCAGGAAAGGCTTCGGGAGAGACTCATCGCGGCCTGTTAGCCACGTATGCAACTGTTTATCCGGCCAATAGAAAGAATGGATTTCCGAATGGCCGGCGCACTACACTAAGATTCTCATTTGGAGGTTAGATGAACCCGCAAGAAGTCTTGGAGTTTGCCAAGAAGAACGACGCCAAGCAGCTCGATTTGAGATTCACCGACATCCCGAGCCTGCAGCATCACGTTTCCTATCCGATTAACGAGCTGGAACTGGAGAGTTTCGAAGAAGGATTCGGTATGGATGGATCGAGTATCCGCGGCTGGGCGGCGATCCACGAGAGCGACATGCTCCTCATTCCGGATCCGACCACTGCGTTCATGGATCCCTTTGCCGAAACCCCCACGCTGGTGATGTACGGCGACGTGAAAGACCCGATCACCAAGCAGCGATACGAGCGCGATCCGCGCTGGATCGCCCAGAAGGCGGAACTGTACCTGAAGAACAGCGGCGTCGCCGATACCGCCTACTTTGGCGCGGAAGCCGAGTTCTTCATTTTCGACAACGTCAGCTTCGATCAGAACCAGCACTCGGGTTTCTACTTTATCGACGCCGAGGAAGGGCGCTGGAATTCCGGCCGCCGGGAAAACAACCTGGGCTACCGCCCGCGCTATAAAGAAGGCTACTTCCCGGTGCCCCCCACCGATCATTACCAGGACCTGCGCAGCGAAATGGTACAGACCATGATCCAGTGCGGGTTGAACATCGAGTGCCACCATCATGAAGTCGCCACCGGCGGCCAGTGCGAAATCGATCAGCGGTTCGACAAGCTGGTGAAGTCGGCCGACAACATGATGCTGTACAAGTACGTCATCCGCAACGTCGCCAACCAGTACGGCAAAACCGTGACCTTCATGCCGAAGCCACTGTTCCAGGACAATGGCAGCGGCATGCACACACACCAGAGCTTGTGGAAGGACGGGAAGCCGCTGTTCGCCGGAGATGGCTATGCGGGCTTGAGCCAGATGGGGCTGCACTATATCGGCGGCCTGCTGAAGCACGCGCGCGCGCTTTCCGCGATCATCGCCCCCACCACCAACAGCTACAAGCGGCTGGTGCCGGGCTACGAAGCGCCGGTCAACCTGGCGTACTCGCGCCGCAACCGATCGGCGGCCTGCCGCATCCCGATGTACTCGGCCAGCCCGAAGGCGAAGCGCGTGGAGTTCCGGCCGCCCGATCCGTCGGCGAATCCATACCTGGCATTTGCGGCGATGATGATGGCCGGTCTCGATGGCGTGCTCAACAAGCTGAATCCAGGCGAGCCGCTCGACAAAGACATTTACGACCTGTCGCCGGAAGAGATGAAGAGCGTTCCATCCATGCCGGGTTCGCTCGACGAAGCCCTAAGCTGCCTCGAAGACGACCACTCGTTCCTGATGCGCGGCGACGTGTTCAGCGGGGACTTGATCGAGACATTCATCGACTACAAGCGGAAGAACGAGGCGGAGGCCGTGAGATTGCGGCCGCATCCCTACGAGTTCGCGCTCTACTACGACATCTAAGCGCCACTTCGCTAGCCCCTGTTGAACAAGCAGGGGCACCCCACATCTCAAAACAGCAGCCGCCCACCCACCTGGATCTGGCGGGCGGGTCCTGCGGAACTGATGACGCCGAATGACGAGCCAAAGGCCGGGCGTGGCGGATTCAGGTTCGTGTGATTGAAAGCGTTGAAGAACTCGCCGCGAAGCTGCAACCGCGCATGCTCGGTCACAGCGAAGTTCCGCAGCAAAGCAAGGTCCGAGTTAATCCAGCGGGGAGCTCGGATGATTCCCACGCCTTCATTTCCAAAAGTGTAGGGGGCAGGCTGGGAGAAGGCGTCCGTATCGAACCAGCGGGTCACGGAACGCCGATCGGGCGAGAGATTCGGATTTCGTACGACGTCCGGTCGCTGCAAGCCGGCGGAGAATCCATTGCTCATTTGCGTTGTGGAGGTTGTCGCGGTTAAGGGAGGACCGGTTTGGAGGCTGGTCAATCCGGCAATCGACCAGCCTCCAGCCAGAGAGCCCGTAAACCCGCGAACAAGCCATCGGCGTCCTCTACCAAAAGGCAATTCGTAGACCGAACTGACCGTAAAACGGTGCTCGATGTCGCTCTCCGCTGGGCCGTAGTCAGCCCGGCGATTGTAGAGGTTGGAGTATGGTCCGCTGTTTTGACCTAAAGCTCCGCTCCGGGATTTGCCGTGTCGTTGGTATTGCCGAGAAACTTCGACCAGGTGTAACCGCTCATCAGATTCAAACCACGGGAGAGACGTTTTTCAACCTTGAACAGTCCTGCGCAATAGTTCGAAATTCCGAAGGACGGAGCGAGCAGGACAACGTCGCTGAATTGTGGAAATGGCCGGTCCGCCTGAGAATGATGAGCCGGGCCCAGGATCTGCGGCGGAACCTGGTTGATGCTCAGATCGGCCGAAGGTAATTTCCGTCCCAAATTGCCCAGAAAGCCCGCTTCCAAGACGATCGATCCAGGCAGTTGCCGTTGAACCGTTAGATTGAACTGGTGAGAATAGCCGGATACTCGATCGCGCTCGAAATAGCTGACCGGCGTGGTCGTGCTCTGGCCCAGCCGAACGGCGCCGAAGGCGTCGTCGAGAGCGGGCGACGGTGGAGTCACAGGCGGCACCCCATTGCGCAACAGGAAGGGTGCCGTGATGCCGTCAACAGTGTTGATAGTGGCGGAGAGAGAAAAGCCCAGGCTTGCGGCGGTGGTTTCCACATTGTCGAACGGATGAGCGAAGAAGATTCCGTAACCTCCGCGAATGACTGCGTTTTTCGGGCCCAGCGGTTCCCAGGCAAAGCCGAACCGCGGGCCAAAATTGTTCCAGTCGAATCGATACGGATGTTGGGGATAACCGCCTACGCCCGCGAACTTCACGACCCCCGGAGTGCCCGAAATGGGATTGATCGCCCGCGGATCGAATCCATTCATACGCAGATTCGAGTCAAAAAGCGGTGTATCCAATTCCCAGCGCATCCCGGCGTTCAGCGTCAGCTTCGTGCTCACGGCCCAGTCGTCCTGCGCGAATCCGGCGAGGTACCAACTGTGGCGATCCAGCGCCGGTACCACGGTCTGGTTGAAGGATGTTGGAAGCCCGAGTAGCAGAGAGGCCAATCCGTTCCCGGTCGACGCATTGCTTGGGAATCCCGTGTTCTCCGCGCCAAACACGAATCTGCCGGAAGGCGTCGCCAGGTTCACATCGTGATTGTGCGAAAACCGGGCTTCATAGCCAAACTTCAATGCGTGACGACCTCTGAGCCATGTGAGGTTGTTCAATAACTGGTGCTGCTCAATCGGGTTTTGCCGCCGCTCTTGCGCGGCGGAGCCGAGAGGACTATACCCTCCGGTCAACTGGAACTGCGGAAACGCGAGCTGGTCAACCCCGATCAGGCCGATTTTCCTTGGATAATCTCCCCCCACGCCCGATGAAATGACATGCGATCTCCGGTTGACATAGGTGTAGCGCAGATCGTTCACGCTGGTGGCGCTGAGGATGTGCGTCCAGGAACCGTATAAATACTGGGACCCACCGCGGTTGTGAGTGGCGGGATCCGCGCCGGGATCGGGATACACGCTAGACGGATCTGTGTTCTGGCGATACCGTATGTAGCGGCCGGTCAATCGGTTCTTTTCGTCCAGGCTGTGGTCCACCTTGCCCGCCAGGAAATCGCCTGTTACGGCAGTGACGTTGTTCGCCCGGAAATTGTTTGCGCCAGCGATCGTATCCGCGGCTCGGTTGGCGTGCGGGAAATAGTTCAACAGCTTCATGGCCACCGGATCCAGGCGGTTCTTGGGAATTACATTATCCGGAAACGCCTGCCTCGGGGCCATGTCGGGATCATAAATCGGAATCAGGCGCGCGCTGGAGTTGAACGTCTGTGAAAAATCGCCGTTGCGCTGAATCTCGGTGGGAACAGTTAAGGTGGTAGTCGAGCCAGTGCGGCGCCGCGTTCCTTCGTATGCCCCAAAGAAGAAGGTCCGGTTGCGGCGGATCGGCCCGCCGGCGGTCGTTCCAAAAACGTTGTACCGCAACTCCGGCTTGATCTTCGCGCCATTACTTACCGTCGCAAAGAATCCGGGTGCATCCATGGCATCGTTACGGAGGTATTCATAGGCGGAGCCGTGCAACTGGTTAGTGCCGGACTTTGTGGTTTCGATGACCACACCGCCGGCCGAGCCGCCATACTCGGCCGGATAGTTGTTGGCCAAAATCTTGATCTCCTGGATCGTTTCCACGGGTGGATCGACATTCTGTTGCCCTGGTCCTACCCTGATGTTTTGTCCAGTGCCTCCGTCGATCCAAACCATCTGGCTTTGGACGCGGCCACCGGCAAGCGAGTAGGTCGGCAGGTTGTCATTGCCGATGAATGCGGCGAGGCCCGACGTTCGAAGAATGCCCATTGTGCGACGGTTGATCAACGGAAGGTCCTCAATGCTTTTCGGGTCGATCACGTCCGTAACGGCTGATGTGCGCGTATTAACGAGCGGCTCAAGCGCCGTTACATTGACGATTTCAGTGACCGCGCCCAGCTCGAGTGTGGCATTCAGCTCCAGGATCATGCTGGTTGTCAGGATGAGACCACTGTGCACGTAGCGCCGGAACCCCTGCTTTTCCACGGTGAGCGAGTAGCCGCCAATGGGAAGATCGGGGATGACGTAAAAGCCCGAGTCGTTGGTCTTGACAGTGGCACGTATGCCGGTGGCGTCACTGATCGCCATGACCACCGAGCCGGCGATTACGGCGCCATGCGCGTCGGTGATTGCACCGCTGATCGTCGCCGTGTTGCTTTGTGCCAGACACGCCGCGATCGCAGAGATGAATAGAGCGAATCGCATAATCCTGGGGAGACGCACACAAAAGCATACACCATCCGGGAGTGGAGAAAATGCGCGCTCTTCGATTCAGGACTCCGCAAAAGGAGTGTCTTCAGACTGACGCGCTTCGACGGGAGCAGTCAGCGAACGATTACGATTCCTGTGTTGGAGTCCCAACCGTCAATGGTGAGTGCAAACGTTACGCCGCCGAGTCCTTCGAGCCTGCGCGGTAACAGTAGATTCACCTGGTCCAACCCATCGAATTCGCCCTGCGCTCCCGCGAAGGTCACCGCAGCTTCCCCGCTGGCTTCCGGGCTTTCCCAGCGCGCGGTAACGGCTGCGAGCCCACTGCGGCCGCGGATGCCAGTGCCGAACAGGCTCAGGTACACCTGGTCGGTCGGCGGGCCGAGGTCGATGACTCCAGTGAACACTTCCACACTTTGTGAGCCATCCGGCTTCACCCTCGTCACCAGTGCGGCGGCATAACCCCCGGGGCTGGCTCTAAACACTCCTGGCGAGATCGGGTCTATGTCAACAGTGGCGATGCCTGTCACGCGCCCGCCGGCCGAGACGACCGCCGTGGCCTTCCCCGCCGCGGTCCCAGACGGCACCAGGTAGTTGATCTGACCAGGTGAAACCATGAACAGCGGAGCCGGCCGTTCGGTGCCCGCGCTGTCGATGACGGTCACCGTTGTTCCCGCAAGTGTGGTTGGAATGGGCCGCGACGTGGAGGCTGCCTGCGATGTTCCGAGTCCTTCCCCGAATAGACTGGCGATGGAGTCCGGCGCAACGGACCCGGGCCCGAAGCCGGCGGCGTTTACGTTCTCGGCGCGGCCGATGAAGACCTGGATTCCCACTGTGGCCAGGGTCACCAAAGTGGCTGTCCGGCTTCGGGTTAGCACACCCGATCGGCCGAGCGCATACGCGGCACGGATGAAGCGCATCAGTTGATCGACCACCGCGTCGTTCGGCTCTCCGCGATCGGATCGAGCGATGGCGTCGTTTAACAGAGACATCAGGTTGTTTCGCGCGTCGCCCACAGGCGCATACAGATTGATGTAGTCGATGAGTCCGGCGGGCGAGGTGGCGATCTGCTGGCGCTGGTCAATCGGATTGAACGTGGGGTCGCTCAGATTGGCCGCCAGGTGGATGTTGCCGCTTTGGAAACCGGTGAGCACGGACAGCGACGGCGTCACTGCGGTGCCAGCCACTGGTGGGGTGATCCAGTTGGCCACCAGGGCAGTCTCCCCATCGGGTGTGAAGACCACCTGGCCGTGTGGCGCCAGGACAGCCGGTCCAGTCGCCCCCAGGGGGAAGGGCGGGCCGAAGAACTGGAATGGGAGCGGTTTGAGCCGGAACTGAGCCGGATCGCCGGAACTCAAGCCGGTTATGAGTTTCGCCCCGCCGCTATCCAAAACGTTGGTTACCAGCGCGGAATCGCCGTCGGGTGAGACGCCCGCCTGGAAAGGGCCTCCGCTGACGCCGTCGGCTTCGGTCAACAGCCGTGCGGTCTCCAGCTTTCCATTTCTTACCGGACCCAGAATCGCAATCTGATTCACCCCCACCAGCGTTTGTTGCGTATCGATCTCGCGGATCAAATCAACGGGCGCGAGGATGAACCTGCCGTCCAGGGTCAGTCTTGCATCTCTGACCGGCGTAGGGCCAGGCGGGAACTCTTGCGGTGTCGCAAACGTCGACGTGCCGGTTACCCGCGGAGAGCCTCCGGGGCGAATGCCCCGCACAACGATCTGGTCGGATTTAGGGCCGCCGCCGACGATCCCAGAGAAATCGGTGGTGTCGTTGAGCAGCAGTGTTCCTCCATCGAGGCTGAGGTCGATGTTCCCCTGGCTGTGCATCGGCACGGAGAATGGGGCCGAGAACACCGGGTTGTCCGGCAGTCCGGTAATGACAACTACGGTCCCCTTCGGATTCTTGTACGAGCCATCGATCTGCCCGGGTCCAGCCGTGTTAACGACGGCCCAGCGTCCGTCGGGTCCGAAGGCGAGTCCGGAGACGCTGTGCAACTGCGGAACGTCCTTGTCGGTGAAGACGTGGACTTGCAAGTCGCCGGGGTTCTTACCACGTGCGAAAGCCCGGATGTTTCTCAAGAGAAAGAGCGAGGAAACCAGGTTGTCGTGCGGATCGGACGTGACCAGCGCGGTGTCCCCGTCGGGCGAAAGAACTACGTTCCGGAGTCCGCCGCAGGTGCCCGGACACTTCGGCTTGTTGGCTCCGAGTAGGTCCATTCGTGCCGAGATCGTGGGGCTCGCGGGAAGGCCGGTGAGCAGCACCAACTCATCGGGGTACTGCTTGCCTGGCTGGCCGCCGGCCGAAGTGTTCGCAAACAGTGCGAAGGACGGGTCTTTGGACTTGAGGAAGTCCAGGCGCCCGGCTGGAGTGGTCTGCGGAAGGGCCCTCGTGCTCAGAGTCAAGAGAAGGGCCAGCAGGACCGCGATTGAGAACCATCGTGAGATACCACTGGGATTCATGAATGTCTCCTTTTTTGGCGAAAGGTGTTTGTCATTTTCGTTTGCTCGGACCTCACCGTACGTCGAGGGTTCTGCTATGGAAAGATGCCAAGCCCGGGAGTGAGAATATCGTCCGGGTCAAATCGGTTCTTCAGCTCAACAAACCGGTCCCAGACTTTGCCGTATTGCACCACCCAGTCCCGGTGATCGAACGGGATCGAGCCGATCGGATAGCGCGTGCCACCAGCCGCGCGCGCCTTCTCGAATAGCTTGCGATTACGCGCCAGCATCTTGCTCACGAATGCGGGGTTTGCTCCGGGTCCGCTGGAACTGGTGAGTATGTCAAACAGGTAGGTCCAGTCGGAACCGGTGTCGGGCACACGGAAAAATGGCCGTGTGAGCTCCGAGCGCTTCTGCGCCAGAATGAGCACGAAGCCCGTAGGCCCGACATCTTCCGGGGTGAGAGTGGGAACCACGTCCGATACGTATTGCTCCACGGCGTGGTCTGGAAGAAAAACGTCGAACCACGGCTTGATCAGTTGATCGAACATCATGGTAGCGGCAAGATTGTTGTAGAGGGCATCGACCAGCGTGACTTGGTCGACATAGCCCAAGTCCTGCACCGCGGCTGCACCGGGCGATACGCTCAGACCGCGCAGCAGATGATTGTTGTCCGGCGGGCTCGACTGGTTGAAATAGATGGTCGGGAGGAGCAGATATGCGCTGTTCGCGCCCGATGGCACGCAGATCGCGTACATGCCGTCCAACTCTCCTCGATGGAGCAGCGTGCGCATGTCGCGGAACAGCGCCGCAACTTCGGTGTACTGGATGGTGTATTGCCGCGCCATCGATTTGGCACGGACCAGGTCCACCCGGGCGCGCGTGATGATGCCGCACTGGCCAAGGCCCGCGAGCACAGCTTCGAACAGGTCGCGCTCGTGGTGTTCGGAGCACCACACAATCTCCCCCTTGCCGGTCACCACTTGCAGTTCCTGCACCCGGTCGACTTGCGCGCCTTTACCATTGGTTAGGGAGACGCCCCCCACGGAGAGCGTACCTGCGATGGAGAGCTGCGTGTATCCCGTCAGCACGGGCGGCGTAAGACCCTGCGCGAAAGACTGCCTGATCAGGTCGAACCACAGCACCCCGGCATCCACGTCGGCGCCCTCAGGCCCGATGGAATGCGTCGTATTGAGCCATCTGTTTTCGATGATCAGGCCGGACGACAGCCCCTGCCCAAAGGTGGTGTGGTGCTGGCCTCGCGCCGCAACCTTGATCCCGCATTTCCGGCAGAAGCCGATCATCTTGGCGATATCCTCCACCGAGCCTGGGCGCAACGCGGCCGCCGGTGTGTGCTGGACGATGTTGCCCTCGTCGGTTGAATCTGCGCTGCGCGATGCCAGGTCTATCAGGAGCGCGCCGTCGAGCGGAGGCGCTTCCACACATGACCGCGCGTCCGCCGCCTGCGCACGGCCTATCCATAGGCGTCCTACCGGGTCGAAACCGTCCACCAAGGCCATGGCGCCAAGTCCTGCGAGCATCTGGCGCCGGTTCAGCAGACTCCGGGTTGATTTCCGCTTTTGCATGTGGAGAGCGTAACCCGGTTTCCGGCGGGATTGGCAGAGAGACACGGTGACATCACCGTAGTCTGACTCGTGGAAGTGGTTGATTCTGTTGAGGGCTACCCGGACGAATCAGTTGGCCAGGTTCATCTTCTTCAGAAGGGTGGCGAAGCGCGGGTCGGAATGAAGGCTGTCGTACATGGGCTCCACTTTCACCTCATCGATGAACATGGAGCGCTGCTCGACTCCCTTTGCGAACCACTCGAAAGCGCCGGTCTTATCGCCCACGTCCACAGACAGCAGGGCGAAGAGGATGGGGGTAACGTCCTTACGCTTCTTGAACTCGTCCAGGCGGCGCCGCGCCTCGCTCCGATCACCCTCGCCGGCATGAGCGTGAGCGAGAAGCGCCGCTGCCGGCGGGGCCCCGCCCGTTAACTTCATTAACGTCTCCAGGACGGCTATCGCCTCCCGGTGCATCCCTTTCGCCTCGTACGCCAGCCCCAGACTTGCATAACTCTGCGTAAAGTCCGGAAATGCTTCGATCGCGTGCTGGAATTGTTGGATTGCCCGATCGTACTGCCGCGCCATATACAGCGCCCAGCCGAGCGTCTGGTTCACGGAGGGTGATAGAGGATCCAGTTCCACGGCGCGCCGGGCCTCGGCGAGACCCTCCTCGACCCTGCCGCACTCCGTCAGGAGCCCGGCGTACCACTGATGAGCGGTAGCATAGCCTGGACTCAGTTCGATCGCCCGCCGGAACTCGCGCTCGTCTTCCTGCCAGGTCCAGTCCCACGAGCTGACGGCCAGTCCGGCGTGAGCCTCGCCCAGGCTGTCGTCCAACGCGATCGCCTTCTTTGCCGCTCCTCTCGCCCGCTCCAACAAGTCCTTTCGATCCGGGCCGGTCGTACGTCCGGAAAGCACAGAGTAGGAGTCGGAAAGGCCGGCGTACGCCAAGGCGTAACCCGGCTCTTTCGCGATCGCCCGCTGAAAGTATTCCACGCTCTTCATGAGCCGGTCCTGATCCCTGGTGTGCCAGTTGAACCTGCCCTTGAGATAGTCATCCTGGGCCTCGGGGCTGATGGAGCGGGAGCCAAGCCGGGCTTGCTCCTGAGGCGTGACGTGGATACTGATCTGCCTGGCGATCGCCCGCGCCAGCTCGCCCTGCAATGCCAGGGCATCGCCGCGGTCGCGCTCGTATATGTCGGCCCACAGAAGATGCTCGTTCCTCACCGCAATCAACTGTGCGTTGATTCGCACGCGTTCTCCGGCTCCGAGCACCGTGCCCTCTACCACGTAATCCACACCAAGCTGACGGGCGATCTCAGGGAGCGGTCTTTTCACCCTTTTGTATTGGAGCACCGAGGTGCGGGAGATGACTCGCAGGCTGTTCAGCTTCGCTAAGTCCGTGATCAGAGCGTCGGTCATCCCGTCGGAGAAATACTCCTGCTCGGGATCGGCGGACAGATTCTCGAGCGGCAGAACCGCGATGGAGTGGAGACTCCGGTGTCCTGGACCCGGCTCTGTAGCTCGCGTGGAAAGCCAGTAAGTCGCCACTCCGGCAACCGCCAGGAAGACTCCTGCCGCCAGAAATCTTCCCCGGCTGCGCAACCCTGCGGACCGCCCCACCCGAGCCTGGGGCATTCCCGGACGCGCTCGAAAAACCGGACGGTAGCTCCCTTTCGGCAGATCGATTTCGATCGTGTCGGTAAGACCCTCGGTTTGGTAATACTCAGTCAGCTTGCGGCGCAGCCGGCGGGCTTCCGTCCGCACCACGGTGTCGAGGCGTGGATCGAACGATTGGTCTTTTCGAAACACCTCCACACCCACGAGGTACTCTTTCAGTTGATCGCCTTGGCCGCCGATTTCCTGGTCGGCGACAAAACGGAGGAACCGGCAGAGTTGGGGTGAATTACCGAAGGCCTGGCTGGAGAAAATCTTGTCGAGCTGATTTCGGACAGCGTCTGGCGGCAATCCTTCGGTCGCTGCTGAACGGCCTTGCCGCTGCTGGTCCCGGCTGGCGCCGCCCTGGTCGAATAGCACTCCTAGATTATATCGGCTGCAAGGATCGACCGATTACTCTCCTGGCGGTTGGGGTGAAGAGGCAACCTACCGCGCGGAGCAACGCCGAAAACCCGAAAGCAGTATCAAGCAGCCAAGCGCTTGATCAGTCAGGCTTGCCGGGCTCTGTGCCGGCTTTGGTGGCCGGGGGAGACTCCTTTTCGGGGCTCCCTTTTGGCTTCTTCAGCGCTGCACCGATCACTACGGCCAGCGGGACGGACGCCCAAAAAGCATACTTCAATTTCTTGTTGCGCGACGTCGACTGGCCGGGGGGCAGCACGCAGGCGTCGTGGGAGCGGTCGATTACCTTCCCGATTCGCATCGCGTTCAGGTCGTAGGCGAACTGCTTGCCGCAATCCAGGCATACCACATAGGTTTCGCCGCGTGGAACACCGGTCTTGCTCACAGGAGTGACCGGGCGGGTCAATTGCCGATGGCTACAACGAAACATCAGATTCAGGAGCGTGTCGATCATTGCGTCATCGCCATTCTGGGCCTCACGGGCCTGTTCTTATTCTGACAGACTGGGTCGTGGGCGCGCGCATGGCACGCTCCAGACTTGTATTGAAGCTACCATGATGGAGAAACCGAGAAACCGGGGACAGACGGGACGTTTTCCAATTAGTTCGGTCCGTGGAAAGAAAACGTCCCGTCTGTCCCCGGTTTATAAAAGCGGCACGAACAGGATGCACACGGGCATCGGCGTGTCCGTGATCGGCCTGCCCACCGGCGTGAGTTGTCCGGTGGTGGGATGGACCCGGAACACGACGATGTCGTTCGAGTCCTGGTTACCCACCAGGAGATGCGCGCCCGTGGGATCGAGAGCGAAATGGCGCGGCGTCTTGCCCATGGTGGGCGCGTGGTCCATCGCGCTCAAGGTGTACCTCTCGGGATCGATCGAGAAAATCGCGATGCTGTCGTGCCCGCGATTCGAACCGTAGAGCACGGTCCCCGCGGCATTCACCGCCACTTCCGCGGTTGTGCTGGCGCCCTTAAAGCCTTCCGGTAGGGTCGAGACGGACTGGAAATCGGAAAGCGCGCCCTTGGCCGGATCGTAGCGGAAAGCCGTAACCGTCGAGCCCAGCTCATTGATTGCGTAGACCACCTTGCCGTTCGGATGGAAGGCCAGATGCCGGACACCGGCTCCGGGGGCGACTCTGGCGAAGGGCTGATCGGCCGGAGAAATCGATCCCTCGATGGCGTCGAACCGGTACACGAAAATCTTGTCGAGCCCCAGGTCGGCCAGCAACAGGAAACGATTGTCGGGAGAGAAGACGACCTGGTGCGCGTGTGGCCCCTGCTGCCGTTCGGAATTCACGCTGGAGCCTTCGTGCTTCTCCACCACCGCCGCTTCCCCCAATCGACCATCGGGGCGGACCGGCATGATCGCCATCGTGCCGCTCCCATAGTTCGCCACCGCCAGCCACCGGCCGGTCTTGTCGAGCGCCAGATGGCACGGCCACTCCCCGCGCGACGGCACCTGGTTCAGAAGAGTCAGCTTCCCGGTTTTGGCATCGATGGCGAAAGCGGTGACCGTATTACCCGGTTGGGCGCCGTCGGCATCCTCGTTGACCGCGTAAAGGAAGCGATGGTTGGACTGCTCCACAAGGAACGAGGGATTGACCGATTCCGCGGCTACGCCGAGCGGTGTCAACTTCCCATTGGTGGTTTGGAAGCGATACGCGTAAATGCCCTTGCTGGCACCGCGCGTGTAAGTGCCGGCATAAACCAAGTACTCCGCACCTCGCGCACCGGCACACGTCAGAAGCATGAAGACCAGCGCGCGTACGACGGACCTCCGGGCCGGTGTTGTTCCCGTACCGGCCCGCCAGCCGTATCCCGCCACCAACTACTCCGTCGGAACCTGGAAAGTGCCGAGGAATCCGCTGCGCCGGAGGCGGTTGTGCCAGGTTTCACCCAAGCCATCGCCCGTGAAGGAGTTGTCGATCGCATAGGCCGGCATGGCATGCTCCACGCTGGTCAATGGCGGGTACCACACTTCTTCGTTCCCGCAGACGTGGTCGCCCGAGTTCAGCGCGCGCGTCTGTATGGACGCCAGGGAACCCGCGGTGAGCTTGGCGGTGCCGCCGTGGATATTGCCATCCTGGACGGTTAGCTCGATGGGAGCGTAATCCACCTTCACGACGTCACTCAACAGGTCCCCGCCCATGTGCCTGGCGAAGCTCAGGAGTGCCAGACGCTGCTCCGCATTGGCGTGGCTGTCCACGATGAGCACAGCCTTGGCAGGATTCACCGGCTCCGACGCCAGGCCCAGCGTATGCTCTGAGCGGACCACGCCGACCACCGACAGTCCCGCCAGGCTCACGCCATGCCAATCGCCATTGGCGATCTTCCACCCGAATACCGCTTCGCGGCCGACCTGTTCGGCTTCGCCATTGGCGAAACAAGCGCCCGTGAACACATCCGCCGTACGAGCTTCGATGTAGTTGCCGGTGACGGTGCGAGCCGGAATCCCGGCTGCCAAAGAAATCGATGCAGTGATGGCCGACACTGCGGCCGCAGTAAACAGAGCTTTCAGCATCCCAGTTTTTCCCTCAGTTGCCATTATAGCGGATTACGGCAATTTCCGGCGACCGACGCCGTTCACCTCGTCGCCGCGATCAGTCCCGGAGGCGACCGTCGGGGATGCGCCCTTGGCCGCTGAGCAATCAGGAGGCCCCCTTCAGAGATGAATCTCCGGCAGTGTTTCGATACGATAGCTATATCGCAGATGACAGCCGCCCGCAGTTGCAGCCTGGCCCTTCTGTTCTGTGCGGTTTTGGCGTCGCAGAGCAGTCCGGTCCCGGACATCTGGAAGCCGGTCCGGTTTCTCGCCGGCGCCTGGGAGGGGGACGTCAACGGCCAGCCCGGAAGCGGGCAGTGTGTGCGCGAATACCGGTTCGTGCTGAATAACAGGTATCTGGAGATACGAAGCAAGTCCACCTATCCCGCCCAGCCGAAGAATCCGAAAGGTGAGGTTCATGAGGAGTGGGGCATGATCAGCTACGACCGCTCCCGGCAGGTATTTGTTCTGCGGCAATTTCACGTGGAAGGCTTCGTCAACCAGTACGTGTCCGAGCCGGTTCGGGAGGGGCCTCTGAGGTTCACATCGGAGGCTATCGAGAATTTTCGAGCGGGCTACCGTGCCCGCGAAACCTACACAATTACCGGGCCCGACAGCTTTGTCGAGCGATTCGAACTGGCGGAACCGGGCAAGGACTTTGAACTCTACTCCGAGACCCGTTTTCGCCGGAAGAGGTAAGCTTGATCCCTTCACTGTCCCCGTCACTCAGGCCTTCTAAACGGACACGCTGCAACCTGGTGCTGGTGATTCGCGGCCTGATCGCGTTGGCCGCGATCAGTTCGACCCTGTCGTCGCAAGAATCACGCCCGGTGAACGCGGGAAACCCGTCCACGATAGAGGATTTTCGAGCGGTGGACGCGAGCCGCGAGCCTTATCAGAGGGCCACCGACGTGGTGGCAGCGCTCGGAGTCTCGCGGGGCGATTGGGTTGCCGACGTTGGCGCGGGAGCCGGCTACTACTCCCTGCGGCTTGCGGATCTGGCCGGCGCTGAAGGCAGGGTGTTTGCGGAAGACATCTCCACTTCCGGATGGCTGAACGCCAGAGTGAAAGCGTTCAATTTGCACAACGTTGAGGTCGTCAAAGGCGAGGTCGACGATCCGAAACTTCCCGCGGATCGTCTGGCCGCCGTCTTGATCGTCGACTCATATCATCATTTCACGAATTATACGGCGATGCTGGACAAGATCCGGCACGCGTTGAAGCCTGGCGGCCGACTGGTGATTGCGGACTACAGTTTCATCGAACATCGCAGCCAAGCCCGAGCGGACCAACTCAAGCTACACGAAATCGATTCTGCATTGGTGCGCGCGGAAGTCGAGCAGGCCGGCCTTCAGGTGGTCCGGTGCGAAGATCCTTTCGTCAAGTGGCGGCCGGGCGTGGGGAACACCCGAGCCAGCGCCACCGACCTGTGGCTGATGGTAGCGGTCCGACCACAATGAACGACAGGGAGTCCGTCACATGGATGCAGAAACGCATTGGGAAACGATTTACCGCACCAAGTCAGCGGATGCGGTGAGTTGGTACCGCCCGCACCTTGAAGTCTCGCTGGGCCTCGTCGAGCGGGCTGCTGCAAGCAACTCGGCGGCGGTAATCGATGTAGGCGGCGGAGAATCCACCCTCGTGGATGACCTGGTCCGGCGAGGATTTCACAACATCACCGTATTGGACATTTCGCCCACGGCTCTCGAAGCGACACAAAAGAGGCTTGGACAAGCTGCTGAGCGGGTGCGCTGGATTGCAGCCGACGTCACTCGCGTTTCTCTCCCGCGCCACTCCTTCGATGTTTGGCACGACCGGGCCGTGTTTCACTTTCTTACGGCTGCGGAGGACCGTGCCGCCTACGTCCGCAACGTGCTGAACGCCATGCGGCCCGGCGGCTTCGTGATTGTGAGCACCTTTGGACCCGAAGGGCCTACCCATTGCAGCGGGTTGGACGTGTTGCGTTACGACGCCGACGACCTGCACGCTCAGTTCGGCGCCGGCTTTCGCCTGGTGGAGAGCTCGAAAGAACTACATTACACGCCTTGGGGCGCCGCTCAGCAGTTCCTCTATTGTTACTGCCGGGTCGAGTGAATTCAAAGGACGCGCAAGCCCAGAGGGGCTGCTAAACGAACGCGATCCAGGGGCAGGTCGACATCCTGCCCCTCTGCGGATTCACAACTGTACGTAGCAGGTCCGCGCCGGACTGCACTCGAAATCGTCCACTACCTTGCCGTCCGGGCCCACGCACTTGTCAGTCTGCAGGCACCACATGGCGCTGTCGTTGCTGTACTCGTTTTCGGGGTCGGACCCGGCGTCGATGTACAACCCTTTCCAGCGCAGGTTGGCGCAGCGGTTCATGATGGCTTTCTTGCTCAATCCAGGAGGCGGCATGGTTAAGCCTTCCCGGTCTTCACCGCGTCCAGAAGCGCCCGCTTAACGGCCACTGCCGCCAGGATCACCTTGTAGGCATTCTGGCTGAGCGGCTTGGCGCCCTTGACGGCGGCTTTGCCGGCGGCCTCGGCGGTCGCCGCAGTGATCGTCTTGCCCTTCAGCGCGGCCTCGGCTGCGGCGGACTCCCACGGCGTGGGCGCCACGTGTCCGAGCACCACCTTGGCGGCAGTCACGGTATTCCCGTTCATCGTCAGCGCGACCGATGCGGCTGCCAGTGGCCAGTCCAGCGCCTCCTTCTGCCGCACTTCGTAGGTTGCGCTGCGTACGGTAGCGGCCGGCACGATGATCTCGGTGAGGATCTCGTTCGGCTGCAGGGCGATCTCGCGCGCGGTCTCACTCGCCGGGGTCACGAAGAACTTCGCCACTGGCACCTCGCGCGTGCCCTTCGGCGAAACCAGTTTGACCTTCGCGCCCAGCGCCACCAGCGCCGGCCCCAGGCTCGACGCGCTCACGAAATAGGCCGGGCCGCCGCCGAAGATGGCGTGATACTTGTTCTCGCCCTCCGGAATCAGCGATTTCCCGTCCTTCATCGCGAACAGGCCGAAGCCCTGCCGGTAATACCAGCAACGCGGCCGCTGGCAGAGGTCGCCGCCTACCGTCCCCATATGGCGAATCTGCGGGCTGGGGATGCCTGCCGCCGCGTCAGCCAGCGACTTGTATCCGGCGTGAACGTCGGCGTTCTTGGCCAACTCGTCCATGGTGACCAGCGCACCGATGCGCAACCCGTCGGCGGTCTTCTGGATGCCTTCGAGCTCCTTGATGTTCTTGATGTTCACCACGCGCTTGGGCTCGTGGAGGTGTTCCTTCATGAGGCTGATGAGGTCCGTACCGCCGGCCAGCACATCGGCCTGGCCCCACTTGGGGCCGAGCAGCCCCACGGCCTCTTGAACGGTTGCCGGATTGGCATATTCGAAGGACTGCATTATGCGTTCCTCCCTTCCAGAGCGGCCAGCACGTGATCGGGCGTCATGGGTATGTTGGGTACCCGCACGCCGATCGCGTTGGCCACGGCATTCCCCACTGCGGCGCAGATCGGGATGGCCGGGGGTTCACCCAGGCCGATGACGCCGCGCTTGTCGTTCTCCGGCCGGATATCCATGTGGACCACAATGTTGCCGATATCCGCGATGCCGGCCAGTTTGTAAAACTCCATGTCCGGGTTCAGCACCCGGCCGGTTTGGGCGTCCATGATGCGCTCTTCATAGAGCGCCGTGCCGATTCCCATGATGACTGCGCCATACACCTGGCTTTCGGCCAGGCGTGGGTTAATCACCAGTCCGCAATCGTGCACCGCCACGTAGCGGTTGATCTTGACGATCCCGGTCTCGGTATCCACGTTGACGTCCGCAATCTGGACGCCTGCGGCGCCGCCCGTGTTGAGGCCTTCCGCCTGGGCCTGGCGCGGCACGTTCTCGCCCATTTCGGCGATCTGGGTAGTTCCCAATTTGCGGCAGGCAGCCTGCCAGGTGAGGCTCTTGTTGGGGCTGCCCTTCACCCGGATGTGCCCGTCCACCGCCTCCAACTGGTCGGGCTGTGCGCCCAAGGAAGGGGCCACCACTTCGTAGAGTTTGGCCAGCGCGTTCATCGACGATTTCCGGGTGGTCGTCGAAACCGCACCTACCGTGGTGGAGCCCCCGGAACCGCCGTCCGGCGGCAACTCGCTGGTCCCGATCGACAGTTTGATCTGGCTCATGGGAAGCCCAAATGTCTCGGCCGCGACCTGCGTAATGATCGTGCGCGTGCCGGTGCCCAGGTCCTGCGTGCCGGTCTCGATCGCGACGGAACCGTCGGGATTGATGACCGCGCGGGCCTTGCCTGCATGACCGGCCCCGCCCCACGCGCCAAACGCAACTCCCAGCCCGCGTTTTATCGCGTTCGAGCCGCTCTGGCCGCGCGGATGCCACAACTTCTTCCATTCGGCGAGCTCGGCGGCCTTGTCCAGTTGATAGCGATAAGTCTCCACGCGCGCCGACGGAGCATACTGCGCGTTGAGCTTGAAGACTTCGATGGGGTCCATCCCGACTTTGTGCGCGAAGTCCTCCAGGGCGCAGCACGTCAGGTAAGAAGCCTGCTGGTTGCCCGGCGCGCGCCAGGCGCGCTGGCTTCCGGCATTCACCGAAATGTTAGTGTGGACCTGCCGGATATTGGGAATGTTGGTGTAGACATAGGGCTGAGCGGGAGCCTGTGCCGGCCCGACGCCTCCGGTCCCCCACGACTCCGACTGCCAGGCCGTGACGGTGCCGTCCTTCTTGCCCCCGATCTTGATCTTGGCGTAAGCCGAGGGGCGGTTGCCCGCAATCATCAGCTCCGCGTCGCGGTCCAGGTAGAGCTTCACCGGCCGGCCGCCGGCCTTCTTCGAAAGATTGGCGCCCACGATGGCCCAGGCGTCGGGGTTGAACTTGCTGCCGAATCCGCCGCCGATGTAGTCCATCTTGACCTTGACGTTGGTCGCCGGCACTTGGAGGCGTTGCGCCAGGTCGCTCGCATAGCCCGGGACGTTTTGGGTGGAGGGCCACACGTTGATGGAATCTCCCTGCCACTGAATGACCTGCCCATGCGGTTCCAGGCAGCAGTGATACACCACTGGAATGCCATACTGGCCCTCGGAAACCGCATCGGCATCCTGAAATGCCTTGTCCGGATCGCCCACCAGCTTTTCGCCGCCCTGCTTGGCGTTCGCGCCGGCGTTGGCCAGGTCGGAGTCCTTCACGTAGTGCGGCAGCACTTCATACTCGACCTTGATCTTGCGTGCTGCCTCCCGGGCGATCTCTTCGGTGGTGGCGGCTACCGCTGCGACCTCCCACCCCTGATACTGAATCTCGGTACCCGCCGGAGCCATCACGTGCACGGCCTTCACGCCGGCGATCTTCTCCGCGGCGGTGGTATCGATGCTGGTGACTTTGGCGTGGGCGTGCGGGCTGATGACGTAAGAGCCGAACAACATGCCCGGCGGCTTCAGGTCCGAAGAGTATTTCGCGCGCCCGCTGGATTTCACCGGGCCGTCCACGCGCTTGGGCGAGGTGCCCATCACTTTGCGCTTCTCCATCGGCGGCCAGCTGTAGTCGGGAGTATTAGCCATTTTTCGCTCCTCCTTTCATTTCTTTGGCAGCCTGGAGCACCGCCTTGCGGACTCCCATGTAGGTGCCGCAGCGGCACAGATTGCCGCCCAGTCCATGCTTCACTTCTTCCTCGGTGGGGTTGGGATGCTCGTCGAGGAAGCCCTTGCACGCCATCACGAAGCCCGGAGTGCAATAGCCGCACTGTTGGGCGTCGTTGTCCCAAAATGCCTTGGAAACCGGGTGCAGGTTGTTTCCGGTCGCGAGACCTTCGATGGTCTCGATGTTCTTGCCTTGCGCTTCGATCGCCAGCACCGTGCAGGCGTAGACGGTCTTTCCCGCCATGATGACGGTGCAGGAGCCGCACACGGCGCGGTCGCAGACGCGCTTGGCGCCGGTCAGGTCCAGATAATTGCGCATCGCGTCAAGTAGTGTGACGCGCGGTTCCACCGTAAGATTCACGGGCTTTCCGTTGATATTGAGTGTAATCGGTACCGGGCCCGGCCCCAGGGTGGCCGGCGCCGCAGCCGCCGCCTCTGTTTCCAGGAGGCCCGTTCCCAGCGCGCCGCTGCCGATACCCACCCCGCGGATGAATCCGCGGCGCGAGAATCCGCTCTTCGGCTGAGCCGGGAGCTCGGGATCTTTTCTTGAACTCACCAGACACCTTCCTTTCGTGCCGTACTCGAGGTCGTTACCAGAATATGTAGTTTAGGCGAAATCGAGTTAACTATATCAAAAAGAGGAGGCGGCTGGAAGCCGTTGTTTTGCCGATTGGTGCTGCCGGCCCCCTTCGGAGTAGCAGGGCGGCCCACTCAGCCCACGGGGACACCCTCACGTCAACTGTTCCATCAGCGAGATGAGGTACTCCCGGTCGAACGGCCCGGAGCGGTAGGTCCGCGCGTCGAAGAAGCGCCACATCTTCTTCTGCTTCTCCAGGGTATAAAAGATGAGCTGCTCTTCGATGATGTCTTTGTCGAGCAGTTCCTGGTTGAACGCGCGGACAAGGCCCTCGAGCGTATAGGGAATGCGAAAGTCCTCCGTGGACACCAGTTCCACCGTGGCTTCGAACTCCACCTGCAGAATCCGGCCGCGGACGTTCATCTGGATCATGTTGGCGGATTCCTCGTGGAAGGCCCCCTCGGAAAACTCCGGGGGATCCAGAACCACCTTGCCTCGGGAGAGCAGGCCATTGACGGCCGTTACGAAGTGCGAGCAGATGCCATACAACTCGGCCGCTGCTGCCCGGCGAACAGTCCAGATTTCGCGGGCGTGGCGCAGCGAGCTTTCGTCCTTCTCCACCAGGGCGTCGATGCTCTCCGCCAGCCGCTTTAAGCGAGCGTCACGGGTCTCTGTTTGGTTTCCAGACCGGGCCAACTCCGCACCTCCTGTTCGCCATTCCAGCATACTGCCGGACCGGCCTACTGGCGGCCCCACCATTCGAGCACATCCTCAGGCTTGATGAGGTCCAGAAGGTCCATGCCCAGGTGGCGCAACATCTCATCGGACATTTCCGTGGAGAGAACCCGCTTTCCCTTCAATACGTTGTGGAGGTGGGGCTGGGAGACCCCGGAGATCCGGGCCAGTCCGCGCTCAGTCATCTCGCCGTTGCGTACACGTTCCCGAAGATGTACAACGAACCGCTCGCGCAACTCTTGGAAGTTCATACCGTAGGCCTATTCCTGTGAGAAATAGGTAGTCGTATAAATCTGATAATGTACTAGGATTTTTACTACCGCACCGATTAGAAATTGATTTCTGAAGATTGTAGCTAAATATTTGAAGAAAAACATGTAAATTGTACAAGTCAAGTACTAGTAGTCCTATAATTCAAATAAAATTAAAAGAAATAAATAAGAAATGCTTGACGTTTTTACGCGCGGGATTAGATTGAAAGCAGTTCAAAACAAATGGCGCTGGCCCTTAAGGCGGCTGCCAGGAGGACATTCACCAAAATGCAGTGGAATCGATCTAGCGCAATTGGCATTGCCAGAATCACGTGCCTTTACTGTCATGGAAACGGCACACGACTTATCCGTACCGGAAGAGAAGTGCCCTGCAATTGCGTATTCCGGGCCGCTTTTCGTGCCTGCCTGAACCGTTTTCGGGAATGCGCCGCCAATGGGGCGCATGCCAGCACGGTGTCTTTGGAGTTTTGCCGTGGCCGCGATGGCCGGCGAACCTACTCCCGAAAGAGGGAGGAATACATGGCCGACTTCTGCCTCGTGAGCCGGCGGGTGTTGGATGATTTCGATCACAAGGTGTTTCGATTTCACTTCGTCCTGGGTGCAGACTGGAGACTCTGTTGCCGCCAGATGAGGATTGATCGAGGCACATTCTTCCATACCATCTACAACATCGAACAGCAACTGGGGCGCTCATTCGCAGAACTGAAGCCCTACCCGCTCTACCCCCTGGCTGAGTATTTTGGCGGGTCGATCCACAAAAGTGGCGGTCGCTTCGACAACGGATCCTCGATCCCCTTGCGGCTGTCTGCCTGACCGCCGATCCTCTCCGTCATTAGGGGGCTGGCCGACGGCCGGTCCCCCTTTCCCCTTACAATGGGTAGTCCGGCATCTCCCCATGGATCCCCTTACCCATATTGCCACCGGCCTGTTCCTGAGCAGGGCGGGACTGAAGCGCTGGACGCCGCTGGCCACGCCGATTCTGATCCTGGCAGCCCTTGCTCCCGACATCGACATCGTGACCGCGGCGGGAGGCTCGCTCAACTACCTCCACTTCCATCGCCACTTGACCCACTCGCTCCTGGCGATGCCGGTCATGGCCCTGCTGCCCGTGCTGGTGGTGCGGGTGGCCGGACGCAAACCGATCCACTGGCTGGGTGCGTTTTTCGCAGCCTTGATCGCGGTGGCGTCTCACCTGCTCCTCGACCTTACCAACATGTACGGTGTCCGACTGCTGCTGCCGTTTTCGGCACAATGGCTCCGGTTGGACCTCACGGCCGTGGTGGACCTCTGGATCTGGGGCGTGCTGCTGCTGGGAATCATCGGACCACTCATCGCCCGCCTGGTGGGCTCGGAGATCACTTCCGGGGTGGTACGCGACCAGCATCACGGCCGCGGATTCGCGGTATTTGGCCTGGCCTTCCTGTTGTTTTACAACTGCGGGCGGAGTGTTTTGCATACGCGGGCGGTAGCATCCCTGGAATCGCGCATCTACCAGGAGGCGTCGCCGGTCCGCGTGGCGGCTCTACCCGACGTCGCCAACCCCTTGAAATGGAGAGGCCTGGTAGAGACCAGCGATTTCTATGCCGTGGCCGAAGTGAATCTGGCGGCGGAATTCGACCCCACGCGCGCCACCATTTTTCACAAGCCCGAAGCCGATCCGGCGCTCGAAGTCGCACAACGCACCGAGACGTTCGAGCAGTTCCTGAAGTTCTCACAGTTCCCGCTTTGGAGGATCTCTCCGATTCCCGAACCGGAGAACGGCAAACTGGTAGAGGTCGAGGACCTGCGCTTCGGCACGCCCCTCGCTCCGAGGTTCGTGGCCAGTGCGGTTTTGAGTGGGAAGATCGAGGTCCTGCAGACGTACTTCCAGTTCGGCGCGATCCGGCCGAGGTAAGGGGTGGTCGCGAGATTCTTTCGTCTTAGCATTCTACGGTTGCCAACTAAGGCGTTACGCCGATTCCCCAGACACCTCGACACTGCCACAATCGAAGCGTGCAGGCTATCGATACCACCACCGTTTTGGACCGGGAGCAACTCCGGGATATCACTCTGAACGATGAGGATCTCATGCGCGAGATACTCTCGGCGTTGATTGACGATACTTCGCGCCAAATCCGGCTCCTGGAATCGGCCATTCGGGAACAGGATTCGCAGAAGTGCATGCGGCTGGCTCACTATTCGAAAGGGGCCTGTGCCAACGTGGGAGCCAACTCCGCCGCGGCACTGCTCAAACGCATCGAGCACGAGGCGGGCAAAGGCCAATTCCCCGAATGCGGCGTATCCCTCACCGCCCTCACCCACGAGATCGACCTGCTACGTCACGAAGGCGTCGCCGGGTGACCCGGTTTTCGTAGAGGTGGAGATTGCGCAGCACTGGACCGAGACCACTGTCCGCGCCCCAGGACGACCACTCCCTTAGCTCAAAAGCTGTGGAAGAATAGGTTGGCAGGCGAAAGCACCTGCCCCACCTTTTTGGTGCGGTCCCGGCTGTCCTGCCTGGAAGCTACACTGAGTACTGATGAGCAATCCCCTCTCGTATCTTCACGATCAGATCGAACAATGGCGCGCGGAGGGCACCTACCAGCGCCTGCGCATCCTCGAATCGGCAAGCGCCGCGGAGTCGCGCTTTGACGGCAAAGAGGTGATTAACCTCGCTTCCAACAATTACCTCGGGCTCACCACGCATCCCAAGCTGCGCGAGGCGGCCATCGACGCAGTGAAGAAGTATGGCGTGGGCTCGGGCGCGGTCCGCACCATTTCGGGAACCATGACACTGCACATGCAACTCGAGGAGCGCATCGCCCAATTCAAGAACGTGGAGGCTTCGGTGGTGTTCCAGTCCGGCTTTGCCGCCAACGCCGGAACCGTGGCCGCCATCCTGACACCGGAAGATCACATCATCTCGGATGAGCTGAACCACGCCAGCATCATCGACGGCTGCCGACTGTCCAAGGCCAAGATTCACGTCTTTCCCCACAAGGATGTGGCGGCTGCGGAGAAGATTCTGGCGGACCTCGAGACGGTATCCGGACGCAAGCTGCTGATCTCGGATGGCGTGTTCTCGATGGATGGCGATATCGGTCCGCTCCCCGGCCTGGTGGAAGCCGCGGAGCGGCATGGCGCCATCATGATGGTGGATGACGCGCATTCCTCGGGCGTGCTCGGCCGCAACGGACGCGGCACCATCGATCATTTCGGATTGCATGGGCGCGTCCAAGTGCAGGTGGGGACGCTTTCGAAGGCCGTCGGCGTGCTCGGCGGATACGTTTGCGGAAGCCGCGACCTGATCGAGTTTCTGTACCACCGGGCGCGCCCGTTCCTGTTTTCGACTTCGCATCCGCCGGCCGTGGCGGCGGCGTGCCTGGCGGCGTTCGACGTCCTCGAGCAGGAGCCCGAGCGCATCGAACGGCTCTGGGACAACACCCGGTATTTCAAGAAGGGACTCACCGCGGCTGGATTCAATACGGGAATCAGCGAAACGCCGATCACACCGGTGATCGTGGGCGAGGCCAAGACGGCCCACGAGCTCTCGCGCGAATTGTTTGACCAAGGCGTGCTGGCGACGGGCATCGGCTTCCCCACGGTGGCGAAAGGGAAGGCGCGCGTGCGGACCATCGTCTCCGCCACCCACACCCAAGCGGAGCTGGATCGCGCGCTGGAGGTGTTTGAGCGGGTGGGCAAGAAGCTGGGAATTCTGCGGTAGTGCCCCGGTAGAGACACTACGGCTGGGAGGCGGGAGGAAGACACACAGGCACGAATGCCCGTGTTACTCGCGTTGGCGGGCGTTGAGCTCCTGGGCCTTGGCGAGATCGGATTGGGCTGCGGACTGGTTGCCCAGGGCCTGCCAGGTGCGGCCCCGGTTCAGATAGGCCTGCGCGTAATCGGGAGATAGGCGGATGGCTTCCGTGAGCTCGCGAAGGGCCATCTGGTATTGCTTGCGGTGGAGGAAAATCAGGCCGCGGCCATTGAGCGCGCCCGGGATGTCCGCACGAAGTTCCAAGGCGCGGTTGAAATCGGCCATGGCGGCCTCTTCATCGTGCAGCCGGGCATGACAGATGCCGCGCTGGGCAAGAGCTATAGCGTTGCGCGGATTGCGGCGGAGGAGTTCACTGTAGTCCGCGAATGCCTCCGCGGCCCGGTTCTGGTGCAGGTACGCCGCACCACGGGCGAAGTAGGCCCGAAGGAACTCGGGCCGGAGCTCGATGGCCTTGGAGAATGCCTGGATGGCGGCGGGGTAGCGATCAGCCTTGATGAGCGACTGGCCCTCGCGGAAGGCGGCCAGGGCGGGCTGGGGGAATGAGGCTTCGGCCGGGTCGGGTTCCGGCAGGGCCGGTTCCGGAGGAGTTGGTTGAGGAGATCGAGGGGGTTGTGACGCGGCGGATTTGGGCTCGGCGGTCTTGGGAGGCTCGGTCGCGGCGGAACTGGGCTTCGGTTTCGGGGCGGCGGCATGCGATGGCGGCTCCGCATGGGGCAACTGGGGCGGCCCGCTGCCGGGGTTGTCGACCTGCCCTGCCGTGGGAGGGGGTTGGGCAGGGATCGGCGCCACGGTGTTCGCCCAGGGTTTCCAGAGCATCAGGGCGGCTCCCAGGGCCACGGCAGCGAGAGTGCCGGCAATCCCGATCAGGGCGCCCCGGCGGGCGGAAACCGTCGCCACGGGCGCGGGCGGAGCAGGCGGAGGCGCCGCGGGGACGGGGGCCATGGGAGGAGGCGCTACGGGCGCGGGGGGCACGGGCACAGGCGGCACCACGGGGCGCGCTGTCGCAACGGTCGGCACCGAGGGCGGGACAAACATTACTTGTGTGGTTTGGCCGGTTGCCGGCACCTCGCCCGTGAAGGCCCGATCGAGGGCCGCGACGAACGCGCCACAGGTGGGGAACCGCTCGACGGGGGGCTTCCTGAGGGCCCGGCCCAAGACTTCATCCACACCGGGAGGCAGACCGGGGTTGTGAGTTCGCGGGGGCGTCGGCATCTCGTTGACGATCTTGTACGCCAGGGTGTGAAACGTCTGTTCACCAAACAGAGTACTGCCCGTCAGCATCTCGTACGCCACCGCCGCCAGGGAGAATTGATCGGCGCGGCCATCCACGGGCTCGCCCTTGATCTGCTCCGGCGCCATGTACTCGAGGGTTCCCATGATCATGCCGGTGGGCGTGGAGGTGCGCGCGTCGGCGATTCGCGCGACCCCGAAGTCCATGATCTTGGCGGTTCCGGCGGCATCCAGCATGACGTTGGACGGTTTGATGTCGCGATGAATGACGCCGCGGGCGTGGGTGTAGTCGAGCGCGGAGGCCATTTCGCGCAGTACCCGCGTGGTGAATGCCGTGTCGGGCCGCGGTGTGCGGGCGAGGCGCACGGAGAGGTTCTCACCGGCGATGTACTCCAACACCAGGTAGCCGCAGTCCCCCTCTTCGAGTACGTCGTAGACGCTTACGATGTTGGGGTGGGAGAGCCCGGCCGCCGCGCGCGCGTCGCGCAGCAATCGCTCGCGAAGGAACTGCCGCTTGCTAAGGTCGTCGATAGCCAGTTCGACGGTCTTGATGGCCACCTGACGCTTCAGCAGAGGATCTTCGGCGAGGTACACCACCCCCATCGCTCCTTTGCCCAACTTTTCCAAAACCTGGTAGCGGCCGACTTGCTGTTTCATTGCGGGTTGGCTGCCGCGGCGAGCGTCGAAGGCACTGAGGCCTCGGGCTTGGGATAGTCGTTGAAGTGCAGAATGGAGTTCGCCAGCATGGTGAACTCGCCCAGATTCTGCCAGCGGTAGCAGGGGTTGGTGGCGAACATCACAACATGACCCTGGCCCACCGGAACATCCACCACCGCGGGACGATTGCGGGTTTCGGCCACGCCCCTCATGAGCCCGCTGAGGACCGATTTGTCGGTGCCCGCGAACTGCATCAGGATCTCCTTTCTCTCGTCGGTAGGCAGGCGCAAGAGCGGGCCGCTGGCCCACCGCACGGGCACGGTCTTCTGGGTGTAGCCGTAGAAGATGGGATGCGCCGGCTTGAGGATCTCGGCCTCGACAATGGGGCCGGGGGCGTAGAACTGCGCCGAGGGGCGGGCGGCGTCCACGGTGCGGGCGATTCCGAATTCGGCGGGGAAGAAACTGGATGCGCCCAAGGTGATGAGGACGCCGCCCTGGTTCACGAACTTGTCCAGCTCGGCCACTCCGGCCAGCCCCATGCCGCCGGTGATGTCGTCGGATTCCCCATAGGCGCCGAGACTGGGGAACTCCAGGGTCTTGGTGTAGGCGAGCGGTTTGCCCTTGGATTCGATGTCGAAGATGAGGGCCTTGCCACCGCCGCGGCCCTGGCTGGGGATCAGGATGACGTCGAAATCGGCGCGGAGATTGCCCTTCCTGATGCGCTCCTTGTAGATCAGGTCGTAGCCGACTTCGAAGTGGTCGAGGGCATAGCGCACCCAGCCGACATCCTGGGTGCTGCCCCAGGTGCTGAAGACAGCCAGGCGCGGCAGGTCGAGCAGGTGCTTCGGGACAGTAGGCGCCTGGGCCAGCGTGACGGCCTGCAGGCCCAACTGTTCGACCAGGCTCTTTACGCGCGGGCTGGACTCGACCAGCAGAGAGCCGGCGGGGATCTCGGTGTTGCCGGCCTTGAAGGGCTGTTCGATGGCTTCGAACTTCAAGGTCTTCAAACGGTAGCGCAAGGTGGCCAGGGAGTTGGCCCCGTTATGCAGGATGGCGGTGATGGGGCCGTCGCCCTTGACGGTTCCGGCGATGGTGAGGGTATCGACCGGTTCGACCGGCACATCGAGAATGGCCTTATCGCCGATCTCCTGAACCTGCGCGTTACTCATGAGCCCCATGGTCCAGCCGGTGTCGTCATAGGTGGTGAGGGCGGGGTCCGGAAAATTCTGTTTCTCCAGCAGAATTTTGGCGAGGCGGCCGTAGGGCTGATTGCGCTTGACGATGAAGGAGCCGGCGGGGTATGTGCCCTCTTTGAGCTTGACTTCGGCGGTGGCGCGGCCGACTTCGATGCCTTGCAGGCGCAGAATATTGACGATGAAGGCGACGCGCGTCATGTCCGGCTGGCCGGCGGGAAGGACGTAGCCGAAGGGCGCTTCGGTCTTGCCCGATTCGATGGAGTTGCGGCTCTTGTCGTAGAAATTCTCGAGCACCGTTTTGGAGAAGCCGGCAGTCAATTCGAGCGCGGAGAGCACTCCGGTTTCCATGAAGTTGGTGTTGTTGCGCATGGACCACTCCACGTTGCGGTAGGGCGGCACGGGCCGGTACCATTCGCGGGTGGTCATACCGCCGCCGCGGCCGCCGGCCCCGGGGGTTGGACCGCCGCCCGGAGGCCCGCCGCCTACGGTACGCTTCATGGTGTTGGCGCCGCCGTTGCCGAAGGTCTCGTACATGCGCAGCATGCCGTTGTGGTTGGACGACATGAAGCCGAGATAGCCGGGGGACCACATGTCCACGAAAGCGTGGGTCCAGACGCCGGGCATGCCGTAGCCGATCATCTTGGTCATCTCGAAATTCGAGAACCAGGGCATCTCGGCGTAGAGGATGGGGTCGAGGGTGGGATTCTGGGGCGACTGGCCGCTAAACGTGTAGAGGAACGGCTGGGATTCGTGAAGGTCATGCATGATGGGCGGGTGCCATTCCAGGTAGAACTTCAGCCAGTTGCGCATGGTGACCTGGGAGTAGTTGATGTCGCGGTTGTTGTCGTGGAAGACGTACTTGCCCCAGTAGGGCGGCCCGGCAACGCGGTCCTCCTCGGTCTCTTCGCCGGTCTTGTAGCGGTAGTACCAATCGACGTAGCGGTCGCGGCCATCCGGTTCCGCGGCGGCAGTCAGCATGACGATCACATTCTTGCGGATCTGGTCGAAGAGCGGGGACTCCTCGGCGGCCACCCGGTAGGCCAGCTCCATGAGCATCTCGGGCGGGCCGGTCTCGGCGCTGTGCAGGCCTCCGGTGAACATGTAGATGGGCTTGGCCTGGGCGATGATGCGCCTGGCCTCCTCGCCGCTGAGGCCGCGGGGGTCGGCGAGGCGGGCCAGGTAGCCCTTGTAGGTGTCGAGGTTGCGGATGGTGTCTTCGTCGGAGATGGTGACGACGATGCATTCGCGGCCTTCGTCGGTGGTGCCTGCGGGCAGGACCTTGACGCGCTTGGAGGCTGCGGCGAGGGCGCGATAGTAGCGGCCCAGATCGGCCACCCGGGTGAGTTTCTTGGGAGCGCCCGAGTAATAGCCGAGGATGTCCTTGGGGGTCGGTATCCCGGCGACTTTGGGGAGGTGATCGACGAGCGGGCTCATGAACTCGGGCTTGGTGGTCCACTGCTTCACGAGCCTGGCGTAGTCCTCGTCCTGGGGCTGGCTGGTTTGGGAATAGATGGCTGGGGCTAGGGCCAACAGCGATAGGGCGGCAAATCTTGAGACTTTCATGGAATCGCGGCTTTGGATAACAAGTATACAACTGGGGGAGGGACTAAATTTGTGGGTAGTGTCCTCAATTAGGACACTACCGATTTGTGGAAGGCTGCTGCAAGCGCGTCCGGCGGGTACCAGATGGTTGTACCATGCGGGTAGGCGGGGAAAATCTGGCGCGGCGCGGTCCCGGATTGCGCGAAGATCGCGGTGTGCTCATTCCCAAGGAGGCGGAAACATGATCTTGATTACGGGGGCAAGCGGACCGTCGGCAAGGCAGTGCTGGCGGAAGTGGCGCGAAGCGGAGAAAAGCATCGCGCGATGTACCGTTCCATAGAGGACGCGGACAAGGCTCCGGGGGGAACCGAAGCCGTGGTCGCGGATTTTTCGGACAAGGCTAGCTAGTGTAATGCCACACTCGGGACTGGACAACCGGGGGCGAAATATGGTCAGATACTCGCATGGGACTGCCTGTAGCCATCAGTGCCGCGGCCCGGCAGGGTCTGGAGGCCTTGGTGCGGGCAGGGAATACTGCACAGAAGTTGGTCCGACGCGCGCGGATTGCTTTGCGGGCCCGCGAAGGCCTCACGGACAGCCAGATCAGCCAGCAGTTGGGAGTGAATCGTAAGACCGTAGCATGGTGGCGGGAACGCGCCGCCGAGCCAGGCGTTTGGGAGTCGGTGGTGGCGGCACCGCTTCCGCAACCCGACGCAACCGCGCCACCAGGCCCACCAGAGCCCCCAGCCAATACGGCTGCCGAGCCGCGCCAAGCTTCTCCCCCGGTGGGCAAAACCGCCGAGCAACGGTTGCAAGATCGACGGCCTGCCAGCGGTCTCAGGAGGGTATTGACATCCGAGATGGTAAAGCTCATCGTGCGCACCACCCTGGTGGTAAAGCCAGAAGACCGAACGCACTGGACCAACCGGTCTTTGGGGCTGCGCTTGGGGGTGTCGAAAATGGCCGTGCAGCGAGTGTGGAAACAGGAGA
>JAIQFL010000095.1 GCA_020073365.1 Terriglobia bacterium | reverse complement strand
GCCTTCTTCACCTCGCTGCGCACCATGTCCTCGATCTTCGAAGGAATCCCTTCGCCCATGGGGGCCGAGAAGCCCAGGTGGCCGCGCTTTTCGAGGAAGCGGGCGCCCAGGTTGGACGTCATGATGATGATGGTGTTCTTGAAATCCACCTGGTTGCCCAGGCCATCGGTCAACTGGCCGTCTTCGAAGACCTGCAACAGGATGTTGTAGATGTCCGGATGGGCCTTCTCGATTTCATCCAGCAGGATGATGGAGTACGGGTTGCGCTTGACCCGCTCGGTGAGCTGGCCGCCCTCTTCGTATCCCACGTAGCCGGGAGGCGATCCGATGAGCTTCGAAACCGAGTGTTTCTCCATGTACTCCGACATGTCGAAGCGCACCAGGCTCTTCTCGCTGCCGAACAGGAACGCCGCCAGGGCTCGCGCGACTTCGGTTTTGCCAACGCCGGTGGGGCCCAGGAACAGGAACGATCCGGCCGGGCGGTTGCTCGATTTCAAGCCGGCGCGCGAGCGGCGGATGGCGCGGGCCAGCGCGGAAATGGCTCTCTCCTGGCTGATGATGCGCCTGTGCAGTTCTTCCTCGATGCGCAGCAGCTTGGCGATCTCTTCCTCCTTGATGGAAGTCATGGGCACGCCGGTCCAGCGCGCCACCACGTCTTCGATATCGTCCTTGGTCACGCACCCGGTGGAGGAATCGTCCAGGTTGTACTTCTCGCGGAGCTGCCGCATGTTCTCGCGCTCTTTACGCTCCTCGTCGGAGTAGAATCGCGCCTTCTCGAACTCATGGTTCGCGATGGCGTTCTCCATGCGGTGCACAATGAACTTGATGCGCTTCTGGATGTCGGCCAGGTCGGCCGGCAGGGTGGTCTGCCGCAGCTTCACGCGGGCGCCCGCCTCATCGATCAGGTCGATGGCTTTGTCCGGCAGGTAGCGGTCGGGGATGTAGCGGCTGGAAGTGTAAACCGCCGTCTCGATGGCATCGTCGGTATACGCCACCGCGTGGAACTTCTCGTAGCGGTCCTTGATGCCGAACAGGATCTTGACGGCATCGACTTCGTTGGGCGGTGGAACCTTCACGGCCTGGAAGCGGCGTTCCAGCGACCGGTCCTTCTCGATGGATTTGCGGAATTCCGCGGGCGTGGTAGCGCCGATGCACTGGATTTCGCCGCGCGACAGGGCCGGCTTCAGAATGTTGGCAGCGTCGAGCGATCCTTCGGCCGAGCCCGCGCCTACCAGCGTGTGCAGCTCATCGATGAAAATGATGGCGTTCTGGTTCTCCATCAGCTCCTTCATGATGGTCTTGAGCCGCTCCTCAAACTGGCCGCGGTACTTGGTGCCCGCCACAATCAACGAGAGGTCCAGCGCCAGAATACGCTTGTCGGCCAGGAACGACGGCACGTCGCCCTCGGCGATGCGCTGCGCCAGCCCTTCCACGATGGCGGTCTTGCCCACCCCCGGCTCCCCGATCAATACCGGGTTGTTCTTGGTGCGGCGGCACAGGATCTGCACCACCCGCTCCAGCTCGTAGTCGCGCCCGATGAGCGGGTCGAGCGTGTTGTCCATGGCGGCCTGGGTGAGATCGCGGCTGAACTCGGCCAGCAGCGAGCTTTCCTTGGGCCGCGCGGACGCGACCTTTTCACTCTGCGACCGCGCCAGCTCTTCCCGAATGGTGGAGAGCCGCAGACCCCGCTCGTGCAGGATTTCCGCCGCGAAACACTTCTCCTCCCGCAGCAGGCCCAGCAGCAGGTGCTCGGTCCCGATGTGCTTGTGGTTCAGCCGCTCCGCCTCTTCGGCGCCATAGGCCAGAACGCGCTTGCACTCGTGGCTGAGCGGCAGATCCACGGACGTGGAGACCTTCTCACGGATGGTGGTATGCCCTTCGATTTGCTTCCGGATCGATTCCACCGCGGCGTGAGATCGCAGGAATCGGTTCGCCAGCGCCTTATCTTCGCGCAGGAGTCCGAGCAGCAGGTGTTCGGTTTCAATGTAGGGACTACCGAACTGGCTAGCCTCGTACCGCGCGAAGAAGATCACCCTCCGCGCTTTCTCCGTGTATCGCTCGAACATAAAAAGTGACGCCCCCTAAGACTAAAGATACTCCGGCTCGCTCCCGAGTTGCGAATCAAATGGTCCGCCCGGTACTAAACCGCCTTTTTCCATGCTTAATACCCGGTCGCAACGCCGCGCGAACGCCAAATTGTGAGTGACGAAGACCGACGTGAGCTGGTGGGAACGATGAAGGCCCTCAAGAAGTTCGAAAATCATCTCGCCGGTCCGAAAATCGAGGTTCCCGGTGGGTTCGTCGGCCAACAAGACGGAAGGTGTACCGACCAGCGCCCGGGCGAGCACGACCCGCTGCTGTTCTCCTCCCGACAATTCGCCGGCACGGTGAGTCGACCGTGCCCGAAGCCCCACTTCATCCAACCTCGTCAGTGACTCCGAGGCGGCGCTTCGATGCGCCCACCCGCGAATCAGCAAGGGCATCATCACGTTTTCCAACGCGGTAAACTCCGGCAGGAGGTAGTGAATCTGCCAAACGAAACCAATTTCTCGATTACGGAAGTCCGCCTGTTCCGTGCGGGCGAGACCTGAAATCTCTTTACTCCCGTAGTATATCGTACCCTCGGAAGGCCTGTCTAGACCGCCCAGCAGGTGCAGCAGGGTGGATTTACCCGCGCCCGATTCGCCTACCAGCGCGAGCATCTCCCCGCGGTGCACGTCGAGATCGACCGCCGAGAAAACCACCAGGTCCGACGTGCCCGATTTGTAAACTTTGGAGACGTTGCGCGCCCGGATGTATGCTTCGGCCACCATCCGTTACGATAACGCAAGTCTTGGACTGCGTCTTCGACCGATTTTCAAAATGCAGTTGTAAGGTTGGACACTGGCGTTTTGCCGTATGATGGAGGAGTCATGGCCGAAGACCGCAACGCCCCGGCAACCAAGGGAGACCTGCAAGGAGTGGAAGGCCACCTCAGTGAGCAGAACGAACTCCTCCGTTCCGAAATCCGGCGCCGCTTCGACGAAATGAAAGCGACGATCAGTAGCGGTCACGCGGAACTTCTCAAGGCGTTCAGCCACTTCGCCGGGCCGAGGAACGCGGGTTGATGCGCGGATGAAGCCTCAGTTCGCGCGTAGCGCGATGGACGGATCGATCCGCGAAGCGCGGCGAGCGGGGAGATAACCGGCGGCCGCGGCCACCAACGCAAGAACCACCGGCATGCCCAGAAATGTCAGCGGATCGGTCGCGGTCACTCCGAAGAGCAATCCACCGAGCGCCCGCGCCAGCACCCCGGACGCGACCGCTCCCATCAGCATGCCAATTGCGGCGAGCCCCAGCGTCTGCGCGAGAATGCTGGCCTGAAGCCTGGACGCGGAGGCGCCCAGCGCCATCCGAATTCCGATTTCCTGCGTGCGCTGGTTCACTCCGTATGAGACCACCCCGTAGATTCCGAGCGACGCGAGCAGCAGAGCGAACAACGCGAATCCGCCCAGCAGCAGCACCACGAAGCGTCTCGGCGAGACGGCTTTATCCACCAGTTGCTGCAGGGTTCGAAAGTCTTTTCCCGGAAGGTTCGGCGCGATGGGTTTGAGGGCCACGCGCACACTTAAGGCGAGTTCTGCCGGGGGCAGCGAGGCCCGGACTACCAGATCCACGGAGGAGATATCCCGGCATTGTCGCATGGGCAGGTACATCTCCATACCCGAGCCCTGCTCTAGCGCGAGGTGCCGCACGTCGCCAACCACACCCACGACGCGCCGCTCGCCACAAGCGCGCATCATCTGACCGATCGCATTCTGCCCCGGCCACAGCGTACGCGCCAGGGTCTGGTTGATCACGATGGCGGGTTCGGCCGAAGGCGTATCTCTCTCCGAGATATCGCGCCCGGCGATCAGCGGGATGCCCATCGCTTTCAGGTAGCCATCGCTGACCACGCGCACAAACGCGACGGGGAACTTTCCCGGCGGGTATACCTGCCCCTTCGCAGGCGCGCCCCAACTGCGATTGCGCCCCAGCGGGAGCGCATCCGTCAATCCGGCGGCCTCCATCCCCGGAATGTCTCGAACCCGCCGCAGCAGATCGTCGAAGTACGCATTCTGCTGCGCCTGTGTGGCGTAGCTGGCATCCGGATCCACCCGGATCGTGGCGGTGTGCTCCGGCCGGAACCCCAGGTTCACCTCCAGCACCCGCAGAAAACTCCGCACCAGCAACCCCGCGCTCACCAGCAGCACGCAGGCAAATGCGATCTCCGAAACTACCAGCGTGCCGCGAATCCAGTTCCGGCTTTTGCCCGCCGTGGAACCGCGTGTTGTGTCTTTCAGTACGTCGTGCAAAGCGTTGGCGGGGACCTGCAGTGCGGGGGCCAGGCCGAAGACCACGCCCGTCAGTACGGCCGCTACCAGACAGAAGGCCAGGACCGTGGCGTCTGTGCGGACGTTGCCGAGGAGCGGGATGCTGACCGCCTCCAGGCGCGCCAGAATACGCGTTCCGCCCGCAGACAGGATCACGCCCAACGCCGCGCCGCAGCATGACAGTGCTACGCCCTCGGTCAGCATCTGGCGGATCAGCCGTCGCCGTCCCGCACCCAGCGCCGTGCGGATGGCAATCTCCTTCTGACGCGTCGCAGTCCGTGCGAGCAGCAGGTTGGAGAGATTCGCACACACAATCAGCATCACCACCCCTACCGCGCACGCCAGCACCAGTAGCGCCGGCCGGATCCGGCCGCTCACGTGTTCCGCCAGCGGAGTGAGCTTGCCTTCAAAATCGTTGCGCTCCGGATGGGCGCGCGTAATCTGCCCGGCCAGGATCCGCAACTCGGCCTGCGCGCTGCCGATCGTAACACCGGGCTTCAACCGGCCGACGATCGCCATGGTGTTTCCCCACCGGTTGGTCTCATTGCTGAGCGGAAACGGAAAATACAGATCGAAGTGGCTGCCGGGGGCGAAGACCGAGGCTAAATCGAACGAAGCGGGCAGGACACCCGCTACAGTGACGGGTTCATCATTAATGGCGAGCGTTCCGCCGACGATGCCGGGATCGGCGCCGAACCTCCTGGTCCACAGACCGTGGCTCAAGAGCACGGCCTTGGGCCCGTGCCATTTGCACTCTTCCGAGGTAAACAGCCTGCCAAGCTGCGGCTTCACCCCGAGCAACTGGAAGAAATTCTCCGACACCGGTACGCCGCTGAGCCGCTCCGGCTCGCCCTGGCCGCTCAGCAGATTGTCACCGACGCCATAGAAGGCGAAGTATCCGGCGATGTCGGAAAAGGACTGATTGTGTTCCCGGAGGTCCAGCAGATGGCCTACCTGGGTCGTCTGGCCCGAGAGGCCGCTGGTGTCGTGGTTGGCGATCCACACCAGCCGCTCCGGTTCGTGAAACGGCAGCGGGCGAAGAAGAAGGGCGTCGACGACGCTGAACACCGTGGCGCTCGCGCCGATACCGAGTCCCACGATCAAAACAGCGAAAGTAGTGAACCCGGAGTCCCGTCGCAGCGTTCGAAACGTGTAGCGCAGGTCCTGCAGGATGCTGTCGAGTGCGGGCAGTCTGCGGGTGTCAGACACGATTGGGTCCATGATCTATATACTGCCGCACGCAGATTTGGTTACTTTCCGGCCCAAAAATGCCATCCGCTAGAGACCAGTCGCTGAGAACGCGTGCAAGAATTATGGCCACGAATGACCACGAATGCACACGAATAAGAAAGGGTTGGTGTAGAATCGGACCTGGGGCCGCAACTCCAGGGGGCCTCTTATTCGTGTGCATTCGTGTTCATTCGTGGCAGTCATTTTCCTTGTTTCTCTGCTCGGATCCGTGGGGTTCGCCGCCGATTTGCCGCCCAAGAGGTACAACTGCGTCAGGACCGGTTCCCCCATCCGCGTCGACGGAAAGCTGGACGATGCGGCCTGGAGAAAGGCTCCGTGGACTGATTGGTTCATCGATATCCGCGGTACGTCACAGCCCAAGCCGCGCTTCCGAACACGCGTCAAGATGCTCTGGGACGACAACTTCTTCTATGTCGCCGCCGAGTTGACGGAGCCCGACGTGTGGGCCACGCTCACCGGGCACGACTCGGTGATTTTCCGCGATAACGATTTCGAGGTTTTTCTCAACCCCACGGGGGATACCCGCAACTACTTCGAATTCGAAATCAACGCCCTCAATACGGGATGGGATCTTTTCCTGCCGAGACCGTACCGCCAGGGCGGCAAGGCCGATAACAGTTGGGAAATCCCCGGGCTCCTCACCGCGATCTCCATTGCCGGAACACTCAATAACCCACAGGACCGCGACCGCGGCTGGAATGTCGAATTGGCCTTTCCCTGGAGCGCGTTCACGGAACGCAGCGGCGCCCGCCGGCCGGAGCCGGGAGCCGAGTGGCGCGTGAATTTCTCACGGGTCGAGTGGCGAGTTCGCACGGTGAACGGGAAGTATGAGAAGCTTCCCGGCCTTCGAGAGGACAACTGGGTGTGGTCGCCGCAAGGCGCAATCGATATGCACCGCCCGGAGCATTGGGGATTCGTGAAATTCGTGCGCTAGTGTCCTGTCTCTGAAGTTCGTCGGTAATGCGGACAGCAGTGGGGCGGTCAATCTTGGCCGCAGCCGGCCTTCCGGCCGGCTGGACCCGCTGGAAAGCGGGTCCGCAGCCTGAAAGCCTGCCCCACGTTCGGCGATGGTCTTGTGGACAATCTAAAGATATTTCCCGTGTCACTCACTCTTGAATATGAGATATTCATATATCAACTCAGACTAAAATCTCACAGTTGCGCGTTATGAGTCACGCCCCCGGCCGAATCCTTATCGTCGATGACGAACCGGCGCTCCTGAAGATGATGAGCATGTACCTCCGTCGCCTGGGGTACGATGTGACTACCGCAAACACCACCGAGACGGCATGGTCGGAGATGGAAGCTGCGCCTTCCAGTTTTGCCGGCGCCGTATTGGACGCCACCATGGCAGGGCTCAGCATGGAGGATCTCGCTCTGCGCATGCTCGGCGCCAGTTCGTCCCTGTGGGTAATCGTCGCGAGCGGGTATCCTGTAGACATGACCGCCATTGAAGCGGCTGCGCCTGGGCGGGTGATGTTCCTACACAAGCCGTTCGCCCCGGAGATGCTGGCGAGTGCGGTCCGGAGGATACTTGCCGCGCAAGAAGAAGAGCTTTGATTTGGGCAAGGAAGTGAAGGCCATCGCCCGCGAACGGGTGGGCCCGGTGCCGGCCGGGAAGTGGATCGAGCCGAAGTCTTCCCGCAAACGGCCGAAGCACAAAAAGCCGATCGAGGACGACCTCCAGTGAGCCGTCGGGCGGAGTGGTCGCGACGCGAGTTCCTGGCCTACGGCTCCATTCTCGGCTGGCTGCCGTTCTTCCGCCCCAGGCATATCCGCCTGGCCGGGGCCACCTTTCGCGTCATTCGGAATGGCCGGTCGAAGCACCGGTATCTGCTGATCCATGGTAACGAAGAGACCGCCCGCGAGGTGCTGATCCGGCATATGCAGGCCCACGAGGGGGTCGCCTATGCGATCCAGAACCACACCCGCAACGTGACCCTCGATTCCGGGCAAATCGATCCCAACCGGATGTTTTCGCGCGTGGGTGCCGAGGCCAATCTGCGGAAGCTCAACCCCGATTGGACGCCGGACCGCATCCAGTCAGCTCTGGGGGAGCTCGATCGGGGGCGCGAAAAGTTGGTGCATGCCATGCTTCCGCCGGAGGGCGGGCTCATAATCGCCCTGCACAATAATTCAGAGGGATATTCGGTGGAAGACGAAGCGCCGATCAGCGACGCACGTTCCCTTCGCGAGCCCTCCAATCCGCACGCGTTCTACCTGTGTACCGATCCGGAGGATTTCCGGATTCTCTCCGCCTCGGGCTACAACGTGGTCCTTCAGCAGCACGTCCCACAGGAGGACGACGGTTCCCTTTCGCGACTGGCCGCCCGGCGCGGAGTCCGGTACGTGAATCTGGAAGTCGGGCAGGGCCATCGAGGTAGACAGAAAGAGATGTTGGACTGGCTGGAGTGGAGCTTGAAATAGGCCGGATTCCCCAACTGTGGGCCGGTTGACAGACGACGAAAGACGATCGTCCGTCCCACCCGGGCTGGTAGGCGGGAATGCTCGCGTTACTGCACGATGGTCACTCCGGGGGGGCTTGAGGTTGCACCCAACCTGCCTGTGCGCCTCCGGGCGGGACAGGTTGAATCACGCGGATCGCGTTGTTGCCGGCGTCGGCCACGTAGACGCTGCCGGCCGGGTCCACAACCACGCCCCAGGGCAGATTCAACGACGCGCTGGTAGCGGGTCCGCCATCGTTCGAGTAACAGCAGTTCCCGTCGCCGGCGATGGTGGTGATGAGGCCGTCAGTCGTGACCTTTCGGACCCGGTTTTCTCCCGGATCGGAGATGTACAGGTTGCCTGCCCAGTCCACGGCTACTCCCCGCGGGCCGCTCAGGCGCGCGTTGATGGCCAGTCCGCCGTCGCCAGTAAAAACGGTGTCCGTTCCCGCAACGGTGGTGATCGTCCCGGCGGTGGACACCTTTCGAATCCGGCCGTTGGCTTCGTCGGTAATGTAGAGGGCGCCGGCCGAGTCAAGCGCGATGCTCGACGGAAGGTTCAGTAGCGCATTGACGGCCGGTCCGCCGTCCCCTGCAAGGCCCTGCCCCTTTCCAGCCACGGTGTCGATGGTGTAGGTGGCGGAATCGATCTTCCGGATCCGGTGGTCGAGTGTGTCGGCAATATAAAGATTCCCCGCTGGGTCAAAAGCAATTGCTCGCGGGGCATGTAAAGCTGCGTCGAGCGGCGAGCCGCCGTCTCCAAAAAACCCGGCGTTGCCATTCCCTGCGTAGGTGCCGATCGTCCCATCCTTCAGGACCTCGCGGATCCGGTTGTTGCCCGTATCCGCAATGAAAAGGGTATCGTCGGCGTTCACCGCTACCCCCATCGGTTGATTCAAGAGCGCGGCTACCGCTGGTCCGCTCTCGCCGGCAAAACCCGCGACACCAAAGCCGGCGACCGTGGTGATGGTGCCGTCGCGGGATATCTTCCGCACCCGGTTGCCCACAGAGTCGGCGAAGTAGAGGTTGCCGGCCGAATCCCGCGCCATACCCGCGGGCGTATCGATCTGTGCTCGCGCGGCCGCTCCGCCGTCGCCCGAAAAACTGTTGTACCCGTTTCCGGCAACAGTGCTGAGGACGCCACCTGGCGTGACCTTCCAGATCTTGTAGTCACCAGTGGTCAACCCCGAACCCGAGCCGATAGACCCTGCCGCGAAATAAAATGCGCCGCCGGCGTCGACAGCCACTCCCGTCGGCCCGTTGATCCGCACAGAAACGGCCGGCGCGCCATCCTGCGGTAGTTGTCCCGCAGTCGTGTTACCGGCCACGGTGCCGATGATCCCATTGGCCACGCTACGGATACGGACGGCGCCCAGATCCGCGATATAGATGGTGTTGCCGGTTGGGTCTACGGCCACGTCGGTAGGGAGGAATAGCGTTGCGCTGGTGGCCGGTCCGTTATCGCCCGAGTATCCGGGGAATCCAGTCCCGGCGAACGTGTTTATGGTGCCGTCCGGCGCCACTTCGCGAATCCGGTTGTTAAAGGTATCCGCAATGTAGAGGTTGCCAGCGAGGTCGGCTGCCACCCCCTCGGGCCCGTTCAAGTCCGCCAGCCGAGCCGGGCCGCCGTCCCCACCGTAGTTGTTTGCATTCGTCCCGGCAAACGTGACGATGGTGCCGTCGGTGGAAATCTTTCTGATGCAGCTATTGCCGGTATCCGCAATGTAGAGATTGCCTGCGGAATCGAAGGCCAGCCCAGTGGGCCCGTTGAATTGAGCGTTTGCCGCGGGTCCGCCGTCTCCCGAGAAACCGCTCGTGCCGGTTCCGGCGAACGTGCTGATGGTGCCGCCGGTGGAGATCCTCCGGATGACATGGACGGCGCGGTCAGTCACGTAAACATTGCCGGCGGCGTCCACAGCGACCCCATCCGGAAACGCCAACTGCGCCTTGAGGGCCGGCCCGCCGTCACCGGATACTCCGTAGCGGCCCGTGCCGGCGATCCGCGTGAGCGTGCCCGCGGGATCCACCTTGAAGACGGAGTGTATGCTCGCGAAATAAACGTTGCCCGAGGCGTCTACGGCGACCCGCGGAGGATCGCCTATGGATGCGAAGGCGGCGGCGGAAGGAGTGGCCGGCGGGATCCCTCCCGCCAGCGTGGAGATGACGTACTGCTGGCCCCATGAAACTTCGTTTATGCAAAGAAAACCGAGGAGGAATAAAGCCCTGATCATGATGGTCCCTGTTTGTAACTTGACTAGTGTATAACACCTCATTAAGACCGGTGACGGGCCCTAACCTTCCACCATTTTGAGGCGCAGCAAGCGAAGGTCGGGCAGCAGGATGTCGGGCCGTTCCGCCAGCAACTCGTCCGTAGTTGTGAGACCCGTCGCTACGGAGATGGCACGGATGTGATTCCGCCGGGCTGCCAGGATATCGGCGGGGGCGTCGCCAACCAGGGAAACGGGCGTGCCGCGGGTAATCCAACCGTGGGCGCGGGCCTCCCGGATGGCAATCTTCGCCAGGCCCGCCCTGGTCTTGGCCATTTCACCGAACGCTCCGAAGCGGAAGTAGTCCCGCAGGCCGGCACGCTCCAGTTTTCGCCAGCCGATGCGTGTCAGGTTCCCGGTCACCAGCCCGAGCAGGATGTTGCGCCGCGTCAGCCGCTCGAGCAGCGGCGCCACTCCCGGGCAGTGTTTGTCGTGGAGCGCCGGGCACACTCGCTGGTAGTGACGCTCCGCCGCGCGCACGATTTCGGGCATCGCGTCGCCAATCCGTGAGCGGGAGGCGCCCGCGCGGTGCATCATGATGGCGACAATATCGGGATCGAGCATCCCATGCACCGGGATATCGTCGGTGGTGGTTTCGAGTCCCGTGACCCGCCGGACGGCATGCACCAGCGCTTCGCGGTGATGGGGGCCGGCCCGCCGGACCAGCGTGCCGTCGATATCGAACAGAACCAGTGCGCGGTAGGTCAAGAGCAATCATACGACGAAGCCCATAAGCGGTGTGCCCGCCCTAGCGAACGGAAGCCAGTCGAAACCCAATTTGACCGCCGGACGACCCCGCTACAATAGTCCTGTGCACCATGCGAAATTCCGCATCGGCCTGATCCAAATGGCCTGCGCGAAGGACCCCAACGAGAACCTCGCCAAGGCCGAATGGCGCATCCGCGAGGCTGCCGGCAAGGGTGCGCAGATCGTCTGCGTGCAGGAACTGTTCCGCTCACAGTACTTCTGCCGCGAGGAAAACGCGGACCTCTTCGACCTGGCCGAACCCGTGCCGGGGCCGACCAGCGAGAGCTTTTCCCGGCTGGCACGGGAGCTTTCGGTGGCCATCGTCGGGTCGGTCTTCGAGCGGCGTGCCGCGGGGGTCTATCACAATACCGCACTGGTCCTGGATGCCGATGGCTCGTTGCTCGGGACCTACCGCAAGATGCACATCCCCGACGACCCTCTCTACTTCGAGAAGTATTACTTCACTCCCGGGGATCTGGGCTTTTGCTGCTTCGACACCCGCTATGCGCGCGTCGCGCCGTTGGTCTGCTGGGACCAGTGGTATCCCGAGGCTGCCCGAATCGCCGCTCTGGGCGGCGCCCAGGTGCTCTTCTATCCCACGGCCATCGGCTGGCACCCCTCGGAGAAGGCCCGGCACGGCGAAGCCCAGCATGACGCGTGGCGTACTATCCAGCGCTCACACGCCATAGCCAACGGGCTCTATGTCGCGGCCGTCAATCGAGTGGGCTACGAAGGACCGCCGGAGCGCGGCCTGGAGTTTTGGGGCGGATCGTTCGTCGCCGATCCGTTCGGACAGGTCCTCGCCGAAGCCGGCAGCGATAGGGAAGAGACTCTCATCGTGGAGTGCGACCCGCGGCGCATCGAGGAAGTGCGCCGCAACTGGCCCTTTCTGCGCGACCGCCGGATCGACGCCTACGCTCCCATTTTGAACCGGGTGATCGATTGAAGAGCAGAACGGTAGGCCATGCTTTAGCTTGCCCTCCAACACCACAAGCAGAGATTGCCAAGCTAAAGCATGCCCAACCAGGCCGAGGCTTCCGCATGCCCGCCGAGTGGGAGCCGCATGAAGCCACCTGGATCGCCTGGCCGCACAATCGCGAGGACTGGCCCGGGCGGTTCGCGCCCATCCCGTGGGTGTACGGCGAGATCGTCCGAAAACTGAGCCGTGTGGAGAGGGTTCGGATCCTGGTCAATGACCGCGCGCTGGAAGAGCAGGCGCGGCGCGTGCTCCGCAACGTGGGCGCGCACCTGGATGCCGTGGAGTTTTTCCCATGCCCTACCAACCGTGTCTGGACCCGCGACTACGGTCCGCTGTTCGTAAAGAACCTCCGTGGAAACGTGGCGCTGACGGCGTGGCGGTTCAACGCCTGGGCCAAATATGACGACTGGCAGCTCGATGCCGCCGTGCCCGCCCGGTTGTCCGCGCGGCTCCAACTCCCGGCGTGGACGGCCCCCATGGTGCTGGAGGGCGGCAGCATCGATGTCAATGGAACGGGGCTGCTGCTGACCACCGAGGAGTGCCTGTTGAGCCCCGTGCAGGCGCGCAATCCGGGAATGACTCGCCGCGAGATCGAGCGGATGCTCGGCCGCTATCTGGGCGCCGAACGCGTGATCTGGCTGCGCCGCGGCATCGCCGGCGACGATACGCATGGCCACATCGACGACGTGGCCCGGTTCGTGGGGCCCGAGACGGTGGTGCTCTCTGCGGAGTTAGACCGCTCGGACCCCAACTTCGAGCCGCTGCGGGAAAACGCCGCGATTCTGCGTTCAGCGGGTCTCGAAGTCGTGAAACTCCCCATGCCGCAGCCGCTGATTTTCGCGGGCCAGCGCCTGCCGGCCAGCTATGCGAACTTCTACGTCGCCAATGGCCTGGTCCTGGCACCTACCTTCAACGACCCGAACGACCGCGTCGCGCTGGCCCGCCTAGCGCGCGTGTTTGCCGGCCGCGAAGTAACCGGCATCAATTGTACGGACCTGATTCTGGGCCTGGGCGCGCTGCATTGCATGACCCAGCAGCAGCCGGCGGCTATCGCACCTGAACCAGTTTCCCGTTCGCGAAGGTGAACACGTGGTCCGCTTGCGCCAGCTCTTCCCGAGTGGAGGGCGTTTTCCTGTCGAGCCTGATCTCCAGGCTTCGATCCCGAAACCACAACTCGGCAATAAACGCCATGTCCCATCCTTCGAAGGGATCGTTCAGAAACACAATGCGGCTGTGGGGACGAACCTTGGGACGCAGCTCGTCCATTTGCTGAATCACCTCCCAAGTCGGTTTGCCGAGTGCCGACATCGACGGCCGCACGTACGATTCCTTCAATCGCCGGTTTTCCGCCGCCCACAGGAACATGCCTGTGGCGATCAGGATCGCGCAGATCGACTGCGCGCCGAGGTGGCGAAGTACCGGATCGCCCGCGAGCACGCATGACAGCACTTTGACGATCTCTCGAAAGATCACCGCGGCGAAGATCGCCCACCCCAACAGCGGCACATACAGGCAGGCGCCGCCGCGGCCTTCCAGAAACTCGATGGGCAGGGGCGTCACCGCAACGAACAACCAGCAGAACCACAACACCGGACGATTGAGGCGCCAGGCGAGATAGAACACCGTGAACCACAACAGCAACACTCCGCGCATGTGGAATTGGCCCCAAGCCAAAAACAGTTCGCCCAGAGATCTGGCCTGAAAGGTTTCCAATCGCGCCAGCGAGATGACTGGCGCGTAGGCCGCCTGTTTCATCAGCGCGTCCCGCCCGAAAGCCTTGCCATAGCAATATGCGAGGTCGAGAGTGCCCGCCAGCGCGATCGCGCGGCCGGGACCGCGAAACCACACGCCAATTCGGCCCCACTTCGGAACAGCCGCGCGCTGGTAGCTCCATTCATAAGCCACCAGGACGATCGGAAGAGTGACGGCCATCTCTTTCGCATCCAGCGCGAACAGGCTGAGCGCCAGAAACCATCCAATCTCCCGGCCGCGAAGCGCGCGCCCGCTTTCCCGAATGTGCACGTAATAGACCAGGGCGGACAGGTAGAATAGCCCGCACAATGCGTCGTAGATGAATGCCGTATTGTAGTAGAGGTTTGCAATGCCCGTATGAAAGCAAACGATCAATGCGGCCAGGCCGGCAGTCAGTCTGTCCACACGCAGAACCACGGCGAGACGATAAGTCAGATACACGCCGGCCAGTAACACGAGTAAGAGCACTATGTGGTATGGCGCCGGACTTAGTCCGAAGAAGTAGTGCAGGGGCACGTAGTACAGGGCCGCCATCGGCCGGTAGAAGCCGCGCCATGGCATAACAAGCGACAACACGATCCGCCACGGTGTGAGTCTCCAATAAGCCGCCATATTCATCATGTCATCCGGCGCAAACAGGACCTTCACGGTATCGGCGGCGAAATAGAAGAAGTAGGCGGCGACCAACACGGCACAGGCGCGCTCCCGCCATCTGGAGACGCTCCCAGGGAGGCGCCAGGCCCTCTGTGATTTCATTCGGATTTTGCGGTTGAACGCCCGCTGACACTAAGACCGTGGCTCAGCCGTTCCAACTACACCCGGGGAGGGCGGAGTAGAATCTTCAATGCGCCGGGCTCCGCGGCGCGCGCAAACGCCCTGTCCGCATCCTGCAGCTGACAATCGCCGTCGATCATTTTCTCCACCGGAATAAGCCCCTGCTCCAATAGCGGCAGGGCCGCTTCCATGCGCCCGCACCGCGAACCCACCAGCGTGATCTCATTGACAATGATCGGGGCGGTATCGATCTCGACCGTGCCATGAACCGTGGACTTCAGAACGACCGTGCCGCGGGGCCGAGCCATCGCGACAGCCGAGCGCAGTCCCTCCGGATTTCCCGTAGCCTCAACCACCCAGTCGTACTCGGCAATGGGCACTCTCCCGCTGGAGAGTTCCACGGTCACGCCTGCCGCGGAGGAAATCCGAAGCTTCTCCGGATGGCGTCCGAATTGGTGGACCTGGCAGCCGTGCTGGTGGAGCACCAGCGCAATCAGCAGGCCGAGTTTGCCGTCGCCCAGCACCGCCACCGCCTCCCCGCGCGGAATCCGCACCTGGTCCAGGATCTCGCAGGCCGCCGCCAGAGGCTCCGCGAACACGGCGCGCTCCAGCGGAATGCCATCGGGCACCACGTGCAGATTGCGCTCCGGGAGAGTGAAGAAGTCCTCGAAGGCTCCCGGATGCCTCACAATCCCCAGCACCGTTCGCGTGGGGCAGTGGCGGCCAAGGCCCTTGCCGCACCATTCGCAACTCCCGCACGCCAGGTTGATTTCGCCCACCACCCGTTTGCCTACCAGCGAAGGCGTATCGGCTTCCGCAACCTCCGCCACGAACTCGTGCCCGGGAATGCCGGAGAATCCGTAGTAGCCTCGCTGCAGTTCCAGATCGGTGTTACAGATGCCTCCCACCAGAAGACGCAGCAACGCGAACCCCTCCGGACGGAACGGAAGCGGTACTTCGCGCGTGGAGACGGCGCCGTTTTCCAGGTGGACTGCCAGCATGCCCTTATAATAGGGCTTTCCAGCGGGTTGGCTCCCTGGCGGTGTTTCCGAGCACGCGTGTAGTCCGCGGCGACGCGGTCAATGCTGATCGGGGTGAAGGTCGCGCTCCAGCCGGGCGATGCGTTGTTCGTGCTGGTGGAGGCTCTCGTGGATTTTCTGGTTGTCGGTGTCGAGCGAGTCGGCCCAGCGGCTCATTCCGGCGAACTGCTGGTTAATGGCCGAGAGTTGGGTGTTGATGCCGGTGACGTTTTCCGCGAGTCGATCGATGCGGCGGTTGACGCTTTCGAAGCGGTCGTTCATTTCGGCGCGGAGACCGGAAATTTCCGTGGCGATGGACTCGACCGCGCGGTCCAGGCGTTGCGTGAATCGCTGGTCGAGGGCGGCGGAGATGGACTCGACGGCGCGGTCCAGGCGTTGCGTGAATCGCTGGTCGAGGGCGGCGGTGATTTGGTCGAGATCTTCGGGTGTCATGGAAGTGCGGCGGGCTCCAATCCGAGTATAGCTGGTTTCGATTCAGAGCCTGCACCTGCGCAGGCGCGTCAACTTGCGCGGACACGCGGCTCCGATGCCGTTTCAAGCTGCCAGAAGTCCGAGCGGTAGAGGAGGGGTTTACCGCCTGAGCCCGCCTGGACGGTGGTCTTGCAACCGCGGGCGTGGAGATCCCTATAATGGGTCTTCATGCCAGCGGAGCTTGCCTGTTTTGAAGCGCGGTGCCACGCGCGTTTCCCCATCACCGAGGTGATCTACAACTGCCCAAGCTGCGGGGGATTGCTCGAAGCCGTTTATCCCAAACCGGAGCAATCCGCCGCCGAGCTCAAGGCCCTCTGGCGCGATCGGCGCACCTCGAACGCGCCCTTGGAGCAGAGCGGCGTGTGGCGCTACCGCGAGTTTCTCCCGTTCCTTCCGGATTACAGCCGCGTGGTCACTCTCCGCGAAGGCAACACGCCCCTCCTCGATGCGCCCCGCGCCGCGCGGTTCGGAGGCCTCGACCACCTGTCCTTCAAGCACCAGGGGTTCAATCCCACGGGCTCCTTCAAGGACAACGGCATGACCTGCGGCGTGGCGCAGGCGCTCCGGCTGGGGTTATCGCGAGTGGCCTGTGTCTCCACCGGAAATACGTCGGCATCCATGGCGGCTTATGCCAGCGCCGCGGGGCTTCAGCCACTCATCTTTCTCCCGCACGGAAACATCTCGTTCGGGAAACTGGCACAAGCGTTGGAGTACGGCGCTCGCACGCTTCAGGTGGAGGCCAACTTCGACCAGATCCTGGCGCTGGTGCGTCAACTTGCCGAGCGGCTGGACATTTACCTGTTGAATTCCATCAATCCGTTCCGCATCGAAGGTCAGAAGACCATCATGCTGGAACTGATGGACCAGCGGGATTGGAGCGTGCCGGATTGGGTGGTGCTGCCGGGTGGCAACCTGGGAAACACCTCGGCATTTGGCAAGGCGTTCCGAGAGATGAAGGAACTGGGCCTGATTGACCGCTTGCCCCGGCTGGCCGTGATTCAGGCTGCGGGCGCGGCCCCGTTCTATGATTTGATGCGGGCGCAGGATCGATCTCGCCTCATTCCCGTGGAGCATCCCCAAACCCTCGCTACGGCAATTAAGATCGGCGACCCCGTTTCCTGGCCTAAGGCGCTGTACGAGGTGGAGGTTTCCGGAGGAGTGGTCGAAACCGTAACGGAACAGGAAATTGCCGACGCGAAGGCAGTGATCGGGCAGTGTGGAATCGGCTGCGAACCGGCTTCGGCGGCAACTTTGGCTGGGATTCTGAAGCTGGTGGCGGCTGGCGGGATGGCGCCCGATGGGGATGTCGTGGCGGTTCTTACTGGAAATATACTCAAAGACTCCGATTACTCCTATAAGTACCATACGGGAGCACTGCTCGCCGCAGATGGGACACAAGTTGTCCCGAATCTAGGCAATAAACCTGTACTACTGCCCTACGATATCGAGCGGATCGCCACATTCTTAAGTAGTTAGATTTTCATTACCCATGAATAGGGGTAATCCTTACCCGCAATTTCGAATCAGGAAACTCCTGTAGTTGGCTATTGTATTCTTCTAGCCGATCTGGTACATCTGTACTATGCTCGCGAAGAAAGCACCTGTCGTGATCACAGAAACGCGCGTCTCCCAGAAGGATCTGGAACAACTGTACGCCAGGCGTTCAGCGCTCGACGCCCTGATTCAATCGCTCGAGGAATACGACCGGTTCAGGGAGAAGCGGACCGGCCAGGGTGCCCTTAAGACTGCCTGACCCGCGCTTCACGTTCGCAAAATCTTCTGAATCCGGGCGGACAGCTCGGCCTCTGACATCGCCCCGGGGTGGTACAAACGAATGACGCCGACTCGATCGATGAGCACGATGGTCGGCGTGGTGCTGGCCCCGTAAACCAGGAAGTTCCTCTCGCTGAGGGGAATGGGTATGCCGGCCAATTCCGGATAGAATTTCTGGCGCACCTCCTCGATGTACCGTTTCTCGGTCACGGGCGCAGCCTCTTCGCCGCCCGCAACATATCCATACAATCTGGTGGGCCCCACCACTACCAGGCCTTTGGGCCCATAGGTTTTCATTAAGGAAACGAGAATCGGCCCTTCCGCTTTACAGTCCCCACACCAGTGCGCCCAGAAGAAAAGCAGCACCGGGTGGCCGCGCAGCCCCGCTAGGGCGGAGGGCTTCACTCCCAGCCAGGCGTTCACGTCGAGCGGCGGCGCAGGCTTCCCTTCCATGCTCAGAAGGTTGATATTCTTGCCGATGCGCTCGCCGATGGACGTGGATCCATAGGTGGCCAGTTGCTGGCGCAGGAAGCTCACCGCCTCCGTCCGCTCCCCGCGGGCCGCCAGCACCTGGGCGTGGACCTCAATGCAAGCGCCCAGCGCGATCGGCAGTCGCGGATCGGCGTCAAGCTTACGCGGGCCCAGCAGTTGGACAGACAGTTGACGCGCTTCGGAAGCGTAGGTATCCGCCTGGTCGAGGCGCCCGAGATCCAAGGCGCCGCGAGCGATCCAGGACAACGCGGCAGCCAATTCCGGAGTGGCGCCGGCCTGCCTCTGGTAGCTCCGTGCCATGCGTTCGGCGGCCGCCAGATCATGACGGTCGATAAGCGTGCGGACGTCGTTCACCAGGGAAAGGTAAAGCAGGAAAACAGGCAGCATCTCTTCTATTGTAACGGGCCCTGGTGGGGCAGGCGTTCCGCCTGGCTCGCGCGCTTGCGGGTGATTCTTTCACAGCTTTCTCTCAGCTTCGGGGAGTGGCCTTGCCCGGATTACCATATCGTATCCGCGAAACTGTTATCCCCCGGCCCTGGCCGCCTCCTGATAGATCTCCAGCACCTGGCGGGCGGTACGCTCCCAACTGAAGCGCGCCGCCTGATCGCGGCCGCGGCGGATCAACTCGGCGCGCAGGCGGTCGTCGAGCAGCACGTCGCGAATGCCGCGCGCGATATCGAAGACGTTCTCGGGATTCACCAGGACCGCGGCATCGCCCACCACCTCGGGCAGCGAGCTGACGTTCGACGTCACCACAGGCGTCCCGCACGCCATAGCCTCCAGCGGCGGCAATCCGAAACCTTCGTAACGCGACGGGAAGACGAACGCCGCCGCGAACTCGTAAAAGCAGCGCAGCGTCTCGAACGGCACGAACCCCAGAAACCGCACCACGTGCTCCACCCTGCTCTTGATTACCGCCTGACGGACCGCCGGATACTGCGAAATCGTGTCCCCGATAATCACCAGCCGCAGATCCTTGTAGATGGGGTGCGCGGCCAATTGATCCCGCACCACGGCGAACGCCTCCACCAGGCGAGGCACGTTCTTGTGGCGGCGTATATTGCCGGCATAGAGCAGGAACGGGTAGTTGATCTGGTAGCGGTCCATGATGCGAAGCTGCTCGTCCGAGCCCGGCGGCGAGTTGCGCACGAGGAAGCCCGGGTCGGGGGCATTGTAAACCCTCCGAATGCGGTCGGGCGGGACGTTCATGTGGTTCTCCACATCGCGTTTGGTGGCCTCCGAGACCGCAATGATCCGGCTCGCTCGTTTGAGGCCGCGCTCGAAGCGGAAGCGGCGCAACTGCATCCGGAAACCGGAGCGCTCCTCCTCGAACATCAGGTTGGCCATATCGTGGATGGTCACCACGTAGGGGCGGATCATCAGTAGGGGGACGCGGTTCAGCGGGATATGCACCAGGTCGGGAGAGAGCCCGCGCAAGTAAATTGGAAATAGCAGGTTATCGAGAAAATCGGAATCGCGGCGCGCGTAAACGGCGGCCCGGAAATTCCCGGGCAGGCCGGCCAGCGTGCGAACGTCAGCCGGCCCGCTGATGAGCGTGTATTGATTCGCGGCGTCTATGGCGCTCAACGCATGGATCAGGCTGCGGATGTAGGTGCCGATGCCAAAGTCCCGAATATGGCGGACATCGATGACGATATGGAGCGGCATGGCAGGCACCGGGGACTGGCGAATCGGTCCGCTGCCGCTCCTACACCGGCACTACCCGATCCGCGGAGTCCCGCGAAGGTTCCGTCTGCCGCTGATTCCTGCGATGATCGAGCCTCCAACCGTAAAGCGGGAACCGGGCGGTGAGGACGCCCACTCTTTGCCGCACGGCGGCGATCGCGCCTTCGTCCGCGATGTGGTGCAGCACCTCCGCGATCAGTCGGCCGACTTCATGCATCTCTTCTTCCCGGAACCCGCGCGTGGTGACGGCCGGCGAGCCTAGCCGGATGCCGCTGGGGTTCATGGGAGGATTGGTGTCGAACGGAATGGCGTTTTTGTTGACCGTGATGCGGGCGCGGTCGAGCGCCTGCTCGGCCTCTTTACCGCGGAGGCCCTTTGAGAATACGTCGAGCAACAGCAGGTGCGTATCCGTGCCACCCGAGACCACACGGAATCCCGCATCCACCAGGCTCTGGGCCAAGGCGCAAGCGTTGGCCACCACCTGCTTCTGATAATCGGTGAACTGCGGACGCATAGCTTCCAGGAAGCACACCGCCTTGGCTGCCAGTACGTGCACCAGGGGACCTCCCTGTGTGCCCGGGAAGACCGTCCGATCGATATCCTTGGCGTATTTCTCCTTGGCCAGTATGATGCCGGCGCGCGGGCCGCGCAGCGTTTTGTGGGTGGTGGAAGTGACGATGTCGGCGTGCTCGCAGGGGTTGGGGTGCAGGCCGGCCGCCACCAGGCCGGAGATGTGCGCCATGTCCACCAGGAAGATGGCGCCTACGGCATCGGCGATCTGCCGGAAACGCGCGAAGTCGAGGATACGCGGGTAGGCACTGGCGCCCGCAATGATCATTTTGGGTTTGTGCTCGTGCGCCAGGCGTTCCACCTCGTCGTAGTCGATGCGTTCGTCCTCCTTGCGGACGCCGTACGCCACCACTTTGTAGGTCTTGCCGGAGAAGTTGAGCGGGTGGCCGTGCGTGAGGTGGCCGCCGTGCGCCAGGTTCAGCCCCATGATGGTGTCGCCGGGCGTAAGCACCGCGGCATAGGCTGCCTGGTTGGCCTGCGAACCCGAATGCGGCTGGACGTTGACGTACTCGGCGCCAAAGAGTTTCTTCGCGCGGTCGCGTGCCAGGTTCTCCACCACGTCGGTGAACTCACACCCGCCGTAGTAGCGCTTGCCGGGGTACCCCTCGGCGTACTTGTTAGTGAACACGCTCCCGGTGGCTTCCAGGATGGCTTCCGAGGTGAAGTTCTCGCTGGCAATCAGCTCGAGCTGCGAGCCCTGCCTTTCCACCTCGTGCTGTATGGCTTCATAAACTTCGGGATCGACTTCGGCCAGAGGCCGCGCCATTTCTTCTGCTGCCGTCATAGTGAGAACTCCTGTTTACTCCGCTCGACTACGGGGACCGTTAGAAGCCGGGAAGAATATTTGGCCCTTCCGCGAGTCTCCGCATCTACCGTGCAAGCTGCTCCAACTGGGCGATTTTGGCCACCCGGCGGGCGTGCCGCCCGCCCGCAAACTCCGTTTCCAAAAAGACGCGGATCAAACCGGCCGCATGGTCTTCGTCCAGATATTTCGCGCCCAGTGTCAGCACGTTGGCGTCGTTGTGCTCGCGCGTCATGCGTACTTCGTCTTCGGATTGCGCCGGCGCCGCCCGCACTCCCGAAATCTTATTGGCTGCCATGGCCATGCCGATCCCCGTCGAACAGACCAGGATCCCGCGGTCCGACCGGCCTTGTGCCACGTCGCGGCCCACCGGTTGTGCGAAGTCCGGATAGTCGCAGGATTCCGGCGAACCGGTGCCGAAATCCACCACTTCGTGGCCCTCCGCCGCCAGCTTCACCCGCAGTTTCTCCTTGAGGGCAAAACCAGCGTGGTCCGCGGCAATCGCGATCTTCATAAAGGGAGAAGCCTGATTTTACCATGCTAGAATGGGATTTCCCCTTCACAACCCTATGCTCTGGAGCAAGTTGTTCATCCCCACCCTGCGCGAAGTCCCGGCTGAAGCCGAGGTTGCAAGCCACCAGTTGCTGCTGCGCGCTGGATACATCCGCCAGCTTTCGGCCGGAATCTACAGCTACCTGTTCCTGACCCAGCGCTCGCTCCTGAAGATCCAGCAGATCGTGCGGGAGGAGATGGACCGCATGGGCGCGCAGGAGATGCTTCTGCCTGCGCTGTGCCCCGCCGAGGTATGGCAGGAGTCCGGCCGCTGGGACATGATGGGTGACAACATGTTCCGGCTGAAGGACCGTTTCCAGCGCGACCTGTGCCTGGGAATGACGCACGAGGAGGTCATGACTACGATCGCGCGCGGAGAGCTGCGCAGCTACAGGCAGCTTCCGCAGATCTGGTACCAGATTCAGACCAAGTTCCGCGACGAGCCGCGGCCCAAATCGGGCCTCCTGCGCGTGCGCCAGTTCATCATGAAGGACTCCTATTCGTTCGACCTGGACCAGGCGGGACTGGACGCAGCTTACGAGCAACACTATAAAACCTACTGCCGCATCTTCGATCGCTGCGGTCTCGAATACACCGTGGTGGAGGCGCACTCGGGCGCCATGGGCGGCAGCCAGTCGCAGGAGTTCGTGGTGGCATCCGACGCGGGCGAGGATTTGGTTGCGATATGCAAGGGCTGCGGCTATTCAGCGAACCTGGCGAAGGCCGCGGCCCTGCCATCGGCGCCGTTGGCCACCGATCCCCAGGGCGATCTGGCGCCTGAGGAGTTTCACACGCCCGGAAGGAAGACCATCGCGGAAGTGGCGGCCTTCACCGGATTGCCCGAGACCGTACAGATGAAGAGCCTGGTGCTGGTGGCGGACGGGAAGCCGGTGCTGGTCATGCTGCGCGGCGATCATCAACTGAACGAGTCGAAATTCGCCGCGGTAGCGGGCGATCCCGAATTCCGTCCCGCGCGCCCCGACGAGATTCGCGAGTGGTTCGGAGCCGAGGCCGGCTCGCTGGGGCCGGTCGGTGTCGCAAATATGACCATCCTGGCCGACCAGGCGCTCTCCGGCCGGCGCAACATGATCGCGGGCGCCAACCGCGACGATCACCATCTTCGCCACGTGACCTTGGGCGAGGATTTCCAGGCGGAAATCCACGACCTGCGACAGGTAGCCGCCGGGGACCTGTGTACCACCTGCGGCGGCACGCTCGAGATTCGCAAGACCGTGGAAATCGGGCACATTTTCAAGCTCGGGTATAAGTATTCCGATACCATGGGGCTGCGGGTCTTGAATGTCGACGGCAAGGAAGTGACCCCCATCATGGGATCGTACGGGATTGGTATCGAGCGGATCCTCTGCGCCGCGATCGAGCTGTATCACGATAAGGACGGTATGATCCTTCCGGCGGCGATCGCGCCGTTTCAGGTGGTGATCACTCCGGCCAACAACTCGGATGCCCTGCAGAGGGAGGCCGCGCAGAAAGTCTACCAGAACTGTCTCGCCCTGGGAATCGACGCACTGCTCGACGACCGCGACGAACGTCCCGGAGTGAAATTCAAGGACGCGGATTTGATTGGCGTGCCGTTCCGCATTGTGATCGGCAAAAAGCTGGCGAACGGGCTGGTGGAACTAGTGGAACGGAAGACCCGGCAGTCGGTGGATGTGGCCCTGGCGGAGGCGGCCACGTCGGTCAAATCCCGGCTGGGGTAGAACGGACTTCAAGGCCTTCGACAAGATCATGAAGCGGCGTGGCGGAGAACCGCCCCGCGAAGGCGATGAAATACCGGATCGCCCATGAAGGAGGCTACCGGCTGCCCGGCAGACTCCGGTAGAGGGCTTCGTAGCTGCGGCTCATGCGGTCAATCCCATAATTCTCGACGGCCAGCCGGCGGGCTTCCCTTCCGATTGCTTCCAGGTGGTCCGACCCCGCGGCGCTGAGCATCACCCTAGCCAGTTCCCGCGCGTTGCCGGGCTCACACAGCCAGCCGGCCTGGGGGTCGGGCACAACCTCAGGAACCCCTCCGACGCGCGTGCTGACGATCGGCAAACCCGCGGTCATGGCCTCCAGAATCACCAGCGGCAGACCTTCGTTCAACGAGGAGAAGACAAAGACATCCAGCGATTCGAATACCTGGGAGGCATCCTCGGTACGCCCTTCCAACCGGATGCGGTTCTCCATTCCCAAATGCTGGACCTGAGCGCGCAACTGCGGTTCCAGCGGGCCGTCGCCGAAGATTCTCAGCTCCGCTTCCGGCAGACGCGGGGCCAAGGACGCGAAGGCGTCGATGAGCACCGAGTGGCCTTTGGCCGGAACCAAACGTCCCACCGTGCCGAATCGGATGCGGGGCCGCACCGCTCCTGGAGACGCCGGGCGGTTCAGAAATCTCTCTTGCCAAATGCCGTTGCGAATCACGGAGCATTTGCCGGGGGGATACCCGAGTTGCGGCTCCAAATGCTGGCGGACGTAGTCGCAGACGAAAACCACGTGATCCGTCCACGGCTTCACCCACCGAAAGTAGCGCTCCTGGTAGGGAATCCCCATCGACGTGGCGGGGCTGTGGCGCGTGTTCACACACGCCGGAACGCCGGCCAGCCATTTTGCCGCGGCGGCAAAGTGGTGGACGCCCGGGTTGTGCCCGTGGATGACGTCTGGCCGGTCTCGACGAAGCTGCCTCGCCATGGACCGCACGAGTGCAAGGTTCGAATGCCGCTCTTTGTGGAATTCGGTCACCGGTATTCCGGCGGCGTCGAGTTCACTCCGGAGCGCGCCCGCGCCCAGCAGACAATGGACGGAGAGTTGATGGCCGGCGGAATGCTGCGACAGGGCGAGATCGACGGCCATTCTCTCCAGGCCCCCGAGTTCCAGCGTCTCCACCAGTTGGACGATGCGCACGTGCCGAACCTGTCTCACAACGGCTTATTGAGGTCCGTATTGTAGCACCGCGGTGGACGGCGGCTCGTCGTTGGAGCCGCGGTGTCCCGTTGTGTCAGGGGGCCCAACCGATCTGATACATTTGGATGGGTGTTGCGCAGGGACGCAGTTTCGCTGCTGCTGGCAGCCTGTGCGGTCGCGCGTAGATCGACAGGAGCCAGTCTCGGCCGCTTCTTTGAAGGCGGGCAAGGCACCGCTCTCGTGTTGGATGTGAAGACCCGGCGGCTGATCGCGGTGCATCGCGCCGCGGCGGCTGCGGGGGAACTGCTGCCACCGGGATCGACGATCAAACCGCTGGTTCTCGCGGCGCTGCTGCGCAGCCGCAAGCTGGGGGCGGAGGAGGCGTACCCGTGCCCGGGCCGGCTCGTGATCGGCAGTCACTCGTTCGACTGCTCGCATCCCCGCCTTGAGGGCGCGCTGCGCGTTCGCACCGCGCTGGCCTATTCCTGCAACTGCTTCGTGGCGCATTTTGCGGAGCGGTTCGAAGCCGGTGAACTTGCCATGAACCTGGAACGCGCCGGCCTGGGTTCGCTCACGGGGCTGCTGGGCGCGGCCGAGGTTTCGGGCAGAATTCAGCCGGCACGCGGCGAGGAGGCGAACCGTTTGCAGGCGCTGGGCGAAGAGCGGGTCCTGATCACACCGGCGGAACTGGCGATGGCGTATCGCTCGCTGGCGCTGAGCGTCGATCGGCCGGAAATGCAGCCCATCCTCGAGGGCCTGGAAGATGCCGTGGAATATGGGACGGCGCAACTGGCGCGCGTGGAGAGCATGAAGGTCGCGGGAAAGACCGGGAGCGTGCGGACTGCGAACGGGACACGGGTTGCGTGGTTTGGCGGGTTTGCGCCCAGCCGGGCGCCGGAGGTGGTGGTGGAGGTGATGCTGCAGGGGCGGTCGGGCGGGGCGGATGCAGCGCCTGTGGCGGGGAAGATACTGGCAGCGTATCGAGCGGGGCGGCTGTGAATGGGGCGTGGCTTTCAGGCTGATCGATGTCTAAAGGCGGCTGACAGACGACGAAAAACGATCGTCTGTCCTACAGGGCTGCTTCTGATCTGCGTTTCGCTGGCGGCGGCGGCTGCACCCATCAAGGTGGAGGTTCGGACTCCGCAGGGCAATCGCACGCTGGAGCTGCCGCTGGAAAAGTATGTGGCGGGGGTACTGGCGGGGGAGAGCAGCGTATTCCGGTCCAACGAGGCTCTGAAGGCCATGGCGGTTGCGGCGCGTACCTATGCAGTGCGATTGCGGGGGAGGCACGCCAGCGAGGGCTTCGATTTTTGTGCCACGACGCACTGCCAACGGCTCGATCTGGACGCCGTGACCTCGCGGCTGGAATCGATCGCTGCCGAAACCTCAGGCGAACTGTTGTGGTTCGAGGGCAAACCGGCCTTCGCGTGTTACTCGCGCGATTGCGGCGGCCGCACCGAGGATGCGGGGGCGGTGTGGCCGGATCTGGCCGCGCCCTATCTGAAGAGCCATGACGATCCCTACTGCACGCGTGGGGGCGCCGCGCCGTGGCAGTGGAGCGCCGATCCGCTGCAGGTGGCGGAGGCGCTACGCCGCTCGCAGCTTCGCACACCGCGGCTGGTGGAGGGAATCGCGGTCGCGCAACGGACTCCCTCGGGACGCGCCCGCACGCTGGTGCTCTCGGGGGGAGGTGAGCCCCTACGGATCAGCGCCGGTTCGTTCCGGTTTGCGATGGGACGCGAACTGGGGTGGAACACGGTCGAGAGCGACCGTTATGAAATCCGCTCCTCCAACGGGCGGGCCGTCTTCGAAGGATCGGGATCGGGACATGGCGTGGGACTGTGCCAGCGGGGCGCGGACCAGATGGGGCTGGCGGGCCGCACGTACCGCGAGATCCTGGCGTTCTACTATCCCGGCACGGTGGTTGGCCGTACGGGGCGCGGCATCTCCTGGCAGCGGCTGGGAGGCGATGGGGTGTCCCTGCTGACCACGCACGCGGACGGGGATAGCGCCGTGCTTGAGTTGACGGAACGAACTCTGCGGCGGGTCTCGCAGCAGACGAATCTGCCCATGCCGCGGGATATCGAGGTGCGGATCTACCCGGATGTGGAGACGTTTCGCAACGCGACGGGCGAGCCGGGCTGGGTCGCGGCGCACACTGTCGGGCGGCGCATCCACCTGCAACCGGCGGAACTGCTGCGCAACCGCGGAGCGCTGGAGACCACGCTGCGGCACGAACTGCTGCATGTGATGGTGGAATCCCAGGCGAAGGCCGGGCTGCCTTTGTGGTTTCGGGAGGGACTGGTAGGGTGGCTGGCGGAGAAGAGGGGCAACCGCTCCCTAACGGTTGCGGCTCCGACAGGCCCGGTTGTCCCCTCCGACGCCGATCTCCGTCAGACACAAGACGCCGCCCTCGCTCGCCGCGCGTACGCGGACGCCACGCGGGCGGTCGCCGATTTGGTGGACCGCTACGGCTTGGCCTCGGTGGTGGAGTGGATCAAGGCCGGCCTGCCCCCGGAGGTCAGGAATGCCAGCAGCAGCCAGGCGGCCACGAAGAGCAGGTAGGCCGCCAGCAGACGAATCACGAAGCTCACCATCTCCATCGTGAAGCTTCCCACGTGAGGCACCCAATCCAACAGCTTGAACGGGACCCACAGCGCGCACAACAGCAGCACCGGGGCCTGGAGCCAATACAGGCGTCTCGCAGCGAGCTTTGGCCGGAAGCCCTGCCATCCGCGAGATGAGACGGCGGCGATCCAGGGGAGCACGATCACCGGCAGCACGAGCCATCGCACCAGCCAGGTGACGGTCTTGAAGATGCGATAGACCGAGTTCGGCCGGACAGGCTTACGCAACTTCAAGGTGAGCCAGGAGGAGATAGTGAAGGCGGGCCTGGTGCTGTAATTGGCCCAAAGCGCCAGGAGGAGGTAGAGCGCCAGGATGAGGATTGCGGCTGCCAGGATGGGGAGCAGATTGCGGAGTGCGGCGCGGAACGAACTGCTCAGGCCGGGGCTCTGTCCCACGAAGTATGCGAAGGTGGCGGCGTGCAGCCAGCAGGCCAGGCACACCAGCAGGAGCGCAACGATAGTGCTCCACAAGAGTGAGGCCATTCGCGACTCGCCAATGCCCAGCCAGTAGTATCCCAGCCACAGCAACAGGGCGTTGCCACCCACATGGACGGCCGCGAGAATGCGGGTGGAGCGCGTCATTTGACCTCCAAGCCGCGGCTCTCCGTGGTCGAGAAAATATCCGGCTGGTACATCGGCCCTATGCGCGCCGGGCTGACTCTGAAGATTCCCGGATTGACCACCTTCAACAAATAGAAATACTCGTGCTGACCTTGCGGGAGATGGGTCTGGAAAAGCGCCATCCGGTCGTCGTGGAGCTCGCGGCGCGAGAAATAGTATAACCACCAGGGCGGTTTGTTTCTGAGCTCGTAAACGTTGTCGCGCTCGATGAACTCCGTGCCCGCGGGGATGGGATCCTCGATCATCACATAGTTCCATCCCGATCCCGTGGCCGTGAGGCGCACCGCGATGATATCGCCGGGGGCTGCCGGCCCCGTCAGAGCCGCCATATCGTACACGATCTTCTCGCCGTCCTTCGCCGGAACCAGCCGGAAATAGTCGCGCAGCAGGTTGAGCGAGACAGTGCCGGTCTTCTGCAGTTTGTCATCGGTGGAGTAGTATTCGGCGCGCGTCGAATAGTATAGGCGGCCCTGTCCCGAGGTGGTGATGCGAATGTGATTCACGCCGGGCTGGAGCTCGGCATCATCCAGGACGACCTCGGGGGCCGCGAGATCGGTGGCCGAGTCGAGCTTGCGAGTGACGGCCGGGCTGTCGTTCACCGCCACCGTCACGTTCAGATTGGGGTTGAGCTCGTTGGTGGCTTTCAGGAAGTCCGTCAACCCGTAAATCACCATGGCGGTCTGTTTGGTAGTACTCCAGAAGTAGCCCTCGTTGCGATGCTCCATCAGCCAGAGCGCCGCCTTGGGGAGCAGCGGGCTGGAGGCGCGCTGGTGAGCCAGGAACTTCAGCACGTAGGCGGTGGCTTCGGGCGTCACGTCCGCGGAGAAGTCGAGCATCTCATCGCGCGTGGCGGGCCACCAGGCCACCGCCTGGTCCTGTTGAGCGCTACCTTCGAGTGCCGAGGCGATATCGCCGGCGCGTGCGTCTTTGACCTGTTCCAGTGCGAGGCCCAGAAGTGCCATGCCATAGGGAGAGAGCTTCGCGCGGCCATCGTAAACCTGGCCGAGTCCCGCGGGATCGGGCTGGCCAGCCACAGCCAGCGAGTATTGCATGTAGGCGCGAAGGTCGGCAGCTAGTCTCGTATCTTTCCCGAAATCCTTCCGGACCCAGGCAACACCCCTTTGGATGGCATCGGCGTTCACCTGCACACCGGCCGCCTGCGCCTGGGACAAGCCTGCGACAACATACGCCGTCATGAACGAGTGGCTGTCGTCGGTTTCCCACCAGCCCCAGCCGCCGTCCTCATGCTGGAAGCGGTACAAACGGTCGAGCCCGGCGCGGATCTTCTCCTGGAGCGACGCCTGGTCCAGCGTGGTTTTCAACCCCAGGTCGCGCACCGCCTGCTTGACGATGATATCGGGCAGGAAGCCGGACATGGTCTGCTCCACGCAGCCGTAGGGGAACGACGTGAGATACTCTAGCGCGCCGAAGAGCGATCCGGCCACGGAGGGCGCGAGGCGAATGGTGAGGCTGCGCGAACCGGGCGCGATCTTATCGGGGAATGTCAGGTCGTACGCGGCGGAATTGCCGGCGGTGAGAGCTCCACCCTTAGCTTGCGCCTGTTTCACGCCGGGCACGTTCACCGGAAGATCGAGTTGGAGGGCGTCGGACTCTTCGTCCGTCAATGCCTTACCGAGCACCGTGGCGCTGCGCACCTGTTGGGCGCGCACCCGCCAGTCCACTTTCACTTCGCCGCGGCTGGGGATCTCGATGTCTTTGGTGGCCCCCTCCAGCACTTCGAGACCGGTGACGTCGAGCGATACACGGGCGGTCTTGGCATTCGTCAGGTAGTTGTGCACCAGCGCCGAGATAACGATTTCGTCACCCTGCACGAAGAACCGGGGAACGGCTAACCGGAGAATCAGGTTCTTCCGCACGATGGTTTTGAGCAACCCGCTTCCCACTTTGGTATCGGGAGTGGCGCCGCGGGCGGTGGCCCGCCAGGTGGTGAGAGAATCCGGGAACTCCACTTTAGCGAGGGCGTGGCCTGCGTTGTCGGTGACCACCGCGGTGGACCAGAAGGCTGTATCGGGGAACGCCTTGCGAATTTTCGGCTGCACCAGGCGATCGGGCTTGAGCTGGGCCAGTCGCGAGGCGGGCCGCAGCTCGGCCAGGCGCATACGCCGCTTGCCGGCCTCCCCGTTGAAGTAGTATTCGAGCGACTGGTCGGTATAAACGCTGTTGCCCTCGCTTCCGAAGAAGAAGCCGAGGATATCCGGCGTGGTGTCCTTCCGGATGCCGTAGATGGCTTCGTCCACCACGCCGAGGCTGAATTCGGCACGCGGCACGGGCTGGCCATCGGCGCCCGAGACATCGATGCTGTACTCCGCGGCCTGACCCGGCAGATACTGTGGCTTGTCGGTCGATAGCTTCACATTCAACTGGTGACTTACGGGCGGGACCTTGAGATACTTCGAGCCGTTGTAGAAATTGCCTTTGCGAACGAACGCCGCGCCGATGCGAATACCCGGTTCGTCGGCGGCGGTAACCGGGACCTCGAAGGCGGCGGTGGAATCCACGGAGCGGATCAGCTTAAGCTGCTTGAGGTCGCGTCCCTCCACAGTGACGTAGACCGGCGTATTGGCCTTTCCGGTCACGATGAGGAGTTTGGCGGTGTCGCCCGCCTGATAGGTTTTCTTGTCGGGGATGATCTGGACATCCTTATTGGGGCGCGATTCGAAATCGCTCTCCCACCGGCTGCCGCCGGACACCCAGAGATACGAATAGTCCTCGATGTCGCGGCCTTCGGGCGTGTGGGCCGTCACGCGAACGCGATACGAGCCGCCCTCCCGCGGGACGTTGAAATCGGCGTTGACCGAGCCATTGGCGCCGGTATCCACATCAGCAGCGGCTCTCACCACGGATTTCGAGGAGTCGCGCCAGTACCACTCGAGCAGTTCCACGTGGGCATGCGTGCCCACCGGCTTGTTGTCATAGTCGCGAGCCTGGACGGTAAACGTGGCCCTCGACCCGGGCTGATAGAAATAGCGGTCGGGCGACACGTTTAGCACGAAGCTGGAGTAGGTGGCGACGATCCAACCGCGGCCCGTGATCTCGCGATTGGCCTGGTCGGTGACGCGGGCCTCCACCCGGTACATGTAGTCGTACTTGTGATCGGACACAGCGGTTTCGACGTTGATGCTGAGCTTGCCATCGGCATCGAGTTGTCCGTCGCCCTGCGCGACTTGGTCCCCGCTGGTTTCGGAGTTGTCCTGATCCTGGGGCGTCACGGACTCGTCGTCCGGGTCGTACCAGAGAGGAAACCAGTAGCGGTCGCGATACACCGCGTACGCCACCTTGGCCCCGTTGACCGGCTCGCCGAAGTAGTAGCGCGAGTCGATGGTAGCCTGCACGGTCTCGCCCTGAATGACGCGCGCCTTGGCGGGGATCACCCTCACCTCATATTCGGGCTTCTTGTACTCTTGCACTTCGAAGTTGCCGTCGAGCGTGCGGTAATCGGACTGGGCGTGGATGTAGTAGTTGCCGAGAGAGGCGCTGGGGCCGAGGACCAGGTCGTCGTGAATGGATCCGCCGGCGCTCACGGTGAGGGACTTCGAATAGACGGGCTTTTGATCGGGATCCTGGATCTCAACCGCGATGGTTTTGCCAGCCGGCACATCGTAACCCAAAGCGGTGTGCACCCGCACAATCGCGTTGAAGTGGACGGTGTGACCGGGGCGATACACCGGGCGGTCGGTATAGACATAGCCCTGCCACTGGTCGGTATTCGCGCTGAAGGCGTAGCCGGCCAGCGAATTGATGGCGAAATCGGCGCCGCGCCGGCCGACGATGCGAACGTCGTCGGGGCGCGATTCTTCCATCTTCAACTCGCCGACTCCCTCGGCGTTGGTCTCCACTTCGGTTGTTTGGCCGTCGCGCGTAAGCATCCACAACCTGGCGGATTCGATGGGCTCACCGGTACGGCGGTCCACCATCAGGTTGACGATGCGGCCCTTGCCGGTCTTGGTGATCAGCACGACATCGGTGATTACCAGGATGGTGTAGGCACGCAGATCGTGCCGGACCGCTTCCACCAGGTAGACGCCCTTTTCCTTGACGCCCAGCTCCACAGTTTGGCGATCCCAGCGGGAGTGGCTTTCCACCGGCTGCACGAATGAGTGCACGAGCTGCTGCGAGTTGAGGAGCGGGGTTTCGGCGTAGTAGGTTCCGGCGTCGCCGGGCTTGGCGGGCTGATGCGGAAGAGAGCTGACCAGGTGCGCGCTGGGCGATTCGGTGAACTGAGCGCGGAGCGAGCGCCGGATATTGGCGCGCAGGCTGCGCTTCCAGAGGTGGATCCGTTCGAGCAGCGCGGGCTCGCGCGGCGGGGCCGGGACCCGGCCACCGAACTGGTGCGGGTCTTCGATCTGCTGGAAGAATTTGACGGGATCTTCGACGCGGTAGATGCGGAACTCCAGCGAGTCCAGGTTCGTAGCGCTCAGTTCGATGACGGTCTTCCCGTTGGAAGGAAAGGTACGGTTGCTGGAGATGGAAAAGTAGGGCTCGCTTTCTCCCTGGCTGAGGGCGGGCGCGGCGGCGGCCAGCAGGAGAAGAAGGCGCGCAATCCGTGGGACAGACGATCGCCTTTTGTCGTCTGTCGGCGGGGTTCCAGCCGGCTTGACAGGCGAAAGCACCTGTCCCACCAGCTTCTCAAAAATGGCGCGCATCATAGGTTTCGGACACCTTTCTCAAAATGTTCCAGCGGAACAGGCCCAGGAAATTGGGATTGCCGGAGATCGGCCGCCATTCGGGCTGCGGAAAGCGAAGCAGTTGCTCGGTGGTCAAGCGGCGGATTTCTCCGGGGTCCGCGCCATCGGGGCCGGTGTGGTAGAGGACGTAAAGATTGCGGTCCTTGCGAAGCTGGCTTTCGCCCAGGTAGATCATGCTGTGAAACGGCATGTGGCCGGCGTCCTGGCGGAAGAAGAGCAGGTCGCCCGGCAAGGCGCGCGAGAGATCGCGGCCCAGGTAGTGGGTATTGAAGCGCCACAGGGTCTCGACGTCGGCGAATTGCGCGAAGGCTTTACCGGCCTGGTCGGTGGCGCGATAGGGCCCATCCTCGACCCGGAAGAGGGCGGCTCCGAGCGGCGTGTAGGGATACTGATACTTGGCGATAGGACTGAAGGGCGGCACGATGGGCAGCCGCGCCGCTTCGGCCCAGCCGCTATCGTGCGCATGCAGGGCTTCACGGTAGGCGTAGCGAATCAGCGCGGCGCAATCGTCGATTTCGGCAGGGCGGTTGGCGGGCTCCTGAAAATATTGCTCCTCGGCAATGTAGGTGAACCAGCGGCGAAAGGCGCCGCGATCGTGGTCGTCGTCCAGCCGGAGGAAGTCGGGGGTGCCGTCTTCGAAGGTGTCGCTATCGCTGGGCGTCGCGGTGAATTCCGCGGCGGCGGGCGGGAGATTCGGAAACTGGACGCGCAAGACGACGCGCCCAGGCATCACGCCGGCGCGGATCTGCGCCTGCCATTGGCCGCCCTGCCCATCGATCTCGACGATGTCCTGGATGGCGGCGCCGTGCGGGTTCTCCACGATGGAGATTCGCGGTTTGCCCGCGGCTTTGCGAGCATCGATTTGTAGGGTAGCGATATCGTACCCGTCGGCATAGACCTGGGTTGGGTGAAGAGAGACGCGCGGCGGCACGGGACTTTCCCTGTGAATTGCCGGGCGGGCCCAGAGGAGCCCCAGAATGACCGCTGCTCCCGTAGACAACGAGAGCAGCCCGGCGCGTGCGCGGGTAATCAAGAGCCCTGATTATACACCGGAGGGGTTCGCTGCGCTGGCCGTGGTTGGGAGTTGGGCAGAGACGCACTACGGGTAAGTGAGGAGGGTAAGACTGAGGCGTTGCGGCGGCCGGGGTTCTCGGACTTATCGCCGGACGTTACCGGCCGCCAATGGTTTGAGCCGTACCTTCGATGATCTAGGCCCGCTGAATGGCGGACATATCGTTGCCGATTCGGTACCTTAGCTCTCTGAATCCCTAC
>JAIQFL010000529.1 GCA_020073365.1 Terriglobia bacterium | reverse complement strand
ACCAAATCATTTGACTGATGCCGGCGAGTTCTCGCTTTGATCCATACCCGATATTCCATTCCACTGTCCGCAATAAATCCCGAGGCTGTTTCGTGAAGAATAGATGCTACCCCATACGATGAAGGCCACGGCAGAGCTCTGGATCTGGGTGCCAACGCTACTCTGAGCCGGTCCAGCCGTATGGTGCGGTGATTCTCGGACGTTTACGGTGGAGCGACTCATGCTGTTGATTAATGCTCGGGTGGACCCCTGGTCATAGGCGTTAAATTAAGGCTCCCGAAGCGATCCGGCGCCTACGAAGTTGGACTCGCACGGCGCGGACGTTCTTGCCAGCACGCCGTTCGGGGTCAACTTCCGGATGCCCCACCCAGAATGTTCGAAGATGTCATAGGGCGAAGTCCCGGGACCGGGGAGCGGTTCCGCTTAGGTCTATGACCGCCTGAAAGAGTTCTAAGAAATCTTTCAAGCGGTCGAAGACCTAGGTGCTCGGAGAAAGGACGTCTGAGACACTCGGCACCGCTTCTCCGCGTAGTATCGAGTGTTCTCAGTGAATTGCACCCGGGTAGGAACTGCACTCCGCACCTCGTACGGCCGACGGTTACTGAACCGCGATCTGCACCGCAGTTCCAGCAATCCAGGCCGCGCTCACCTGAATCGTGGCCGCTCCTTTTGCGGTATCCTGAGGCACCCGAAAGTTCACTTGGTAGCCGTCCAGCGAGCCGGGGAAGCCGACTGCTCCTAGCACCTCAGCGGAATTCCCATTCACCTTCACCTCGATGGGCGAATTGACAGTGGCCGCCGGGCTGGACGGAAAGGGCTGCCCAGGATCGACTGCGGGCACCGTCGGGCCGAGCCCGGTCGCAAACAGAGATAAGACCTCGCCCGCCGCAGCTGGCTTAGACGAAGTAACAGGAGAGAAGTCGCTGGAATGGCTCACGGCCGGGCCGCTGGCAGTGGTCACAATTTGCGGCACCGACATCGGGATCAAATAGGCTACAAACCGTTGAGTTCCGCCTCCGTTTTGGCGGCGGTTCGCGGGGTCCTCTGTCATGGAGGCTGCCCGTTGGACAGCCACTCCCGGCAGGTTGGACGCCGTTCCCAACTGCCCCCGAACGCCGAGAAATGCTCCCGTACCACCTGTAATTACGAAATTATTTCCCGTTACAGTCAAAGGAGATCCTGGTGGCGCATCGCCACCGGCCAATCCGGTAGCAACAATGGTCCCGATCGGGGTGCCGTCGCTCTTTAATATTTCGAAGGTGGCCGAGGCCAGTCCATTCCGCACGGTGTCAGCGATTCCCTGGCCAGGGCCGGGGGCCGTTCTGAGCGCAGCGCCCCCCGCGTCTTTAGTATGAGTCCCCATCACGCGCTGGCCATTGACGGCCACAATGTCGGCGATGGCTACTCCCCGGCTGAAATTTCCTACGTGGGCTGAGGTCGTCACGTTGGGATCAGTCCCAAACTTGGAAACGTCGGAGTCTCCAAAATACAAAACATGGTTTGCTATGTCGATCTGCAGAATCGTAGGCGCCGCGACTTGCGCCAGGCCCGGTTGAGAGCACGTGGCGGCCCACAGTGCCGTAACAAGAGCTGTTTTCCAATGCCGCGGTAGCATGTTATGCCCTCTTCGCAGAGTGTCAAATCTCGTTGTGTTTTTCATATGCGTTCCTTATGTGGAATTTCCTTTCGGCTTGATCGATCAGGCGGCCAGTCCGGCTCACCTGCCACGAATAAGGAATCGCGGGACCGGAGGTTACAGCGTCTGGTGTGAAAGGCATAGAATAGGTTCTGCGACTCTGGTCCAGATGCCAAACTGCCTTCAGTGCGGAGAGGAATTGGGTTCCGCCGACCCCGCGGGACTGTGCCCGAATTGTTTGATCCAGGGCGCTTTCGATAGTTCGGTTGGCGCGGGCGAATCCAGAACTCAGACCCTCGATACAGCGACAGCGGCAGTTGGTGATGACAACTTCGGGCGTTACCAGATCCTTCGACCTTTAGGCGAAGGGGGTATGGGCACCGTTTATCTAGCCGAACAACGTGAACCCATTCGCCGGCGTGTGGCTCTCAAGGTTGTGAAGCTCGGCATGGACACCAGCCAGGTGCTCGCCCGCTTTGACAACGAGCGCCAGGCGCTCGCGATGATGGACCATCCGAACATCACCCAAATCTTCGACGCCGGCGCGACCACCCAGGGGCGCCCGTACTTCGTGATGGAGTACATCGACGGCGTACCAATAACCGAGTATTGCGATCGCAAGCGGATGACCACCAAGGAGCGGCTCGCGTTATTCCTAGTGGTCTGCCGTGCGGTCCAACATGCGCACCAGAAGGGTGTGATCCACCGTGACCTGAAGCCGTCGAATGTGCTTGTGACAGAGCAGGACGGTGCACCGGTTCCTAAGGTAATCGATTTCGGCATCGCGAAGGCCACCGACAAGTGGGCCGTAGAGAACACGTTGCTCACGCAGTTCGGCCAGATCGTTGGAACACCGGAGTACGCAAGCCCTGAACAGGCCGACACGATGACGGGAGACATCGATGAGGCCTCCGATGTATATTCGCTTGGCGTGCTTTTGTACGAGCTGCTCATCGGAGCTGTGCCGTTCGACACGGCCACGCTGCGCAACGCCGGTTTGGCGGAAATGCTGCGGATCATCCGCGAAGAAGAAGCGCCCCCGCTATCGCGAAAGCTGACCTCGATGGGCGCGGCGGCGACGGAGGTTGCCGCGCGCCGCCAGACCGATCCGGTCTCGCTGCATCGCCTCGTCGATGGCGACCTGAACTGGATCACGATGAAGGCACTGGAGAAGTCGCGCGAGCGGCGCTACCCATCGGTCTCTGATCTCGCGGCCGATATCCAGAGGCACATGGAGGACCGGCCCGTGCTGGCATCACCGCCGGGCAGAGTGTACCGGGCACGCAAGTTTCTGCGTAGGCACAGGCTGGCCGCCCTCGGCACAGCCGCGGGACTTCTGTTTCTCATGTTGAGCGGAATGACAGCCTGGTCGCTTTCGCATCGCGATTCCGCGTCGAGACCCAAGCTGACCGACAAGGACACCATTGTCCTCGCGGATTTCGATAACAAGACGGACGAGCCGGTATTTGACGACACGCTACGCCAGGGACTGTCCGTGGAGCTTCAACAATCGCCATTCCTCACCCTGATTTCGGACAGGAAGGTCCGGCAGGAGCTGGCTCTGATGGGACAGCCCAAAGAGGCGCGGCTGACTTCGGAACTGGCTCAGCAGATCTGCGAGCGAACGGCCAGTGCGGCTGTTCTGGAAGGTTCGGTCGCACGTATCGGAAGCCAATATGTATTGGGCCTGCGCGCAAAGAACTGCAACACCGGAAACCTCCTCGATCAGGAGCAGGCGGTGGCGGCGACGAGAGAAGAGGTCCTGAACTCTCTCAGTCAGATGGCGCGCAAATTCAGAACCAGGGTAGGCGAATCGCTGGCTACGGTGGAACGGTACTCGACGCCGCTCGCCGAGGCAACGACCCAGTCACTCGAAGCCCTCAAGGCTTATAGCACCGGAATGAAAATGGTCGTATCCTCCAACGGGAATGAGGCGGCAATATCTTTTTACCGGCGCGCTGTCGAAATCGATCCTAAATTCGCGATGGCGTACGCCAATTTGTCGATGACGTATAGCGGTTTTGGAGAGTCAAAGCTGGCAGCCGAGAGCGCGACGAGAGCCTGGCAATTGCGGGATCGCGCGAGCGATCGGGAGAGATTTTTCATCGACTTTACCTACGACAGGCAGGCGACGGGAAATCTGGAGAATGCGTATCAAACCCTCGAATTGTGGTTTCAGACCTATCCTCGTGGGGTGCCACCAAGTCCTCAGGATTTGTTAGGAGGCGTCGCCACTCAAGGGACAGGCCGATTCGAAAGAGCGATCGAAACAAGCCAAAAAGAAATCGCGGTCAATCCCGAGGTTACCTTTGGGTATAGCAATCTTGCGTCGACCTATTTTTTCCTCGACCGCTTCCCCGAAGCGGAGAGCACGCTCCAGCGCGCCTCTGAGCATAAGCTTGAAATACCCATTCTCCTGGTCCTCCGATACAACATCGCGGTGCTAAGGGGCGATCAGGAGCAGATGGACCGGGCAGTAGGTCTGGCCAGGGGAAAGCGCAGGGCGGAACACTGGTTGACCCACGAGGAGGCTCTCGCTCTGGCTCGTTCCGGCCGGTTACAGGCCGCCCGGCGGTCATCGAATCGAGCCGTGGACCTGGCCCTGCAAGAGGGGCAACGCGAGACGGCAGCGAGTTACCAGGCCGCACGAGGGGTGTGGGAAGCCGTTTCCGGGAATGCTACCGAAGGAAAAAGGAGCGCCATGGCGGCGCTCGAGCTCTCAAAGGGCCGTGAAGTCCAGTACGCCGCCGGTCTTGCCCTGGCTCTTTCGGGAGAACCTTCTCGATCAGAGGCGCTCGCCGGCGATTTAGAAAAGCGCTTCCAGGAAGATACTTTTGTGAAATTTACCTACGCTCCGGTTCTTCGCGCGTTAGCCGCACTGGGGCGGGGTAAGCCAGCAGACAGCGTGGAGCGGCTGCAAATCGCTCTTCGATATGAGCTGGCGGCGAATGGCCTCAACCACGGCTATTTTTATCTTGGCGGTTTGCACTCGGCCTACGTGCGCGGCGAGGCTTTCCTTGCTGCTCACCGGTATCCGGAGGCGGCGGCCGAGTTTCAGAAGATTGTCGATCACCGCGGTATTGTGGGGCTCGATCCCATCGGCGCGCTGGCGCCCTTGCAGCTCGGGAGAGCGTATGCTTCATCGGGAGACAAGACCAAGGCGAAAGCTGCCTATGAAGCTTTTCTCGCACTTTGGATAGACGCAGATGCCGCTATCCCGATCCTGAAAAGCGCCAAAGCAGAGTACAGCAGGCTGTAGTACTCGCGGTGTAACCTTTGGCTTCCGATCCCTTATCCTGTTTAGCGGAATGCCGCGAGGATAAGACCATGACGAACGGCCGGACCATGCACACGTTGCCCGGATCATCCCAATTCCCGACTACACGGTGGACGCTGGTGGTCGCTGCCGGCGATCCACATCGGAAGGAGGCCCGCTCCGCTTTGGCTTCACTGTGCGAGGGGTACTGGTATCCGTTATACGCGTATGTTCGCAGGCGCGGCTATGCGGCTGACCAGGCGCAGGATCTCACGCAGGAGTTTTTCATCCGGGTGCTGGAAGGCCGATATCTCGATCGCGCCGATCCGGAGAAGGGGCGGTTTCGGGCGTTTCTTCTCACCTCAATGAAATTCTTTCTGGCCGACGAGGCAGACCGTAATCGGGCGCAGAAGCGCGGCGGCGGGACCGTCCTCTCCCTCGAATTCTCATCCGGCGAAGACCGCTACCAACGCGAGCCCGCGCACGATGAGACGCCGGAGTGGGTCTTCGAACGGCGCTGGGCGCTTTCGGTGCTCGATCGAGTCGTGGAGAAATTGCGCAACGAGTTCGTGCATCACGGCCGCCCGGAGCATTTCGAACGGTTGAAGGTGTTCCTTCTCGGACAGTCCGACGCGCCCTATGCCGCCCTGGCTCGCGAAATGAGCACGTCAGAAGGAGCGCTCAAGGTGGCCATTCACAGGCTTCGCAAGAGGTATCGCGAACTCTTTCGACAGGAAATCGCCGACACCGTGGCCGATCCCGGCGAGGTGGAGTCCGAACTCCGGTTTTTGGCGGCCGCCCTGACGAGGAAGTAGCGGCCGGCCCCCCGTCGGTTCAGTGCACTCGAAACCGCGCGGCGAATCCCGAGGCGTTTGCCACCAGATGAATGGGCTCTTCCAGGCGCACTTCCCTGAGTGCCGTTTAGCAGACTGGTTGGTTTGGGAACGAGTAACGGCGTTTCGGAAACTGACCGATCTTGTCAGCGCCGCCGAGAAATAACACCGCGCCGGTCGGTTTGGTAGTGCACCAGTAGGATGGGGTTTTAGCAGGGGGGATGCGGGGGGCGGCACGCCCTCCGAGGGGGTCTGGGGGGAACGCCCCCCAGTTGGCGAGGACGCGGTACCACTCTACACCAGTTTCTAAATCATTCCTGCATATTTCTGG